>JBPCQG010000081.1:0-10292 GCA_050998315.1 Chitinophagaceae bacterium
GATAAAAGGAGTTTACAACCCAGAGGGCCTTAATCCTCCACGCGGCATGGCTGGTTCAGACTTGCGTCCATTGACCAATATTCCTTACTGCTGCCTCCCGTAGGAGTCGGGCCCGTGTCTAAGTGCCCGTGTGACTGGTCGTGCTCTCACACCAGTTACTGATCGAAGGCTTGGTGGGCCGTTACCCCGCCAACTACCTAATCAGGCGCACGCCCATCTTTAACCGCCGGAGCTATAATAATAATAAGATGCCTTACCATCATGTTACGGAGTATTAATCCCTCTTTCGAGGGGCTATTCTCCAGTTAAAGGAAGGTTGCGTACGTGTTCCGCACCCGTTTGCCGGTCGCCGGCGGGTATTGCTACCCCCGCTGCCCCACGACTTGCATGTATTAAGCCTGCCGCTAGCGTTCATCCTGAGCCAGGATCAAACTCTCCATTGTAAATGATGTTTGATCTGACTTGTAAATTCTCTCTCGAAAATTAACGTCAAATTCTAAAAAATTACGCTTAACATTACCTTGTGTTAGAATTAAAAATTCTATGCTGTTGCTTCCAAACTTTCAAAGATCTTTTGGCCAATTCTTGACCTCCCATTTTTATTTGGGAGTGCAAAAGTAAGAGCCTTTATCTGCGCTGCCAAATATTTCTAAACTATTTTAGAAATCTTCATTAGCAGTTTTTATTTTTTTATGGAAAAGATTTTTTGCTTTTTTTCAAAGCGGATGCAAAGATACGTTGAGATATTATTACAACCCAAAGGTTTTGAAAGATATTTTGTTAAGAATTTATAAACAAAATTTTTATTAATGATAGATAACTGATTCGAAATTATATTCAACCCTGGTTAAAAAAAGTCCGTGAGATGGGGGTGAAAAATCCGCTTTGTCGGAGTCTTTATTTTCGATAATGCTCAAGAATTCCTGTATAGAAATTTTCTTAGTACCAACCCGAAGCATAGTACCTACTAATCCTTTCACCATTCCTCTTAAAAAACGATTGGCAACAACTTTATAAATAATTGTATTTTTTTCAATATACCATTCACTTTGTTCCACTTTACATAAAAAATTTTTTACCTGCGTATTTCGTTTTGAGAAGGCAATAAAATCTTCAACTTTAATTATTTGTTGAGCAGCTTCGTTTAATTTATCTATTTCAACTTTAAAAGGATAATAAAAAGCTCTATCCTGGAGAAACGGATCCTTTTGCTGATAAATAAAATATTTATACTCCCTGCTTATTGCATCAAACCTGCAATGAGCATTATCTTTAACAACAAATATTTTTCTAATTACAATATCTTTCGGAAGCAATGCATTTAGATTGTATAAAGCCCCCTCTAAATCTCCCCACATAGGGGAGACTTTTGAAGACTCTAATTGTTTAGAGGCATTTTCAAAATCAAAATGAAAAAAATTTTGCAATGCATGCACACCTGCATCTGTACGCGACGAACCGGTTAATTCAAAATCTTTTTTATAAAATACTCTCAGAGCTTTTTCAACTTCTGCCTGAATTGAATTTGCGTTTTGTTGTATTTGGAAGCCTGAATAATTAGTGCCTTTGTAGAAAACTTCTATAAAATATCGAGGCATGCAAACCTATTTATGAATCATCGCTCTGAAACGTGTGATATAATAAATATCTGATAATTGTTTTTCTAAAGCAGGATACAAATCACTATCTGAAACAAACGGATATGCAGTATCAAAGAACATATACTTTCCATCATCTTTTATAAACAAAACGCTCAAATTTTTTATTTGTTCAGTTGTAAAGCATTTGGTTTTAAAATTCTTTTTAGCAACTTTTATCATACCCTCATCATTTTTTTCTGTAACCATTTTTTTCCTAAGCTTTAAAAAATCTTCATCTGTTGAAAATTTTTTACAATCAGAATTTATCATTACAGATTTTAGAAGAGGCTCTTTATTTGATTCCTTAGGTATCTCCTTTTCCTTTTCCAGAATTTTAGAATCCGTTTTATTCGTCTCGTTTGGTAAATCTATTTGTTTACTGGGATTTTGAATTGTGGGAGAAGAAACATTCGGTTCAGTAATTTTTACTTCTTCCACTTTCTTTACGGTTTTATCAGAAGGTATTAGAATTCTTATAGTATCCGTTGCATCACCATAGTCATCTATATAAATCATTTCTATTCCATCCTTATTATTCTTCTTCAATCTTCTTTTTATAACTGATCGTAAAAGTGTTTTCTCATTATTTGAATTCGTATGTTGCACTGTATCTTTATTCGCACCAATTTTTTCAGGAATAATTTTTATTATTTCTCTTTCTACAACTGAAGAATCCTGTAAAGCCCGGTCATCTTTTTCTGGCTTTTTCTTTTGTGATTTAGCAACTAAAACTTCGCCAGGGATTATTGTTTGGACTGTATCTTGTTGATTTAGTTCATTAGATTTGTCAGGAGGTGTTTCTGCAACTATGTCTTTTTTACCTGACTTACTAATTAATGTACTATCTGGTTTTGAAAGAATACCACCAGTGTTTGTAACAATAGCATTAACTGTGTCTTTTTGATTAATTTCATCTGGTTTTTTAGAAAGTATTTCTTTAACAATGTCTGATTTAGTGGAGTCGCTCACTGATGTATTATTGGGTTTAGAGAGTGTCACTTCGTTTGAAAGAATCTTTTGAATTGTATCCGGCTTTGCAATTATAACATCGCTATTTAAGGCAACACTATTGGCTGTATCTTTTTGACTAGGGTCAGTAGATTTTTCGGAATTATTCTCCTTTGCGATATCTTTTCGTAAAATGGTTGAGTCATTAACTGCATTGGCAAGCATTGTCGAAAACGGATCGGTCTCTTTTTCATAAGCAGTGAAAGGCTTTGTATTAACATCACCCGGAATAATGACATTAAGAGTTTGTACATTTAAAAGCTGCCACTGTTTTTCAGCTATATTTTTAATCATAAACCCCACATCTTTATTCTTTATTGAGCAATTAAATTCCATCTCGTAATTACTTCCAGTAAATCCAATTACCAAACTGTAAATTCCATCATCCAACTTTGGAATAATCAAATATCCTAATGGATAAGAATTTAAAACTTTGTTATTAAGCTTGACAAAAAATGGTTGCTTGTTTTCCGTTTGTAAATAAATGAAGCGGTTTTGCTGGGCATTTACAACGAAAAAACTGAGAGCACAAATAAGGCTTGTTAAAAAATACTTCATAAGTCTTAAAAGAATACCGCAAATTTAATTTAATATACCTTACTACATACCTTCCATCTAAAAATCGCATCGTTTTAATTTAGCTCGATTAATTTTGACACCAAAAATTTATTATGAAATTATTTTTGTTTCTCCTGTTATTTATTACAATCCCCTTTTTAATGAAGGCGCAAACGGAGGAGGAACTTTCCCTGAAAAATGTTTATCGTGGCTCAAATACAAGGATCAATGATCTTGTTCATACTAAACTTGATGTAAAATTTGATTATGACAAGCAGTGGCTTTACGGCAAAGAATGGTTGACCCTTCACCCTCATTTTTATCCAACTGATTCACTATCTCTGGATGCCAAGGGAATGGATATAAAAGAAATTAATTTAATAAAAGGAAATTCTAAATCTGCCTTGCAATATAAATATGACGGAATGATTTTAAAAATATCACTTAATAAATTATATAAAGCAGGAGAGAATTATACCATTTATATCGATTATATATCTAAACCAAATGAGCTTATTGTAAAAGGCAGCACCGCAATTACTAACGCAAAGGGTTTATATTTTATTAATCCTAAAGGCGAAGACAAAAACAAACCGACTCAAATCTGGACACAGGGAGAAAGTGAATCTAACAGTGCCTGGTTTCCTACCATTGATAAGCCAAATCAAAAAACAACACAGGAGATTTATATGACGGTGCCTGCTAAATTTATAACACTTAGCAATGGATCACTTATCAGCCAAAAGAAAAATTTAGATGGTACGAGAACTGATTATTGGAAGATGGACCTGCCTCATTCACCATATTTATTTTTTATGGGGGTAGGCGATTATGCAATCATTAAAGACAACTATAAAGGGAAAGAGGTAAGCTATTATGTAGAAAAAGAATATGCTCCTGTTGCCCGAAAAATATTTGGTGAAACTCCCGCTATGATGGCATTTTATGAGAAGATAACAGGCATAGCATACCAATGGCCGAAATACTCACAAATTACAGCAAGAGATTATGTAAGCGGTGCAATGGAAAATACTTCCGCTACTTTGCACAGTGATGTGTTGCAACAAAATGCCCGTGAATTAACTGATGGAAATAAATATGAGGAATATGTTAGTCATGAATTATTTCATCATTGGTTTGGCAATTTGGTAACACCGGAAAACTGGAGCAATATAACACTGAGTGAATCTTTTGCAGATTACAGCGAAACCTTATGGATTGAAAATCGCTATGGTAAAGATGCGGCTGAAGAACACATAGAAGAGCACAGGCAGAGATATCTAAATAACCCGGACAATTCAAAAAAAGATCTCGTTCGGTTTTATTATGCAAATAAAGAAGATGTGTTTGACAATGTAAGCTATGAGAAGGGAGGTACAATTTTACATATGTTGCGTAAATATGTCGGCGACAGTGCATTTTTTAAGTCACTCAATAAATACCTTACAGATTATAAATTTAAAAACGCAGAAGCTCATCAGTTACGTTTTGCTTTTGAAGAGGTAACGGGACAGGACTTAAACTGGTTTTGGAACCAATGGTATTTTGGAAGCGGGCATCCACAACTAAAAATTAATTACAGTTATACAAATGGTAAGGCTTATGTAATAACTGAACAAACCCAAAACACCGGTAAAATATTTCGTTTACCGGTTGCCATAGATGTGTTTAACGGGGTAAATAAAAGTAGATACAATGTGTGGATAGAAAATAAGACAGACACGTTTGTTTTTAATACCGTTACTAAACCAACCTTAATAAATGTAGATGCTGATAAAATATTATTAGCTGACAAAACCGACAAAAAATCGCCTGAGAACTGGATAGAGCAATGGAAGCATGCCGGGAATTATTTAGATAGGAAGGAAGCATTGAATGCCTTCTCGAAAAATAAAATGAAACAGCTTGGGGAAGGGTTAGAGGATAAATTTGAAGGATTGAGATTATATACATTAGAATCATTTCAGGAAAAAAAAGAATTGATAACAGACGAAGACATTAATAAATTTGAAAGACTTGCAGAAAACGATCCCTCCAAAAAAGTTAGAACCAAGGCTATTGAATTATTAGCATTTTTAAAAGATAAAAAATATATAACCCAATTCACAAAATGGGCAGATGACTCATCATATTCAGTTTCCGGCGCGGCATTACAAGGTTTAATAATGTTAGACCCTGCGAACGCTTACACTTTTGCAAAAAAATACAGCAATGATGCCAGAGGTAAATTAGGGCTTATTGTCTCTCAAACTCTTATGGCAAAAGGCACCGAAGCTGATTTTGATTTTATTGCGAATGAGTATAATAATGAATCTTCAGGTGATGATAAAATATTAATGAGCGGTCTATTTGCAAACTACCTTACAAAGGTATCCGATACGGCTAAAGTGAAATTAGCGGTTGATATGATATTTACGTATCGAAATACCATCCCCGAAGAGTATAAAAGTTTTCTTGATCCTCTTTTTAAAAATGCATTTAATAAACTCAGCAAAGCAAAAAGGGAAGAGGGAAATAAACAACTCGCAGATTATATAAATGGGTTAAAGAAATAGTTAGAATCCAAATTTATAGTATTAATGAATTTTCTATATCCCATTTTAATCCATGTTTATGGAACATACTAAAAACCAGAATAATTACTGTAGTTTCTCACAATATTTCTTATTTTCAAGGAAGTCCTGTATATAATATTTAATACTTTAATTATTTCAGGAAGCATTACGCAGAATTGGATGACCAATAAATAAAAAGAATCTTGTAGATATTATGCAAATTATTAGTCACCGGGGATATTGGAAAATTGAAAAAGAAAAAAATACGAATGTTGCTTTTGAAAGATCTTTTTCGCTGAATTTTGGCACGGAGACAGATTTGCGTGACTATACCGGCAACCTGGTTATTTCTCACGATATTGCAAACAGTAATTGTATCATTGCTGATGAATTCTTTTCAATTTATAAGCAATACACTCAATCTCTCACTTTAGCGTTAAATATAAAAGCGGACGGACTGCAGGATGAATTATTTAAGTTGTTAGAGTTGTATAATATTCATAATTATTTTGTTTTTGATATGGCTATTCCTGATACCATCGGATATATAAAAAAAGGTATAAGGTTTTACAGCCGTCAAAGTGAGTATGAGTTACATCCCGCATTTTATGATGACTGTTCGGGAATATGGCTTGATGCTTTTCATAACACCTGGTATTCAAACAAATTAATAGAAGAACATTTAGACAAAAACAAACAGGTTGCTATTGTATCTCCCGAACTGCATAGACGGGACCATTTAGAATTGTGGAAGCAACTTAAAAAAAATAGCCTTCACCATGCTGATGATGTATTATTGTGTACCGATATTCCTGAAGAAGCACAACTATTTTTCAATGATGTGAAATGAAAATAAAAGCAATTATTTTTGATATGGATGGAGTGCTCATTGATGCAAAAGAATGGCACTATGAAGCATTAAATACAGCTTTGAAACTTTTTGGATTAGAAATAAGCAGGTACGACCATTTAGTAACATTTGATGGGTTACCTACCAAAAAGAAATTAGAAATGTTGAGTCTTGAAGGAGGTTTTCCCCAAAAGCTTCATGAGTTTGTAAATGAACTCAAGCAACAATACACCATGGAAATTGTGTACACGAAATGTAAACCGATTTTTCAACATCAGTATGCCCTTGCAAAATTGAGCGCAGAAGGTTTCAGGCTTGCTGTCGGTTCTAATTCAGTTAGAAAAACCATCGATGTGATGATGGAGAAGGCAGGGCTTGCTAAATATATTGACTTCTTTTTATCAAATGAAGATGTGATAAAAAGTAAGCCTGATCCGGAGATATATATTACAGCTATGCAAAAAATGAATCTGTCGCCTGAAGAATGCCTGATTGTTGAGGATAATGATAAAGGTATAAAAGCTGCATTAGCATCCGGCGCTAACCTGCTAAAAGTTGAGCACCCGGGGGATGTTGATTATTACAAGATTAAAAATCGAATTAATGAGATAGAACATGCTTAAAATTATTATTCCTCTTGCAGGATCATCTGAACTGTTTATAAATTCCGGATACACTTATCCTAAGCCCTTAATTGACATAAAGGGTATGCCGATGATTCAGCATGTTATTGAAAATATTAAAAATGTATCTGTGCAATGCAAATTTATTTTTATTATCAATGACCATGATGCAGTAAAATTTCACTTAGATAATACATTACGTTTATTATCTCCGGAATGCGAAATTGTTATACTTAAAAAAAGTACAAAGGGTGGTTTATGCAGTGTTTTAATGGCAATAGAAAAAATTGATGATGATGATAGCTTAGTTATATTGAACGGAGATCAGATAATTGAAGAAAACTTTAATGATATTTATAATTTTTGGCTTACCAATAATGCAGATGCAGGTCTTGTAACTTTTAATTCAGTTCATCCAAGGTGGTCTTATGCACGTACAGAAAAGGGAAATGTAGTACAGACTGCTGAAAAAAATCCTATAAGCACGAATGCCATAGCAGGGTATTATTATTTTGCCAACGCATCACTTTTCTTCGAATGTGCCTTCCAGGTGATAAAAAATGATGTACACCTGGATGGCAACTATTATATTTCCCCTACACTCAATGAGTACGTTTTACGAAACAAAAAAGTAATCACTTACCCTATAACACCAGAGCATTATCATTCTTTTTACTCCCCGCAAATGGTTAATAAATTTGAAAAAATAATATATCCTGCAAATGAACCCGAAAGCTGAAACATTTCTTTTAGACGAAATGATTAAAGGTTGGTTTGTTGGAAATTTTGAACCAACAGTTTTCAAAACAAATGAAGTTGAAGTCGGTATTAAGCATTATCAATCCGGTGACTTTGAAAAAAAACATCATCATAAATTAGCAACTGAAATTACTGTTGTACAAAAAGGAATAGTGGAAATGAATGGTGTTCAATATGGTGATGGGGCAATTATAAAACTTGATCCGGGGGTTTCTACAGATTTTAAAGCAGTAACTGATGTAACTACCATTGTAGTAAAAATCCCAGGCGCAAATAATGATAAATATTTTGATTAATAGTAAGTTCTGATACGTAATGATAAATGTAGTGATACCGATGGCAGGTTCTGGGAGCCGATTTGTGAAAGAAGGTTATAAAAAGCCTAAACCATTTATTGATGTTGCCGGAAAGCCAATGATAGCCAGAGTTATTGAGAATTTATATCATCCTGATGCACACTATATTTTAATTGGAAGAAGCGAACATTTACACCAGGAAGCAGGCGTTGTAAAACAGCTGTCGTCTTCATACGATGTGTCTTTTATAGGTATTGATACACTAACGGAAGGCACAGCATGTACGGTTTTGTTTGCCAGGGAAAGTATAAGTAACAACTTACCTTTGCTTATTGCAAATTCCGATCAGTTGGTAGATACCGATATTAATAAATTTATTGATGACTGCTTACATAAAAATCTTGATGGTTCCATTCTAACGTTTACTGATACTGAAAAAAATCCTAAATGGTCATTTGCACGTATAAATAATGAAGCACTTGTTGTTGAAGTACAGGAAAAAAAAGCAATATCAGAATTTGCGACAGTAGGCATTTATTTTTTTACTAAGGGAAGCGATTTTGTAAATGGTGCTATTGATATGATCATCAATAATGACAGGGTGAATAATGAATTTTACACCTGCCCTGTTTACAATTATTTAATTAAAGAGGGCAAGCAAATTGGAATCTATAATATTGAGTTTAACCAAATGCATGGTTTGGGAACACCCGAAGATTTAGAGAAGTACTTAAATAAATTCTCATTCAAAAATTAATGACTTCAAAAGATTTTTCTGTAATTGTTCAGGGGCCCATTATCGGAAAGCCTGACGAAGCTTATGAAAATCAAAAAACATTACATTGCCTGGAAAGCTTAAAACAAGTTCTTCCGGATGCAGAGATTATAATCTCAACCTGGAAAGGTAGTGACTGCAGTCATCTTTTTTACGACAAGATTATCTTTAACGAGGATCCCGGTGCGATAAGCTATAATGATTATGAACTTAAGAATCACTTAAACAACAATAACCGGCAAATCGTTTCAACGTACAATGGTCTTAAAGAGGCATCGCGTAAATACGCTATTAAAATACGGGGTGATTTTAAATTAGAAAATACTTCTTTTTTCTCCTTACTGCATAAATATACTGAGGTTAATAAATACCCTTTTTTTAAACATCGTATTCTTGTTCCAACATATGTTTCAAGAGATCCGGAGAAAATCCCACTTTTATTTCATATGAGTGACTTGTTCCAGGTTGGATATACAGCTGATCTCCTGGATTTATGGGATATTCCTCTTCAGCCGGAGCCTGAAACCACCAGGGCTTTTCCATATAATACCGGGTTTATAAATAACCCTTTTAGAGATAATACATGGAATACACGATTTACACCGGAACAATATATTTGGTACGCTTATGCGAAAAAAAAGGGATTGAATTTAGACATTAAATATTTTTATCAAACACCAATTAATATAATTTCTCTATCGCTTTTAAGTATCATTGATAATTTTATTATAGCAAGCCCCGAACAATTAGGTATTTTAATTCCAGAAAGCATAACACATAAGTTTAATCAACGCTTTTTATACACACATGAAAAATGGAAAAAATTATATGAAGAATTTTGTATTGAAAAATCTAACTATAAAATAAGAAAGCATGTATTTCTTATTATCCTCATCTCGCAAAAATTCATCTTAAGAAATATGAAGAATTTATTTGTAAGAAAAATAAAATCTTTACTAAACCGATAATCTCAAAAAAGCAAGTGCATAAAACTCGCGAGCCGTTGCGACAGTCCATTCACAAAATGTAATGGCTATAGAAGAATAATTTTGCAGATGTTACCATCCTCCGCTGGCTCCCCCGCCGCCGCCTGAACCACCACCAAACCCGCCAAAACCACCTCCTCCCCCGCCGCCAAAACCGCCACCCCCAAAACCACCACCTCTTCCACCACCACCTAACATGCTTCCTACTACAAACCAATGCAAACCACTCAGCCCTCTTGATC
>JBPCQG010000101.1:0-2693 GCA_050998315.1 Chitinophagaceae bacterium
GCCCAGCGTGTATGCCCAATGCCAATGTGAGCGCTTAAAGGTTTGCCTAGTAATGATTCTTCCAGTTCAGCAACCTTACCTTTCTTTTTATAAACCCGCAGCCCATCTCCATTTATCAAAGCCACACCGGTGCTATCGTACCCACGATACTCCTGCCTTTTAAGACCGGTAATAATTATCGGATAGGCTTCTCTTGGTCCAATATATCCTACAATTCCGCACATATTTTAAATAAATTATTAAGGATGAAGCAAAAATAACAACTTCCAAATTCAATTCTCTGTTAGAGAAGTTTTCCTGAAAGTACAATAACAGCAACTGAAAAATAAATAATTAATCCTGTTACATCAACCAGTGTTGCTACAAAAGGTGTTGAAGAAGCTGCAGGGTCAGCACCTAATCTTTTTAAGATAAGAGGAAGCATAGAACCAATTAATGTTCCCCAAAGAACAACACCCATGATAGATAACCCTATGGTTAAAGCAATACTTAAATAATATTCACCAAAAACATCAGAAAAAAAATGCCAAATTAAAATAATAGCTATTCCTAAGAGTGCCAATGTACTGCCTAGTAATAAGCCTGAAATTATTTCCCGCCTGACAATCCGCCACCAATCTTTCAGGCTAATTTCACCCAGTGCCATTGCCTGTATAATCAACGTAGCGGCCTGGGAACCACTATTACCACCGCTGGCTATTATTATAGGTATGAATGAGGCTAACATAGTGACTTTTGCTATCATATCTTCAAAATAATGCATAGCTGATATGGTCATTAATCCTCCAATAAATAATATAAAAAGCCAAATGATCCTTTTTTTATAAAGCTGAAACAATGGCATCTCAAGATACGGTTGTTCTAATGCCTCTGTACCTCCTATTCTTTGAATATCTTCACTAAACTCTTCACCCGCCACCCACAAAACATCATCAATAGTAACAATACCAAGGAGTTTTTTCGTTTCACTTGTTACAGGTAATGCAACCCGGTTATTCATTTTAAAAACGTCATACGCCACCTCCTGATCATCATTTACATTCAAGGAAATAACTCTGTCATCCATTAACTCAGAAACCATTATTTCCGCATCGGATAAAATAAATTCTCTGATTCTTATATCATCGAGCAATTCTCCTTTATCATTTATTACGTAGATCACATCGATCGTTTCACTATTCTTTCCCACCCTGCGTATTATATTCAATACCTCCTGTACGGTATTATTTTCATGAACATAAATATAATCCGGTGTCATGAGCCGTCCAACACTGTTTTCAGGGTAGCCAAGAAGTGAAAGTGTAATTCTTCTTTCCTCAGGATTTAAAGTTTTAAGTAGTTCTCTCACTACTTCATTTGGTAAATCCTCCAAAAAAGAGGTGCGGTCATCAGGTGGCAGTTCATTTAAGAGTTCAGCAGTTTTTGACGGGGGAAGTTCCTGGATGATCTTTTCCTGTGTTGGATGCTCTAAAATCTTAAATAAACTTGCTGCCCGGTGGATGGAGAGACGGGATAAAATATAGGCTTCCTGGTCTTCATTTTCATATATAAGATCAGCAACATCACTTATATTTTGCTCATCCAAAAATTGATGTATAATGTTTTCGTCACCAGATGCAATTACTTCCTCATACTGATCCTGCAGTAATACTTTTTCAGTGTCTATCGCCATTAACGCTTATATTTTACCGGTGGTTTAGATTATTTTGCAATTTAATTTATTTTAATTTACCCAACTGTTTAATAATATGATAAAGGACTGGTTATATTTAAAAAGTACCGAAAATAAAGGCAGAGCGGTATTTACAAAAAAAAGAATTCCCGCAAATACAATTATTGAAGAAGCACCAGTAATTGTAATGAACAAAAAAGATAGAATTTATCTTGATAAAACTTTATTGCACGATTATATTTTTGAATGGGGAAAGAAAACAGGTAAATGTTGTATTGCTCTTGGTTATATTTCAATGTACAATCATAGTTACAAAAGCAATTGCGACTACTTTATGAACTTTGAAGAAGAAACCATTCAAATAAAGGCAATTAAAACAATAGAAAAGGAGGAAGAGCTAACTATCAATTACAATGGTGATTGGAATAAAAATAAAAAAGTTTGGTTTGATGTGAAGGAATAATCACATTTCTCCTACCATTCCTTTACCTGTATCTGCCATATCAGGGATATCTTTTGCATTGTAAGCGCCTGCATCTAATTTCTTTTTTGTTTCTTCAAAAGCTTTTAATGTAAGGTCGGTATCTTCATCAGAATGTGCGGCAGTAGGTATAAGACGAAAAATTATTTGTCCCTTTGGAAGTACAGGAAATACAACTACTGAACAAAAAATATTATAGTTTTCCCTAAGATCCATTAACATCCCGGTAGCCTGCGGCAGATCTCCTTTCATAATTACAGGTGTTACAGGGCTCTTCGTTGTTCCAATATCCAATCCTTTTTCTCTTAATCCTTTTTGAAGTTTGTTTACGTTATGCCATAGTTTTTCCCGTAGCTCAGGCATGGTCTTAAGCATTTCCATTCTTTTTATCATGCCTTCTACAATTAGCATGGGCAGGCTCTTTGCAAAAATTTGTGAGCGTACATTATACCTTAAATAGGTCATAACTTTTTTTGGACCAGCAATAAATGCACCTATGCTTCCCATACTTTTTACAAATGTGCTGAAGTAGAGATCAAC
>JBPCQG010000102.1:0-7114 GCA_050998315.1 Chitinophagaceae bacterium
AACGTTTTCACACCGGTCTACTAAAAAAGCAGTAGGAGAAATATTGGGCAGTGGCGAACCTGAACCAAATACAGTTGAATAAATATATCTGCTGAGATTTGGATCAAGTTTGGAAATAAATTGTTTACTATTTGGGTTTGAATAGGCTGCATTTACTACAGGCCAACTTCCTTCTGTAGTACCCACTACATATACATTGCCTGTTTTATCAGTTTCTATTCCATACACTTGGTCTGCGGATGAAGTACCAAGATAAGTTCCTCTTATCGCACTTGTTCCATCATTAGTTAATTCTACAACAAACCCGTCGCAGGCACCACCGGAGTTGGTAGTACTGAGTACACCAGAGGCAGAAATAGAGGCTATATTATTGCTTGCTGTACCGCCGGCTACATACAAATTATTATTATTTCCCAAAGCCAATACATAAGAAGCATCATCTTCTGTACCGCCCAAATAAGTGCTCCATATTACTGCATTACAATTTGAGTTAAGCTTTAATACAACACCATCCTGGTTGCCTCCTAAAGTTTTTTGAACCACCCCCGGAGTAACAGGAAAATTTGCAGATGATGCACAGGAAGCCACATAAATATTACCGGCACCATCCAATATCACTTCACTTCTTGCATCATCCCCATAATTTCTTTTTAAAGTTTTCATTCCTACTGCCTCATCATCTGTTATATTAACGCCATCATTACCACTTCCACCAATTCTCATAGACCCAATTAAAGCATTGCCTGCAGCACTTAATTTAGTTACTACAATATCCATAGCTCCTCCTGAAACTGGAGGTGCAGTAGTTATGGGATAGTTGTGGGAATTGGTTCTTCCCGCAAATATTAAATTTCCCTGCGGATCTACAATAATGCTATGAGGTTGTTCATTTCCACTACCACCAATATATGTAGCGTAAACACGGTTTTTTCCATCAGGTGTAAGCTTCATTATTGAAATATCCTTTTCACCCCCTCCATAAGTAGTTTGATAAGCACCCAGAGAAACGGGAAAGCCAGTGCCATATGCAATTCCCCCGGAAAAAAAACTTCCATCCGGACCATAGGTTGCAGTAAAGCCCCAATTATCAGTTGTACTTCCTGAATATGTAAAAAACTTTAAAGTTGGATCAATAATAAGAGTGTTTTTATCGGAATGATCTTTTACTTTAAATCTAACTATATCACCATTAATTATATATTTAGTTTCAACTTCTTTACGCCCGTTATCTATTACCTGGTACGTGTATGGAGAAAGCTCCTTATTATCTCCAACTGAGGTTTTAATTACAAGCTCCTTATCTTTTATAGAAAGATTTTCAGCGCCTTTATACTGTAAGGCGATCTTATTTATATCACCACCGGGATGAACAATTATATCATATTTTAGTCTTGCGCCTGCATCCGAATAATATCTTACATCTATATTTGGATACACATTTTTATAAGTAACACCTCCATAAATTTTACAATCAGCTGCCCATTTACTTTTATCGTTCCCAATAAAATAATTATTTACAGAGGGCAAAGCTTTATCGGGAATGATCTCTGCGTTATTATTAGCGCCAATAAACTGTACAGCATATGCATGAGAATGCAATATCTTTTGTACACGGTTTGCATTTTGAATATGCTTGCCGTGATCTTTATTGTGTATTAGTTTTTCGAAATCTTTAGCATCATGTTGCAATACGGTAAAACCTTTATTCTGCAGAAAAAAAGCGCCATTCCCTGCATGGGTCATAAACTTAACCTGTTTATCCCACTGCCCTTTATTCTCAATAAATTCAGTTTGAGAAAATGCATTGCCGGTAACAAATAAATTTGCTGATAAAAGGATAAAAGAAAATAATTTGAAAAATTTCAAAAGAAACTATTTTTTACCAATGTACGAATTAAAGATTCAAAATATCTACCAGATTTTCTAAGTCGGAATTAAGCGATACCAGGTGCTAAATTTACGAAACTAAGATTACAGAAGTTTGTAAAACGCAGTATGCATAATTGGTTTTAATTCCTCCTTAACATTCACGAAATTTTGCTCCACATTGTTTTCCCTTTTTGTAATTGAAGAAAGTTCTTTAACCGAAAATTTTCCGGTGAACTCAATTCCCCATCCTTCTCAATAATCTTTTCAGCAATCTCTCTGGCCTCTTCCAATAACGCTTTATCAGTAACAATATTGGCAAGTTTAAAATCCAACACACCACTTTGTTTGGTTCCCTCAATATCACCTGGACCACGTATTTCCAGGTCTTTCTCTGCTATTTTAAAACCATCATTTGTGTCGCACATTATTTTTAAACGCTGCCTCGCCTCCCCTGAAATTTTTGTGGAGGTTAATAATATGCAAAAGCTTTTTTCACTACCGCGCCCTACTCTGCCTCTTAGCTGGTGTAATTGGGGTAACCCGAATTTTTCAGCGCTTTCGATTATCATTACGGAGGCATTGGGTACATCTACACCAACTTCTATAACAGTGGTTGAAACCATTATTTGTGTCTCCCCTTTTACAAAGCGCTTCATGTTGGCTTCCTTTTGTGCAGCTTTCATCCTGCCATGTACCATGCTTATCCAATAGGCTGGCTCAGGAAAAAACGCTTTTACTTCTTCATATCCTTTCATTAAATTTTCAAAATCCATTTTTGCAGATTCTTCTATTAAAGGGTAGATAATATATGCCTGTCGTCCTTTTTTTATTTCCTCTTTTATAAAATCCATTACCTGTGGTCTCGTATATTCATAACGATGAACGGTGGTAATTGGATGCCTGCCCGGGGGCATTTCATCCATAATACTATAATCAAGATCGCCGTAAGCCGTAAGGGCAAGCGTTCTGGGGATTGGTGTTGCTGTCATAACTAAAATATGGGGATGGGTCTCATTTTTTTTCCAAAGCTTTGCCCGCTGCTCAACACCAAACCTATGCTGCTCATCTACAATTGCCAATCCTAAATTTTTAAACTGTACTGTATTTTCAATAACTGCATGTGTACCAATTAAAATATGCACTTCACCACCCTCACACATTTGTAAAACTTCTTTTCTTTGTTTGGCAGAAGATGAGCCCGTATGTAATTTCACAATAACAGGCATATCTTTCAAAAGCTTTGTAATACTGTTATAATGTTGATGAGCTAAAATTTCTGTTGGCGCCATCAAACAACTTTGAAAACCTTGTCCGTCAGAAGGGCGGGAATTATCCGCAGCAATAAGCATAGTTAATAAAGCCACCATAGTTTTACCACTGCCTACATCTCCCTGTAAAAGCCGGTTCATTTGCCTGCCGCTACCTATATCTTTTCTTATCTCTTTTAAAACCCTTTTTTGTGCGCCCGTTAATTGAAACGGTAAATATTTATTATAAAAACTGTTGAACAATTCTCCAACTTTGTTAAATACCAATCCCCGGGAAAAACTGTGTCTTTCAAAACGCAACATGCCTAATCTTAACTGAGATAAAAACAATTCTTCAAATTTTAATCTTTTTACTGCACTATGATATTCGTCAGCATTTGCAGGAAAATGTATTTGCTTAAAAGCTTTATACCGTGAAATAAATTTGTACTTATCAAGTATTTGATCCGGCAAATTCTCCTGTAATTCTTTCTCATTTAATACCGTAAAAAGATTGAATGTTAGTTTACTAATTTGTCTTCCGCTCAGGCTTCTCTCTTTTAATTTTTCTGTACTTGGATAAATAGGTTCTAAAAAACTTTTGCCCCCCGCTATTTCTCCGGAAACAACTTCCATTTCAGGATGAGTTATCTGCGGCTGATTATTAAAAAAACCTGCCTTCCCAAAAACCAGGTATTGGCTGCCGACGCTTAATGTTTTTTGTATCCAGCCTATTCCCTGAAACCAAACCAACTCTAATTCTCCTGTATCATCCTGCAAAGAAGCCACGAGTCGCCTGCCCCTTTTTTCTCCAATAATATCAAAGTGGGTAAGCTTCCCTTTTACCTGCACATATTCCGCAGCATCAATATTTATAATTTTTGTAACCTGTGTTTTGTCAATATGCCTATAAGGGAAAAGTTCCAAAAGATCTTTAAATGTAAAAATGCCAAGCTCTTTTTTTAAAAGATCAGCCCTTTGCGGGCCAACACCTTTTAAATATTCTATAGGATTTATTAATATGGTGGCAATATTATTGATGTTGCAAATATAAAGCCCTCTCCATCTCCCGGAAGGGGAGACTTAAGAAAAGTCATTGCCATTGTCTCGTTAATAAAAATTTAATACACTAATAATGGAAGGACCGTCGTTGATAATTTTAAAAGAAGAAATTAAAGCTTTTAAAGGAAAGAAAATATTGGAGGTTAGCGGCAACACTCAAATTGAGAAAGAAAGATTTAAAAATAAAACAGTAAGAGATTTTAAAAGCTGGGGAAAGCATTTTCTCATTTGCCTTGATGATTTCTTTGTAAGAATTCATTTTTTAATGTTTGGAAGTTACCGTGTTAATGAAAAAAAAGCTGAAAGAATACCAAGGCTTAGTCTGTTTTTTAAAAATGGAGAAATAAATTTTTATACCTGCTCAATAAAAATTGTTGAAGGTGAGCCTAATGCATTTTATGATTGGGAAGTAGATGTGATGTCAGAAGAATGGAATCAAAAAAAAGCATTAGCATCTCTTAAAAAAAGTAGGGATGTAATGGTTTGTGATGCATTGCTTGATCAAAATATCTTTGCGGGAGTTGGTAATATAATTAAGAATGAAGTACTCTTCAGGATTAAAATTCATCCTGAAAGCTTAGTTAGCGAATTACAATCCAAACAATTAAAAAACCTCGTGGAAGAAGCAAGAAATTATAGTTTTGATTTTTATGAATGGAAGAAAAATTACCAGCTTAGAAAACACTGGCTTATTTACAAAAAAAGAAAATGCCCCACATGCAAAATCGCTGTTTCTGCAAAACACACAGGTAAAGGAAAAAGATATAGTTTCTTTTGTGAGAATTGCCAGAAAAAAGCCACTTAACTTTTCATTACTTTTAATGTATGCTTCGATATGTACGACTTGGGGTAAAAAGACTGTATGCCGCAATTGCACTTTTATCAATACAAATATTAGTATCAGTTAGCGTATTCAGCGCTGCATTGTTTGCATTTATTGGCATAGCAAAAATGATTTTTAAAGAAAAAAAAGAAGACTTTGACCGGCATGCATTTCATTTTCTTAAAAATCAGGTAACTGATATAAATACAGATGTGATGCAGGCATTTTCTTTTTTAGGAGCACATACATTTCTTATACCTGCTAACCTAATTTTAATTGCCTGGTTTTTATTTATTAAAAAACACCGGTGGTATTCAATTAAAGTGCCGGTGATAGCATTCAGCAGCTTATTACTTATGTTTTGTTTAAAATTTATTTTTCAACGCAACCGTCCATTAACTCCTTTACTTGCAGAAGCAAAGGGCTATAGCTTCCCCAGCGGCCATGCTTTAATGAGTTTAACCTTTTATGGACTGATTATATTTTTGGTTTGGCAAAAAGAAAAAAAAACCTGGATAAAATGGGCACTCACTATTTTATTTATGCTTCTAATTATTTTTATTGGTATCAGCAGAGTGTATTTAGGTGTGCATTATGCAAGCGATGTGTTAGCAGGCTTTTGTGTAGGTTTAATGTGGCTGTTTTTATCACTTTGGATATTAAGAAAAATTGAAACCTATAGCAGTCGAAAAGTAGATCCTGCATTGCAGCATGCTGCGTAATTATCATCTCTTGCATATTTTCTATATTTGAAATCTAATGCTTTAACAGTAATGAAAATCACCGTTGCTTTTACAAAACAATTTGAACTGGAAACACTGCAAAGTGAAAAGCTTAGAGCCGCAATTTTAGCTTCGTATGCGTTATTTACCGGACTATACATTTCAGTGATCAGCTATTTAATAAAAAATGATACCATAAATACCGGAACTCAGTTTGAGCTACCTTATACTCTTCTTTTACTGTTAGGCGGTTTGTTTGTGTATGAAGTTATTGCCAACAGGATATTGCATTACAGGGCACTAAAATTTGGCAAATCAATCCATCCAAATTTTAAATATATCAATGCATTTATAGAATTGATTTTTATCACGGTAATGCTCTATATATATACAGTTTACTTTAAGCATAACTCTTTACTATCTGATATAATAATGGTTAGCCTGTTTTACCTCATCGTTTTTCTATCAGCATTTTATCTTGACCGTTATATAAGCGTAGTTACAGGAATAATCTCGGCAACCAGTTACACGCTTTTGCATGTAATTAATAAAAATGCGGATTCTTCATCTGTAATATTTGAGGAAATTATATACAATAAATATTTTGTTTATGCCACCGGAACTTTACTTTTTTTATGCGGAATTGCAGCCGCATTTATGGCTAACCAACTCCAAAAAGGGATACATCGCGCTATTGATTTAGTAGAAGATGAAAACAAATTATTCAATTTATTCAGCAGACAGATATCAAAAGAAGTAGCGCAGGAATTATTGGATAAAGATGGTAAAGTGCCGAGTGAGCTTAGGTTTGTAAGTGTTATGTTTATTGATATAAGAAACTTTACTGCATATGCCGAGACACAGGATCCCGAATCAATTGTTGCATTTCAAAATACTTTTTTTGCAATAATTACTGATGTTGTACACAAGTATGAGGGAATTGTAAACCAGTTTTTAGGAGATGGTTGTATGGCAACTTTCGGCGCTCCTGTTAATGTAGCTAACCCTGCAGCAAATGCTGTAAATGCAGCCCTTCAAATAAATAAAATGCTGGATGATACAATAGATAAAAAAGAATTACATGCATTTACTATTGGTATTGGTATTCATTGTGGAAAAGCAGTTACAGGTAATATAGGAACTATTTTAAAAAGTGAATATTCAATTACCGGAGGGGTAGTTATTCTTGCTGCAAGAATAGAATCAGAAAATAAAACATACGGATCAAAAATATTGATCTCAAAAGAGGCGCTGGAAGCAGCTTCTGTAAATGGGGTTAATGCTGTTGCTATGGGAGTATCACACTTAAAGGGATGGAGTCAGCCGGTTGAATTATATAAACTGGCTTAATTATGGTAAATTATCCGGATGCTTAATAATCAATTTACGAT
>JBPCQG010000122.1:0-5487 GCA_050998315.1 Chitinophagaceae bacterium
GTTACTGAAGAAGACCGCGGAGGTTTTGGCGTGTCACAATTTTTTGTAAAGGACAACAGGGTTTATTCAAATGCCTGGAATGTAATGGTGCCATGGACCAATAAGCAACTTGATATAACTTTTGCAACTTTCAGAGACAAAACATTGCCTGGCAGCGAAGAAAAATGGAAAGTAAAAATAAGCGGTGATAAAGGGCAAAAGGCGGCAGCAGAAATGCTGGTAAATATGTATGATGCATCCTTAGATCAGTTTAAGCCTCATAGCTGGAGTGCCCTTAATATCTGGCAGACTTATTCAGGCAATGACAATTGGAATGGTACTCAAAATTTTACTTCTATTTCCTCATTTCAAAAATGGTGGAATGAGGAATATATACAACAGAAAGAAAAACGATATGATGAACTAATTTCTCCAGGCTATAAAAATACAATAAGGTTAAGGGGAAATAATTCAATGGTTGAAAGAGACGGAGCATCTGAAGTGATGATGCAAAGTGCACCCTCAGCTCTTAATGATGTTGTTAATGGCTTTAGTGAACAAAAACAAAAGAAGGAAGTTTCTGATGGCACATTAAAATCAGATACTATTGTTCCACCAATATTGGAAAATAAAAATCCTATTGATCAATCTCAAATTCAGATTCGTAAAAATTTCAATGAAACAGCTTTTTTCTTTCCTGAGTTAAGAACAGATAAAGATGGCAATATTGAATTCAGTTTTACTATGCCTGAAGCACTTACACAATGGAAACTGATGACATTAGCACATACCAAAGATCTTGCAAGCGGCTACGCAGAAAAAACTATTGTCACACAAAAGGAAATAATGGTGCAGCCCAATGCGCCAAGGTTTGTAAGAGAAGGCGATCATATAGAATTCAGCGCTAAGGTTGTAAACATGAGTGATAAAGAAATCATCGGCCAAGCTCAGTTGCAATTATTTAATGCCTCAACAATGAATGCTGTTGATGGATTATTTAAGAATGCTATACCAACAAAGTCTTTTACACTTCCTGCAGGACAAAGCGCTGCTGTAAAATTCAGCATTGAAATTCCTTACAATTATAACGATGCACTTGTTTATAGAATTGTTGCGAAGGCCTCTCCCACCGGGGGAGGTTTGGAGGGGGCTTCTGATGGCGAAGAGGCAGCTATTCCGGTTCTTATTAACCGTATGCTGGTTACAGAAACAATGCCTTTACCCGTAAGAGGGAATACAACAAAAATTTTCACGTTCCGAAAATTATTGAACTCAGGCACCAGTACAACCTTAACAAATTTTTCATTGACCACAGAATTTACTACTAACCCTGCATGGTATGCAGTGCAGGCATTGCCATATTTAATGGAATATCCTTATGAATGTTCGGAACAAACTTTCAACCGCTATTATGCCAACAGCATTTCCTCTAAAATTGTAAACTCTTCACCAAAGATCAAAGCAGTTTTTGAAAAATGGATGGATGCTGATTTCCTCTCCACCCGTGGAGAGGGGAAGGGTGAGGGGGCATTGCTTTCCAATCTGCAAAAAAATGAAGAATTAAAATCAGTCCTGCTACAGGAGACCCCATGGGTTTTAGAAGCTCAAAATGAAACTCAGCAAAAGAAAAATATTGCATTGCTGTTTGATATGATCCGTATGAGCAAAGAACTGGAATCTTCTCTTAATAAATTAAAAGATATGCAGGCTTCCAATGGAGGCTTTGTATGGTTCAAAGGCGGACGTGATGATCGTTACATGACACAATATATTATTACCGGGATCGGTCATTTAAAAAAGCTGGAAGCCATCACAAAACAACATGAACAAAAAATAAATGCCATTTTACAAACTGCTGTCCAATATTTAGATAAAAGATTAAAGGAAGACTATGATAATCTAATCAAATACAAAGTAAAACCTGATCAAAATAATCTTAGCTATATGGCTATCCATTATTTGTACATGCGCAGCTTCTTCCCTGCATATTCAATTGCAAAAGAAATACAAACTGCTTACAACTATTATCGTGAGCAGGCAAAAAAATACTGGCTCAGTCAAAGTAAATATATGCAGGCAATGATCGCACTATCGCTCCACAGAACCAATGATAATGTTACACCAAAGGCAATAACACGATCATTAAAAGAGAACTCCATCAGCAATGAAGAATTGGGAATGTACTGGAAAGAATGGGATAACCATGGCTGGTGGTGGTACCAGGCACCTATCGAATCGCAGGCAATGATGATAGAAGCTTTTAGTGAAATAGATAACGACAATAAAACAGTCGACGATCTTAAAACATGGTTGTTGAAAAATAAACAAACCAATAACTGGCGCACAACTAAAGCCACTGCCGAAGCCTGTTATGCATTGTTACTGCAGGGCACAGATTGGTTGAGTGAAGAAAAAATGTCACCATTAAATTAGGGAGCATTACAATCAATAGCAAAGATGAAAAACAGGAAGCAGGCACAGGCTATTTCAAAACAAAAATTAATGGCGACAAAGTAAAGCCTGAAATGGGAAACATAACACTGACTCTAAAAAATGAAAACTCTAAGGTTCCCCCTTTAGGGGGCGGAGGGGGTTGGGGCGCAGTATACTGGCAATATTTTGAAAATCTTGATAAGATAACTTTTGCCGAAACTCCACTTAAGCTGAATAAAAAATTATTCATTGTAAAAAACACAGATCGTGGTGAGGCGCTTACTCCCCTCTCTACTGGTAGAGAGGGGTTAGGGGGTGAGGTAACAGTTGGCGATAAAATAAAAGTGCGGATAGAATTGAGAGCAGACCGTGATATGGAATATGTACACATGAAAGACATGAGAGCATCCTGTATGGAGCCTGTAAATGTTATCAGTCAATATAAATACCAGGGAGGTCTCGGTTATTATGAAAGCACGAAGGATGCAAGCACCAACTTCTTTTTTGACAGGCTTGCAAAAGGCACCTACGTCTTTGAATACCCGGTGTTTGTAACACACACCGGCAATTTCAGCAACGGAATCACAACCATTCAATGTATGTACGCTCCTGAGTTTACGTCACATAGCGAAGGTGTACGGGTTAATGTATCTGGCAAATAATTTTGACCAATTATCTCTGATTCATCTCTTGCAACTTTCATTTATTTTTGAACTTATCAAAATAATATTCATGAATGATCAGCAAGTTTACAGCATACCTCTTCGCTACAGAAAAATGGAAAACCTTCACATTGTTTTTTGGCTTTTTAAAGACATCAGCTGGTGCATGATTTGGCGGCCCTTGGGTATTGCGATGATAATACCTACTCTTTCCATAGCTATCATTATTGCAATTCGTACAAGGCAATATATGTCAGACGTATGCCACAATCTTGCCATTGTTTTTTGGATAACTGCAAATTCTTTTTGGATGATTAGTGAATTTTTTCACTTTGATGCATTGGCTGTTTACGGAAATGTAACATATAAATATCTTTCAATAATACCCTTCAGCATTGGTATTCTCATTCTTGCCTGGTACTATCTTTTATGGAAACCTGCTCATAAAAATTCGGTTGATACTATGTGAAGCCCCCTATAAATACCGAAACCTTATTTTTGTCCGAAATTGATTTTTTGTTTTCCAACATTTGTATATTAATTAAACATCGTTGTGTCACTCACTTCACCGGCATACCATTGGGCGTCATAAAACTTTTCTCAAACAATAAAACGCACCAAGGAAAGTAAAAGATGTTTTTGTCAACCTTATTCCGTTGCGTCTTATAGTATTATAACTTTTAACTCAGATTCATACCTTTTGCGAAGTACATTTGTTGTCTGTGTGACAGGTCTGGAATTCAATTGATTATTCCCGGAATTACTGATGTAAACCTTTATAAT
Organism: Chitinophagaceae bacterium; assembly: GCA_050998315.1. Taxonomy (GTDB): domain Bacteria; phylum Bacteroidota; class Bacteroidia; order Chitinophagales; family Chitinophagaceae; genus Ginsengibacter. The sequence goes on from JBPCQG010000122.1 coordinate 3,858, forward strand.
GGGATTGGTGTTCAGGAAAAGTAAAAGTGGTTAAGGATGATTACTACTGACTATTTAATATAGCTGCACGCATAGTATCTAATTCACGCAATCTCTCCTGTTTTTTTTGTAATTGGGAACTTAATGAAGCTATTTTTTTATCCTGATCTTCTGCTTTATTACTTGCTTGGCGGGCATGTTTTGCCTCCCTTAGTGCCTTCTTTGCCTTTCTCTTCGCTTTTTTTGCATCCCCCACATCACCATTAACTGCATCGGAGGATTGCTCACTACTTTTTATGGCAGTATTCTGGGCATCGGCTTTGGCATCATTAGCCTTATTATTGTACCCAGGTAAATTATTTTGTGCAATAGTTAATCTAGACGTAAGATCAGCAATTTCATTACTTACTTCTACATATTCTTTATTTAGTTTAGCTGTATCAGCAGCCGTTTTATACTTTTGAGAAAAAGCAGATTGGCTTAACATAATAATTATCACAGCGGGTAATAAAAACATTATTTTTTTCATATGAATTTTTTTATTTAGCTAAGTATTAACCACAAACAAAACTATTTATGGTATTGAATATTTAAGGCCACAACTCAGTTGGCGTGCAAGCCAATAGAACCAATCAATTCATTTATATCAAAAGGCTTCTCTAAAAAACCATCAGCATCACATTCTTTAACAACTTTCTGCTGATCAGGATGAGTTGAAAATAATATGATGGGTATTGCCGATGTTTGCTTAAGCTCTTTGCAAATCTGGGTACCTAATTTACCAGGTAAATTAATATCCAATAATATCAGGTTTGGGTTATACTTTTCTACCATTTCCGGCACATTCAATCCTGTTGTATGAGTATGAACTTCAAAACCGTATGTAGTTAAGATGTATTTAACTATTTCTACAAAATTTTCATCATCCTCAACTAATAATATTTTTTTCATACATTGTTTTTACACAAATATCAAACCACAATAAAAAAAAATTCTATTTTTTGCATGCAGAACTTCAGGATTTAAGTATTTTATACTTTTAAATAGCTTAGGCATTATTTTCGCAGTTCATTTAACTAAATTTTTTGTTATGGATAAAGTTGAAAAAATGCACATGATGGATAAAATGCTACGTGAGCTGGAAGATATTACCAATAGCCAGACATCATTGCTTAAAAAAATTTCCCAGTTGGAGGCTGAAAATATTAACCTTGGCAACAGTCTCCTGGAAAAAAGATTACCTGATATTCATGAAAAAGTAGATGCTGCCTTAAACGAGGTTACTGCAGTGCAAACTGACTTTACTGAAGCGAGGGATAAATTTGTAAAAGATAATAAACTCAATGAGGTTCTACCGGAAGCTGATATATAAAAACTAGTATGGCATGTAAATTTAAAATACCATTTTCCGGGGCAACACAACAAGTGTTACACAGAGCACGTACAGCCGTCGAAGGACAGGGGGGTACATTTATGGGGGATGAAAATACAGGCAACTTTGAGGTTAGTGTTATGGGTACCATTAAAGGCACATATTCAGTGTTGGGAAACGAGCTTGATATAGTGATCGTTTCCAAACCTTTATTCGTTTCGTGTGGAATGATTGAAGGCTTTTTAAAAAGTAAGATAGGCAGCTAATTGTTCAATTAAA
>JBPCQG010000214.1:0-29864 GCA_050998315.1 Chitinophagaceae bacterium
AAGAACAGATAGCTGAATATGTAAATAAAACACTTTCTGAAGGAAAAGTAGTTCCTGGTTACGGACATGCAGTGCTTCGAAAAACCGATCCACGCTTTGAAGCTCAAATGGAATTTGGTAAAAAACACATGCCTGATGATCCTTTAGTTAAAACCGTTTGGAATATTTATGAGGCAGTGCCTCCGGTTTTACAAACTATTGGAAAAATAAAAAATCCCTGGCCAAATGTGGATGCTCACAGCGGTGCTTTATTAGTTCATTACGGCATGAAAGAATATGAATTTTATACGGTGTTATTTGGCGTATCAAGAGCATTAGGAGTGTTAGCAAGCTTATGCTGGGACAGGGCTTTTGGCTTTCCTCTTGAAAGACCAAAATCTATCACTAATGCTCAGGTAAAATTATGGCTCGAGGGAAAGGATGAAATTTGGGGGGAATAATATATTTTTATTTTTAAGATTTGGTTTATAACCACTATCTGATTTTTGAATTAGCTTTTATAAAAGAATAAAAAATACGTAGGGGGTATAGCTCAGCTGGCTAGAGTACTTGCATGGCATGCAAGGGGTCATCGGTTCGAATCCGTTTACCTCCACAAAAAATAATTCCTGAGGCTGGATTTGGATTTAGTACGGTATTAAGACCGTGTCTTTTTACTAGGTTCTTTCTCTTTTTCCTTTCTTATTTTTACTCTACTCTAATCCTTCACTTCGGTTTTTTTTGACTTATTTTTTATTATTACTGGGAAGGGTGTTTATGGAACCAAAAACACTAATACTGTTTGCGTAAATTCTAGCATTGAGATCAGTCTCTGCTTTCATAATAGCATTTGGTCTTGGTTGCATTTCTAAATCTATTATTAATATGGGGATAATCTACTGTTGTGCGTATATATATAATTATTAATTAAAAAGGCTATCAACAGGGCTAAAAGTTATACATCTGTTTCATTATAAAATTTGTATGTAAATGTGTAAAATGCACAAACCATGTCTTTAATAAATATAAAAAACATTTGGTTAAACTAAAATAATTAGTATTTTTACACTAAGCAAATTAGTTCAATATGGCAGTAGCAGGACAAAATTTAAAATATTTACGTAAACTCAGGGGGTGGACACAGGAAGAATTTTCGAATAAATTAGGCATCAAACGCTCACTGATAGGAGCGTATGAAGAAGAAAGAGCTGAGCCACGCCTGGAAGTTCTGGAAATAATTAGCGATATGTTTAAAGTAACTCTGGATGAATTGCTTCGTAAAGATTTAAGCATCACCCAGGGAAGTAATTATATGGCTAAAAGGCGTCAGTTAAAAATGATGAATGCTGAAAGGAACCTCATTCACTTTGTTCCTGTAAAAGCAGCAGCCGGATACTTAGCCGGTTATGCAGACAATGAATTTATTGATGAGTTAAATACATTTACTTTACCTATGTTAACAGGAGGTAATTATCGGGCATTCGAAATAATAGGTGACAGTATGATGCCTACACCATCAGGTAGTATTATTGTTGGAGAAAAGGTAGAAAACCTTGACGATACCAAAAGTAATCTTGCTTATATAGTTGTAAGTAAAAATGAAGGGATTGTATACAAGAGAGTAGTAAAAAGTAATCGTATCAAAAACAAACTAACATTGGTAAGCGATAATCCTGCATACCAGCCTTACCAGGTAAATGCACATGATGTTTTGGAAATGTGGCAGGCACAGGCAATTATAAATAAGGTTACCCACCAGCAAAGATGGGATGTAAACGCATTGGCAAATCTTGTTAATAACTTGCAGGATCAGGTAAGCACTATGGCTAAAAAAATGAATTAGGTTTGTGGACATTCATAAAGATTTTGCTTCATTCTTACAATTAGAATGCAGCCGTACAGATACATCGATTAACAATTAAAAAACACAGTTATGATCAAGTTACAAATCGTAGGCAATCTTGGTAAAGATTGCATCGTAAAAGAAGTGAACGGCAAGAACGTAATCAATTTCAGCGTGGCACATACTGAAAGATTTAAGGATTCACAAGGCAACCAAAAGGAACGTACAACATGGGTTGAATGTGCATACTGGACAGATAGAACAGCAGTTGCTCAGTATTTGAAAAAAGGGAAAATGGTTTATACAGAAGGTTCGCCTGAAGCTGATGGTTATTTAAATAAAGAAAATCAACCAGCAGCTACTTTAAGATTGAGGGTACAAAATTTACAATTATTAGGTGGTGGTGATGGAGGTCAAAGTAACGGAGGTAATCAGTCTATAGCTTCGTCAGACTCCTTATCAAGTAATGCAACGCGGATGAGTGATATTGCTGAACCTGCGGATGATCTTCCATTTTAAATAAAAAATTTATTATCAAAATTTAAAGCGATAACATTTGTTGTCGCTTTTTTATTTGATACATGAATCATGATACATGAATCATGATTCCAGATTAAGAATTACAGGTCTATAATTTTGAGTTGTGAAAATCTTCTAATGAAAATAATATTGCAATTATTATTTTTATGTCAGCACCAATATTTTGCTCAAAATATTTTATCGATGAGATAATTGCAAAATAAAAACCGCCTTATCAAATGCGGTTTTTAAACTTTAAAAAATTTATAAACCTTATCTTAAAGGATTTAAAGGATCAACAGGATCTTTGGGCTTTACCATTAATCCTTTTTGCAATAAGCTATTTCTTTTACTATAGGCAAAATAAATTACAATACCTATCAAAAGCCAGGCACCTAATCTTAACCAGTTTGTCCAACCTAATCCAACGATCATAGCTCCACAAACAAGCACGCCAAGAATTGGAACTAAAGGTACAAGCGGAGTTTTAAAAGCCCTTGGCATATCCGGATCTGTTTTTCTAAGTATTATTACTGCAATACATACCAGCATGAACGCAAACAATGTTCCGATACTTGTCATATCGCCAACTATATCACCTGGAACAAATGCAGCGAAGGCCCCAACAACAACTAAAAAAATTAAGTTCGCTTTGTATGGTGTTTTAAATTTAGGATGAACATCACTAAATACTTTTGGTACTAAACCATCCCGGCTCATGGAAAAGAAAACACGGCTTTGTCCGAGAAGCATAACTAATATCACTGAAGAGAAACCTGCAAGTATTGCCACCGTGACCAGTTTCCCAAGCCATGAATAGCCTGGCATAAAAGTTTCTATAGCTTGCGCTACAGAGGCTTCTTTTCCTGTTGTTCTGAAAAATTCTACAGGAGCAAGTCCGGTTAATACATGTGCAAATAAAATATATAGTATTGTACAAATTGCAAGCGAACCTAAAATACCAATCGGCATTGACTTTTTTGGATTTTTTGTTTCCTGCGCTGCAGTACTAACAGCATCAAAACCAATAAAGGCAAAAAATACTACCCCGGCGGCACCCAGTATTCCCATAAAACCCCCGTAAGTGTGGGCAACACCCTGGTGATCCTTATATGTAGATGGTTCCGGTATGTATGGAGTATGGTTAGCAGAATTTATAAATCCCCAGCCAAATATAATTATTAGTACAACTATTGCAACTTTGGTTATTACGATTATACCATTCACAAATGCAGATTCTTTTGTTCCTTTTATCAATAACAGACTAAGCAATGCAATAATGCCAAAAGCCGGAATATTCATTATACCATTTATTCCGTCAACAGAATGTTCAAAGGGAGAATGGCACCATTCATAGGGAATAGCTTTTACATGTAAAACTTTTACAAGTAAATTATTTAAATATTCGCTCCATGCAATACCTACTGTTGCAGCACCTACCGCATATTCTAATACAAGATCCCAACCAATTATCCATGCCATAAATTCTCCCATTGTTGCATAAGTATAAGTATACGCACTTCCTGAGATAGGTATTGATGAAGAAAGTTCAGCATAACATAGTCCGGCTAAAGCACATCCTATTGCTGCAACAATAAAGCCCAATGTAACCGAAGGTCCGGCGTTTTGAGCAGCCGCAGCGGCAGTCCTTACAAATAATCCTGCACCGATAATAGCACCGATACCAAGTGCAACTAGTGAGGCTGAACTAAGTGTGCGCTTTAATCCTTTTTCTGAGTCGCCGCTTTCAGCCATTAAATCACTCATTGGCTTTTTTATAAATAAACTCATATAAATTTTTGATTGATGGTGAAGAATAATTGTATGGAAAAATAAGGAAATAAATCTTAATTCATAAAACTCCTTTCTTATTTTATATACCCGCAGTTAACTCCCTTTAAATATTATATTGCAAAAACTAATTACCGCAAATGAAACGTCTTTTTTACATTCTTGCTCAACTGATATCTTTATCTATGTAACTATTTTTGTTTTGATACTTTACAATATCTTCACTTTATGAACAGACGAAAAAGTGGTCAACTGGCCCTGCTCTTGTTTACAGTATTAGCAGTTCTTTATTTGCTTCAAATGAATAATATTGTAGGCATCTCTGAAACAGTTTTGTTAACTCTCAGGTGGAGCTTTATTGCCACCATAATATTATTTGCTGTTTATAAGCGTTCATTAACCACATGGATTTTAGTGAGCATGGTAGTGGGAGTGGAGATAGGCTTAACATTTCCTGCATTTTCTCAAAATCTGCAGTTTCTTAGTAAAATATTTCTTCGATTAGTAAAAACAATTGTTGCTCCTTTATTATTCGCTACGCTGGTTGTAGGTATTGCCAGTCATTCTAATTTAAAACAGGTAGGGCGAATGGGCTGGAAATCACTTTTATATTTTGAAGTGGTTACTACAACTGCTCTTGTAATTGGGCTGGTATTTATAAACATTACAAAAGCGGGGGTTGGTATCATAGTACCCCAGAATCTGTTAAAGGAATTACCGGAAACTAAACTTAAAACATGGCAAGACCATATCATCGATATTTTTCCCGAAAACATTATCAAATCTATTTATGAGGGCAATGTATTACCCATTGTTGTTTTTAGTGTAATTTTTGGTATTGCTTTGGCTCTATTAAATGAACAGAAGAAGAAACCAATGCTGGCATTTTCGGAAAGCCTTGCCGAAGTGATGTTTAAGTTTACAAACATCATTATGTATTTCGCCCCTTTTGGTGTAGGGGCTGCAATTGCGGTAACTGTCGGACATTTGGGCATAGATATTTTAAAGAACCTTGCGCTTCTTCTTATCACATTATACATTGCACTAATTGTTTTTTTATTGTTCGTGTTACTGCCTATTGCAATATGGGTTGCCAAAGTGCCTGTAAAGAAATTTATACAGGCTATTAAGGAACCGGTGTCTATAGCTTTTGCTACAACCAGTTCTGATTCGGCTTTGCCAAAAGCATTAGAAAATATGGAAAGATTTGGAGTGCCCCGGAAAATAGTATCCTTTGTTATACCCACTGGCTATACCTTTAATTTAGATGGAACTACTTTATATCTTTCATTAGCATCAGTATTTGTGGCACAGGCAGCAGGGATGGATCTCTCATTTGGCGAGCAATTGTTAATAGGGTTTTCACTTATGCTTACTAGTAAGGGAGTAGCGGCTGTGCCCAGGGCTTCGTTGGTTATATTGATAGCTACAGCCAGTACTTTTAATTTCCCATTATGGCCCATTATGGCTATTTATGGTATTGATGAATTAATGGATATGGCAAGAACCTCAGTGAATGTTATTGGGAATACGCTGGCCAGTTGTGTACTTGCACGCTGGGAAGGTGAGTTTGATGATAAAAAAGCATTAGCTTTTAATGAGAAGGAAGCAGATGCTATTCGGGAATAAATATTTAGAATATCACATATTAAAATTGGATTATTTAACATGGAAAGTTTATTACAGGGTCATTTATTAGAAAGTGTAGGAATTATTCAGCGATTTATTACCTGGATCATAGATAATGGCGGATTATATTTTTTACTATTTATAATCTTTGCCGAAACTGGTCTTTTTGTAGGTTTTTTTTTACCAGGGGATTCCCTTCTTTTTGCAGCAGGAATTTTTATGGGTAGATTGGTTAATGAACTTGCAGGCTTGCCTGCTGAAACACAACAACCTTTTGGGTTCTATCATATTCTAATAATACTTATGGTAATAGCAGCATCGGTGCTAGGCAATATTGTAGGTTATTGGTTCGGTAATAAAACGGGCCCCTTATTGTTTGAACGTAAGGATACCTGGATATTTAAGAAAAAACACCTGGTAAGAGCCAAAGACTTCTATGATCATTATGGGAAGGCTACGATATTTTTGGCTAAATTTCTGCCAATCATCCGAACTTTTGCTCCCATGGTCGCCGGTATAGTAAAAATGTCGAAACCTCATTTTGCATTTTACAATATTGCAGGAAGTATAGCCTGGGTTAGTTCTATGATGTTAGGAGGTTTTTTTCTTCAGACATGGGTGGAGAAAAAATTTGATCTAAGTCTGAAAGATCATATTGAAGCCATAACTATTGTTATTATAGTGGTAACTACATTGCCTGTATTGTATAAATTATTTTTTGCGAAAAAGCCGGTTCCATTACCAACAGATACGAATGTAAATCCGTAAAATCGATGTTACCTTCTAAGTCCTATTCTATTTTCAGCCTTCCTGTTATCGTTGCTGCCTTAGGATATTTTGTAGATATCTATGACCTGTTATTATTTACCATTGTAAAAAAGCCAAGTATGCTTGCAGTGGGATCAACAGATGTAACATTGCTTGCTGATAGTACAAAGGTAATTAACTGGCAAATGGTTGGTTTACTTTTAGGTGGTATTATATGGGGAGTGCTCGGTGACAAAAAAGGTAGGTTATCGGTTTTATTCGGCTCCATCATTTTATATTCTGCAGCAAACTTTGTTACCGGTTTTATTCAAACTGTTGATCAATACGCAATATGCCGTTTTGTTGCCGGGTTAGGATTAGCCGGGGAATTAGGTGCAGGCATAACTTTAGTTAGTGAGATGTTACCTAAAGAAAAAAGAGGATTAGGAACATCTATGGTTGCTGCTATAGGCTTGAGCGGTGCAGTGGCTGCTTATTTTACTTATCAGTTTACCGATGACTGGAGACTTTGTTATAAAATTGGGGGAGTACTTGGGATTTTACTTTTGTTCTTACGTATCAGCGTTGTGGAATCAGGAATGTTTAAAACGATTAAAGAAACAAATGTTTCAAGGGGAAATTTTTTTATGTTCTTCACGAATGCCGGCAGATTTAAAAAATATTTATTAGCTATTCTTATCGGGTTGCCAACATGGTATGTGATCGGCATTTTGGTAAACCAAAGTGATCGTTTTGCTAAAGCAATGTTTGGCAGCAGCACATTAGATTCGGGGCGGTCTATTATGTTTGCATATGTTGGTATTTCAATAGGAGATATTGCCATAGGACTGGTTAGCCAGTATTTTAAGAGTCGTAAAAAGGCATTGCTGATATTTTATATCCTCTGCATTATTTGTTTATTTATTTTCTTCAGCAGCTTTAATAATTCTGACGCATCAATGTATTTCATTTGTTCTGCACTAGGTTTCAGCACAGGCTTTTGGGCAATATTTATTACTATGGGTGCAGAGCAATTTGGTACTAACCTTAGAGCAACAGCGGCAACCACTATACCTAATATGGTTAGAGGGGCCCTGCCTTTAATAAATCTGTTGTTTCTTGATTTTTTTCAAAAAAATCTGCATTGGCAAATTATACAAAGTGGAATAATTACGGGTGTAATTGTAATGGCTATTACTTTGGTTGCTTATTACTTTACTAAAGAAACTTTTCATAAAGATCTTGATTATATAGAAGGGGAACATGCTCTTCCTTAATTTAAAAAACGAATTCGTATAAATTCGTGTAATTCGTACTATGAAGTTCCTTATTATACGTTTTTCTTCTATCGGCGATATTATACTTACTACACCGGTAGTCCGGTGCTTGCGAAAGAAATTTCCGGATGCTCAAATTCATTATGTCACAAAACAAGCATTCGCATCCATAGTCCTTACCAATCCCCATATAAATAAAGTTCATGTTTTAAAAAATGATATCGATGCTATTATCGAAGAATTTAAAAATGAAAATTTTGATTACATAATTGATCTTCATAATAACCTGCGGACTCTTCGTATAAAGCAAGCTTTAAAAAATATCAAATCTTTTTCTTTTAATAAATTAAATATTCAAAAATGGGTATTTGTAAATTTTAAGATAAACATTATGCCTCATTTGCATATTGTAGAGCGATACATGGAAACTGTAAAAAGTCTTGGGGTAATAAATGATGGCCTCGGACTTGATTTTTTTATTCATGATAAAGATGTTGTTGATCAAAAAGACATTCCCATTTCACATTTGCATGGATATATAGGTATTGTGATTGGTGCAGCACATAACACAAAAAAATTGCCTGTTCATAAATTGAAAGAACTTTGTTCAGAGATCACCCATCCAATAATTTTATTGGGTGGTAAAGAAGATTATTCTAATGCAATCCAGATCTCTAAAGTTGATCCGGTAAAAATTTATAATGCCTGTGGTAAATACAATCTTAGTGAATCAGCTGATCTGGTGAGGCGTGCAAAGCTTATCATCAGTCATGATACGGGCTTAATGCATATTGCTGCCGCTTTTAAAAAAGAGATAATTTCTGTATGGGGGAATACAGTTCCTTCTTTTGGCATGTATCCGTATCAAACTAATTATAAAATTTTTGATGTAAAAAAATTGTGGTGCAGACCGTGCAGTAAAATTGGTTATGATAAATGTCCGCTCGGGCATTTTAAATGTATGGAGAAAATATCTATAGATGGTATTGTTAATCATGTAAACATTCTCTTAAGAAAATAACCATTTAACTTTTTATTTCAAATCTTGTTATCATTTTTGCACCTCACCCCAACTCTCTCAAGGAATGGAGAGGGGGTAGAGTGCCCTAATGTCTTTTACATGTTCAAGGAATTATTTTCTTTTCTTTCCTTTATTTTTATTTGCAGCAGTTGCTGGTCACAAAAAGTTTTGGTTAATGTATTTATGCAGGATAGAGCTACTATTACAACGGGTGATACTATTTATCATGATTTAAATAAGCGGCTAACCTGGAAGGATTTCAAAGGTATTCCTGACGCTAAACATTTTGGTGGTGCTGTTACTGCCTCAGGCTATGCATTTGATGCAGATATAAAAATAAAAGGAAAAATAGTTTATCTCAATATCGGCGTATATGTGTTTTTTAATAAATACCAATCCTGGAAAAAAGCCAATATTAATTCTGATTATCACTTATTACATGAGCAGGTGCATTTTGATATTACGAGGCTGGGGGCAGAAAATTTTATTAAACAATTAGTAAATTCAAAATTCACTAAAGAAAATTATGAGAAGTTATTGAATTCAGTTTTTGATGAATGTTATAATGAAAATGCTGCCTGGCAACAGCAATACGATAAAGAAACCAGTCATAGCATTAATAAAACTGAACAATTAAAATGGAACTATAAAATTGCCACGGAACTTAAAAAGTTACAATGATGATCTGAACCACGATTTATAGGATTAAAAGATTAATGGGGATTAAATAATTTATTTTTACTTCTCCTTCTAATCTTGTCAATCTACCCAAATCATGGTTCAGGCGAATTTGCTTTAGAAATGCACTACCAATACAGGAATTTTTAATTCATGTCTTACTGTATTTACAGTTTGTCCATACAAAAGGTCTTTTAAGCCGGTATGCCCGTGAGCTCCAACTATAAGCATATCCGCATTTTGCTCTTTTACAATTTTTATAATTTCTTTTGCCCTGTTTTTAAAACCTATTATACCCTCCGCCTCCAATCCTTTCTCTTTTAAACTCTGAATATAAAATTCCATTTGCTCACTATCTTTTCTTGTTTCAAAATCATCACTTTCTTTCTCCAATAATTTTGCAGAAGCACTTTCCACTATATGTATCAAAAGGTAAGAGGTGTCTTGTTTACCTTGTCCCAAAGCATAAGAAATTAATTTTTTATCATTTTCGGTAAAGTCCAGTGCTACTGCAATTTTATTAAAAACGGGAATTGGCAAATCACCAATACTTTTTGGATCAGGATGCATTTGTATGGATGCCAGTTTTGTATTTGCTTTTATGAAGGGATGTATAAGAATATAAAGTAATAGTGCAGCAAATAATAAGCCTGCAGATATAACAAGTATTTTAGGTAATATTGAATCGCTACTGAAAATATCTCCTACTTCATTTACAAGCATTTTGCAGTTGAGAAAAACAAGTATGGAAGCAATTATCCATGCGAGAATTTTTATAATAGGCTTGATACTGAAATTTCCCATCGTTTTTTTATCACTCACAAAATGGATTAGAGGAATAATAGCAAAACCAAGCTGAAGACTTAAGATAACCTGGCTCAGTACAAGCAATGCATCAATCTTTTCCTCACCATAAATAATTATAACAAACAATGCCGGTATAATTGCGAGCAGTCTTGTTATCAATCGCCTCATTACAGGATTTATGCGTAATCTTAAATATCCTTCCATGATGATCTGCCCGGCAAGTGTACCTGTAATTGTAGAGCTTTGCCCTGCAGCAATTAATGCAACTGCAAAAAGTATGGGGGCAAGGTTTCCAAGAAATCCGGGAAGCAATCTATGAGCTTCTTTTATTTCAGCAACTTGGGAATTTCCTGTTTTAAAGAAAATAGTTGCCGCTAAAATAAGAATAGCAGCGTTTACTAAAAATGCAATGTTGAGCGCTATCGTAGTATCAAACATGCTAAATTTTAATGCCTGCTTAATTCCTTTATCGGTCCTGTTTATTTTTCTTGTTTGTACCAGTGCAGAGTGTAAATAGAGATTATGTGGCATTACAGTAGCTCCGATAATACCAATTGCTATATATAAGGCTTCATTGGTAGGGAAAGAAGGCACAAATCCTGTTGCAATTTCTGCCATAAGGGGCTTTGCTAATATTATCTGAATTAAAAAACATATGGCAACTATGGCCACAAGCGTAATAATAAATGCTTCCATTTTACGCATACCAAGCTTCTGAAGATAAAGAAGTAAAAAAGTATCCAATACTGTTATAGATACCCCCCAAACTAATGGTAATCCTGTGAGCAATTGAATACCGATTGCCATTCCTAAAACTTCGGCAAGGTCACATGCGGCGATGGCAATTTCTGCTAAGATCCAGAGCATAAAATTAATCGGTTTTGGATAAGCTTCCCTGTTAGCCTGTGCAAGATCCCTTCCTCTTACAATTCCTAATCTTGCTGATAAGCTTTGTAACAGCAATGCCATAAGATTGCTCATTAATAAAACCCAAATCAATGAATAACCAAATTTACTTCCGCCGGCAAGATCAGTTGCCCAATTACCCGGATCCATGTAACCAACGCTTACTAAATAAGCAGGACCGAAAAAAGAAAATATTCTTCTCCAGCCAATAAGTTTTTTAGTATCTATACTTTCGTGAACTTCACTTCGCGATGTATTATTAGAGGATAGTTTAGTCATGATAAACAAAGATATTTTTTGCAACCTGTTCACTAATAATGCAGGCAGGTTGTTTAGGTAATTTTATTTCCAGCGACATGTCAAAGATGAACGTTTTATTTATTTTTATATGGGAGCCAATGCTTATTCCGTAATGTTTAAGCATTTCAAGCATTTGGGCAGATTGATTGCTGACTGAGCTCACAACAGCTGTTTTCTTTAATGGCAATCCGAATAAATTTATTTGTTTAATTGAAGGAATGTTTCCATTTACATCAGGAATGGGATCTCCGTGAGGATCTATTTTGGGATTACCAAGAAACGAATCAAGCTTTTTAACTAAATCCAGGCTGCTTACATGTTCAAGTTCTTCAGCAATTATGTGCACTTTATCCCAGTCGAACCCAAGTTTGGAAACTAAAAAAAATTCCCAAAGGCGGTGGCGGCGAATAATACTTAATGCAGTTTGTGTTCCTTTCTCATTTAACTTAAAGCCATAGTACCGCTCATATTGAATAAGCTTCTTCGTCTTTAATTTTTTAAGCATATCAGTTACTGATGCCGCTTTTGTGTTTAAATGTTTTGCAAGGGCATTCGTATTCACAATATCAGCCGTCAACTGAAGATGATAAATACTCTTTATATAATTTTCTTCACTGGTTGATAAATTCATATCTCCTAAAAATAAATTTAGACAAACCTAAAAATTTTTATTGGTATTTTAAAATAATTTTTTAAACTGCATTGGACAGAGTGTTTTAGTAAATGGAAAGGGTAGACTATATGGATATTTTAAACCATTGGATCTACAGTGAGATATATGTATAGATTAGTAAATACTTTTTTATTTGGAATGGCACTGACAGGTTTTAGATTGTTACCTTGCATTAAGACAGTCGGCAAAGAGGGGGCAGTAAAAAAAATCAATTCTTTTAATCATTTTTCTTTGAATATTAATGATCAGGATTATACCTGTTGTATTTTTTTAAGATTCTTTCAACTGCTTCATGCGGTAATCCAGGAGCAGTATTGTCATTGATACCTTTCATTGTTTTGCCTGCAACTAATGCATTAACAATGGCTTCTTCTGTTGCCTGTATAGTTGCAGTTAATAAACCATTTATCATATCATTTGAATACATCGTAATATTTGTTTCGTTTGTTCGGCTGAAAGCGGCTTTGTTGGTTGTTGAAAAAGCAATGAAAATATCGCCTGAGCCATTTCCTCCGCTGCCTCCAACTTTTCCGATACCGAGACTTACTCTTTGTGCAATTCTTTTTAACTGGTGCGGAAGCAAAGGGGCATCGGTAGCAACAACTACAATGATAGAACCGGTTTCCATCAACTCATTGCTATAATTTTTTGCAGTGGAGTTTTCGTTTATAATAACTGGTAATGTATCTAACAATTCTTTTCCGACAGGAACACCTGCAATGGTTAGTTGCCTGCGGCTGCCATGATTTGCCTGTACAAGAACACCTAATGTATATCCTCCCAATGTTTTATCAATTACTCTTGATGAAGTTCCAATACCACCTTTAAATGCGTGGCATATCATGCCTGTGCCTCCGCCAACCCCACCTTCTTCTACCTTACCTGACCTTGCATTTTCAATTGCCCGAAACACATGCTCAGGTTTTACATGAAAGCCATTGATATCATTTAATACTCCGTCCCATGTTTCTGCAACTACAGGGTATGAATACCAGAACAGATGCTGCGAAGTATCATAATATTTATTTTTGTCCATCCATGCCAGTGCTGCATCACGAACAACCCCTACACTGCTAGTATTGGTTATGAAGATGGGTGTTTCCAAAAAGCCTGATTCTGTTATCCAATGTGTGCCTGTCATATCACCATTACCATTTAGCGTGTGCCAGTTTGCAAATACAGGAGTATATTTTTTTCCTGCAGGAAAAATTGCTGTAACTCCTGTTCTGATGGGTCCTTTTCCTTTTTGTAAGCGACCCTTTCCTTCAATTAAAGTAACATGCCCAACCTCAACTCCTGCAACATCGGTTATTGCATTATATTTTCCTGGTATGCCTTCAAAAGGAATTCCAATGTCTCTTGCACGAATATTTTTTTGTGCCATAGTTGTAAAGAATAATAGTGAACACCAAGAAATAAAAAATAATTTCATAACCTATTTATTTACCTCGTAACTAAGTTGAACAGTGCCGTTAGAATATGTTTTTGATTTGATAAGTGTAAGGGGTACTCTTTTATTTAATTCTTTTATAAAAGGAATTCCCTTTCCAAGGATAATTGGAATGACAGCTAAACTAATTTCATCAACAAGATCAAGATTAAGTAACGAGGTAAGCAATTCTCCGCCACCAAAAAGGGCAATATCTTTTCCATCTTCATTTTTAATTTCATTTACTTTTTTTGTTGCATCCCCTTTTATCAGCTTAAATGGTTTCTCTACTTCAGTAAAAGTATTTGAGAAAATATAAACCTTACTCTTCCCAAAAGAATTGCCGCCTGTTTGCCTTGATAGCTCGTAGGTTTTTCTTCCGATCAAATAGGCATCAAACCTTTTCATCTGTTCTGCAAAATCAATTTCCTTATCTATAATTATCCAATCAATCTCATTATTTACTCCCGCAATAAATCCATCTAAGCTAATTGCAAAGCCAGCAACAATTTTTCGCATGAAGCAATTTAAGTAAATATTGGAAAGAAAATAGTTCCTCAATTGCTGCCGGATGTATGGCTAAGTAAAAAATATTTTATAAGTTGCTATTCATTACCAAAAATTTTTGTATGCAAACTGTAACTGCACAACAACTCCAAAAAAATTACAGAATTCAATCTATTGATTTATTGCGTGGTTTAGTAATGATAATTATGGCATTGGATCATGTACGGGATTATTTTCATTGGTCTGCACAACTCTTCGATCCGCTTGATCTTTCTCATACCTCAACTCCCATTTTTTTAACCAGGTGGATCACTCATTTTTGTGCCCCTGTATTTATGTTCCTTGCCGGAACCTCAGCTTACCTGGTCGGGCAGCGTAAAAACAAAAAGCAGTTATCATTTTTTTTGTTTACCAGAGGTTTATGGCTCATGTTTCTGGAGTTAACAGTAGTGTACTTCGGTTGGTCATTCAATATTAATTTTCCGATTAGTGCATTGATTACGATTTGGGCTTTGGGGGTAAGTATGGTTATTTTATCTGCACTAATTTTTTTGCCTTTTAGAATTATTTTGGCGATTGGCATCATAATCGTCGCAGGGCATAATTCATTAGATAATTTTCATGTACCCGGAAATGATTTCAAAGCATTTATATGGGATGTGTTGCATGATCCAAGAGCCATAAATTTTTACGGTCATTTAATTATAACTGGTTACCCTGTTTTAGCATGGATCGGCATTATAACTCTGGGTTATTGTTTTGGAAGTTTATATCGAAAAGGATTTAATGCAATAAAAAGAAAAAGATTGTTACTGTTGATTGGAAGCGGAGTAATAATATTATTTGTCATTCTTAGAATTATCAATATTTATGGTGATCAGAACATATGGTCTTCTCAAAAATCAAATTTCTTTACCTTTTTATCGTTTTTAGATGTTACTAAATACCCTCCGTCTTTATTATATTCTCTGATAACATTAGGGCCTGCAATTATTTTTTTAGCCTTTGCCGAAAAGCCGTTAAATAATTTTACCAGGTTTATAAGCATTTATGGAAGAGTACCGATGTTTTATTATTTAATTCATATTTATTTAATACACCTCCTCGCCATGCTGGCAGCTCAATTAACAGGATTTGGGTGGCGGACTATGATAGCTGATATTTTCCCGCAAGTAAAGGGATACGGATTTTCATTGTTGGTTGTTTACCTGGTATGGGTTGGGGTTATACTGGTGTTATATCCCTTATGCAAATGGTACGATAAGTATAAAACAATGCACAAAGAGAAATGGTGGCTGAGCTATTTATAGAAGCGTCTATTATTTCATCATCATCAGGGATGCCATTGTTTCAATTCCATTCCAAAAATTCAGCATACGGATATTTTCATTTTCAGCATGCTGGTTGTTATCGTGATTGGCAATAGGCACAGTGATCGTTTTTGCATTCAAATATTTTTCAAACACAAATAAAGGAAGAGAACCTCCGAGGGTTGGCATCAATACAACCTGTTCATTCGTGGTGCTTTTTACGGCATCAATCACTTTTTGTGTTACAGGCAATGTCATGGATGTACGTTGAGCATTATAGCTGTCACTACCGGTGATAACTTTTATTAATTTTTGATATTTTTTTCTGTCTTCGTCTGTGGGCTCATGATCAATTACTGTATAGCCTTGAAGACGTATGTGATCGATAACTTTTTGCTGTTGCCTTTTCCAATCATTACCGAGTACCAATCGTAAATCTAATACAGCTGTTGCTGTTGTCGGAATAACATTGCTGGCCAGTTTGCCAACATTGGCGCTTTGAATTCCATTTATATTCAATGAAGGAAGATTAATGCTTTCAACTAAGGACTTTCCTTTCATTTCTGTTGTAATTATTCCGAGTTCCGTTTTCATCTGTTCATCAACACCTGGCACTTCCTTCAAAGCGTTTTTTTCAACGGCATTCAATGGCTGCACATCATCATAAAAACCTTTTATCGTTACTCTTCCATTATCATCTTTCATAGAAGCTAAAAGTCTTACGAGCATCATTGCAGGATTGGGAGCCCAGTTACCATAGTGCCCGCTATGCAATGGGCGTTTAGATGCATATACAGTAAGATCAAGATGAGTATCTCCCCGTACGCCAAAAGCAATTAATTTTTTTCCTGATTGATGAACAGGTCCATCGCAAATAATCCATAGATCGGATTGAAGCATTGAAGAATATTTTTCAAGGATTTCTTTTAAATGCGGTGAGCCTGCTTCTTCTTCGCCTTCAAAGAAAAATTTTATATTGCTGTTCAATTGCATTCCGCTTTTTACAATAGCATCATAAGCATTTAAAATAGCGGCAACACCTGCTTTATCATCAGAAGAGCCACGGGCATATATTCTCCATTGCAGATCATAAGTGCCTGCATCAGGAAATGCAATTGACTTTCCGTTGTTTAGATCTGCCGTAAATAATTTTGGTGTAAACGGATCAAGTTCTTTTGCCCATTGGGCAGCATTTACCGGCTGACCATCATAGTGTGCATAGAAAATAATTGTATTTTTTGCACCGGGAACTATTACTTCACCATAAACAGCAGGTGCAGCTCCTTTGGTAACAGCGGATAATAATTGCACTTTATCAATGCCCCGGTTGTGCATCATCTCCATTATAAATGCAGCATTTTTTTTAATATTTAATGTATCGGCTGCCACATTTGGAATGGAAAGGAATGAAACAAATTCATTAATGATGGCATGCTCGTTTTTGCTTCGGTAATCCCTTACTTTTAAAGTTTCTGATGATTGAGCAAATAAAGATTGGATACAAAATATTAGCAGTAAAAGTATAAGGTATCTAAACATGATATGGTTTCTGATCTATTTTTTATCTGAATATAATTGGTTGAATAAAAATTTAAATGTTCCATGCGTTTGAGAACGGAAGGTTATTTCAGGGCCGAAGGCATAAAACTTTCCTGCACCCACTGATGCAGTAAACGCTGCAACACCATCCTGTAAATATTCCTGTCCCCATGCCCATCCGCTGCGAAGCGTTTTGTCAGAACCAAACCATGCTAGTGGTTTCAGTTCCCCTTTTGAAATTGCATCCGGTGCAAGTTTAAAAACCGGGCTGGCAGCAAAATAAACATCAGCTTCTGATCCCATTCCCCAACCTGCAGATTGAGTGGAATCAACTTTTACACGCATGATACTGCCGGGAATATAAAATTTCTCTCCGGGTAATGGACGTTCCTTTCCATTGTTCATTTCAACAAGAGCATTTCGAACTGGCAACTTTAAATGATACGCAAGATTTGCACTGCTGCCAGTAGTGACTATACTACCGCCTGCTTCCAAAAAACGTTTAAGCTGTGGAATAGAAGTATCTGCGGAGATCCTTCCAATTTGCTGTCGAAATTCAACCGGAATAGATTCGGGCTTAAAGGTAGTATCTCTTACAATTGGCCTTGTTGATGTTGCAACAGCGGGTATTGCACCGCCTACAAATAAAATAACATCATACCTGTTACGAAGGTTGCCCGCATTAATTTCTTTTGAGTAAATAACATGGAAAGGGAAATGATGCTGTTCCATTATCCACCTAACCCAGCCTGAAGGCATTGAGCCTCCGTAAGTATCCCAAAGCGCAATTCTCATTTGGGAAATTTTAATAATTTCTGAAGGACGTTTTGTAACAGCGATGGTTTTTATTCCTAAATCATTTGCAGCCTTTTTAAGTACGGATGCTGTCTTACTATTTGCAGGGACAAAAAATGATCCCTGTCCAATTACGGGTGAAAGGTTTAGAGTGTTTGTAATTCGATAAACATCCGCGCCCGATTGGAGCAGCTCATTTACAGCAATAAACGAATTATTAGTGCGTGAGTCCAGTACGTATCCTGCAACCGAAGTGGAAGAAGGAAAATTACTTTGGGCTGATTGTAACTCTCCATACGATAAAGCCTGGAACGGTCCATCAAAAGAATTCAGTATTCTATCAAATTTAAAACCCATGGAGTATGCAGGTGTCCACCCTGCAGCGTCATAGGGACGAACCGGCGGACCACCGGGATACAAAAAATCGTTCGGATGATCCTGCGGTTCAAACATATCAATTACATGTGGACGGAATGCCTGGTTCGTTTTTACAATATAGGAGCCTGGTGGGTAATTTTTTCCTTCTACTGCAAAATCCGCATTGGCTTTGTATATTTTAATGCCTGATAACAGAAGGGCATTTATAAATTTTGCTGCAGTTGGAAAATCCGGTTGATTAGCAGAAATAATGTAGCCACGTGGATCCCGTAATGTTGAATCTTTAAAAACTATATTATAGTATTTGGCAGGGATGGAATCAACCCTTTCCCCACTGGTATTACTTGAATCAGGCTTTGTATTTTTTTGGTCATTATTAAATGCTGTATTAATAGCTTCAATACGCTTTGGTGAAAGCGTCCAATGATTATTGTTGCCGGCTTCAATTGAATTTTTACCCATCTTATAAATATTATAAAGAAGATGTTCACGATTGCGGACAGCATAATCCAGCACAGCATAGTTAAGTGATACAGAATAATCAATAGATTGTTTATAGAGCCACTTTTGTGGTGTTACCGGATTAGGCGTTGCCGTATTTGGGATCAATCTTGATAGGATTAACGGAACATTTGAAGGACTGGGACTGCCAATTATTTCTGTAAGCAAACCAATTATGTTGTGGAAATAAGCCGTGGTACGCAAGCCGCCATTCCACCAGGTAGAGAAAACAGAACCGCCACGGGATGTATAACCTGGTTTGCCTTCTACGTTAAGCCGGCTGTTCATAGCAGCGCCAACTGCATCAAGACTTGTTATAAGTAAGGGATCAAAAACAAAATTGAATGGATCCCTATACGGCGGACCGGCAACTACCGAGCCCGGCGGGCCTGACTGGTGATGATTATACAATATCTGCGGCATCCACTCAATATATTGTTGACGGCTTATATTCTGACTTTCCTTCATGTTCATCATATAAAAATCCCGGTTATTATCGTGTCCGATATATTTTTGATATAACCTTGGCAATTGTGACAATGAGCGTTTCAATGTATCAGGATTGCGCATGTACCAGTCAGATACCAGTTCCTGCCCGTCAGGGTTTGCATGAACAAACAAAATGATTGTCTCTTCAAGTATCTTAAGAGTTTCCTGATCTTTTCTACTTACAAATTGCCAGATTGTTTCAATAAGCTGATGAGTGCCGACGGTTTCTGTTGCGTGAAGCCCGCCATCAATCCATATTATAGCCTTTCCCTCACGGGATAATGAATGTGCCTCTTCGTCTGTAAGGTTTTCAGCACGGGCAAGTTTTTGAGAAATTTCTTTATACCTGTTTATGCTTTTTATGTTTTCGGCAGAGGAAACGATTAGCATATATTGAGTGCGTCCTTCTTCTGTTTTTCCTATATCAACAAGTTTAACCCGGTCTGATGCGGCAGCTAATTTTTTAAAGTATGCTTCTGTCTGTGTATAATTTGCGAGCCTGTAATTATCACCTATGTTAAAGCCGAAATGTTCTTTTGGTGAAGGGAGTGTTTGCCCATTTGAATTTGTTATAATGCAAAGAATAATTGTGAAACTTAATATGAATGAACGTATCATTAACTAGTATTTATTTAAGAATGTTTGAAGATATTAAGACTTACGAGTAAAAAGTTGGTTGAAACTGCTTATTATTTAATTAATAAAATTTTGATTTAGGAGCTCGCAAGTTATTTATCGAATTTATTTTACGTTTCTTTTTCTTAAGCTTAAAGCAATGGAAACATTGAAATATGGGAATTTCTGAGAAGCAAAGTATTTTCTATTTCATTTTAATAAATCCCACTTTTCTTGCTCTGGGTATGCTTATAAACATCTTGCTTACCTTTCCTTTCTTATCTCTTTCGAAAAAGAGATCAAAGCCTAAGACAGAAAATCCGTCTTTGTAAACCGGCTTCAGTTCTGCATCATTGCCTCTTAGTTTTATAAATAGTTTTCCTTCCTTTTCAGTTACATCTCCTTTGGATTCAGTTTCATTGGAAGTATAACTGCCTGCATAATCCTGCAGGTTTTGGGGTGATAACTGTGCACTATCCACCCCGGAATATATCAATGTATCAGTACCATTTATAAACCATGCTAATCGGGGCTTTGCGTTTTTAAATTCTACCCTTCCCCGTCCAAGAGAAACAGCATTAGCAGTGAGCGGGTTCAGCTTTACATGTGGTTGAATAAAAAGTTCATTGTTTTCCATAAAAACCCTCATTCCATTTCCTGTTTTTGCTTCACGATAGGTGCCTAAGTAAGGAAAAAAATTTTTATTATCAATTTGAAGAGTGGGGGCTGTATTGGGTAGGGCAGCTCTAATATTTTTCACTATTAAATTGCGGACTGCCGAAGGAATATCACCCATATCAAACTGGCCCGTATTACTCAACCATGCAATAGAAATACCAAGCTGGGGGAAATAATCAAGGTTAGACCGGTACCCTGCGGTTGCACCGCTGTGGGTAATGCTTGCCCAACCATTTGTTGAATCAACAAATAAACCTGCAGCATAAAAGTTACGCTTACCATTGTTAAATGGTGTGGTAGCAATTTGTTTTGAAAATATAGATGGTGTTCCTAATCTTCCATTCAGATAATAATTATTCCATATCAATAAATCTTCAGCAGTAGTTAATAAACCACCATTGCCGTAAGCATTCTCATTGGGCATGTTGGTAAAATATGTATTACCTGTTTTGCCATAGGCAATAGCACGGTTGGGCACCACTCTTTGATAATTATCTCTCCACTCAGTATTTTTCATACCCGCCGGTTCAAAGAGGTATTTTTTTGAGAACTCAGCCAGGCTCGTACCACTTGCCCTATCTACAATAATGGCAAGCAGGTTGTAATTGGAATTGCTGTAAATGAATTCATCTCCCGGTTTATTGTTGAGGTTTTGTTGCCGGGAAATAATTTGCAATGCATCATTGTTTGCGTAGGCTTTGGAGCCCCTTGGCCAACCTGCGATATCTGCAATGCTTCCCCAGTCTTTTAATCCACTTGTATGATTCATTAAATGTTGTAGCGTAATGGTGTAACCGTAGTCAGGTACTTCAGGTACATATTTCCGCACATTATCATTCATTGATAGTTTGCCTTGTTGTTCAAGCAAGAGAATAGATGCAGCAGTGAATTGTTTAGACACTGATCCGGCTTCTATCTTTGATGTTTTAGTGAGGGGAACATTGTGTTCCAGGTCAGCCATTCCTCTTGCGGAAGAATAAATGATTTGCCCATTGCGATTTATCGCCAGTTGTGCACCGGGATTAGCATCCGCATACCGGCTTAAAACTTTATCAATTAAAGAAACAGTATCCTGCCAGCTTTGGGCATTGGCAAGAGTTGCAGTATAAAGGAAAATTATGAAGCAAAGTGTTTTGTAACGCATGAATGTAAGATATTAAATATTTTAACCTTCCAGCTTTGCAATAGTTTTCTTTGCCGCAGCAAGGTTATAGAGGCAACTTCTGTCCATGGTACTGCGCTTATTCTTTCGTTTATTAGTTGGTTAGAGCAAAATTTAGTTTGTTATTATGGAGTATGTAGAAGGTAGTTATTAATTTTTTGAAAATTATTTTCAGCCGTCAATCCATTATATAATCACTTAAATGTTTATTTTAGGCAATCATACCAAAGTAATTGGATTATTTTAATTCTAATATTTTTGCAATATGCGCACTTTATTATTAATCATATTTTTAGTTACCAGTCTTATCGCCGCGGCTCAAACACCCAACCACTTTCATAGTATGCTCAACTCGTACTACCAAGAGTATTTGCGGCTTAACCCCAGTAATGCATCATCTCTTGGAGATTACCGTTATAATGACCAATTGGAGAATACGATAAGCCAAACTTATCGTGATCAAACTAAGCAATTATATACACGCTATTTGGATTCTTTAAAAGTCTTTGATAAATCAATGCTATCTGTAAGAGATCGCCTTAGTCATCAAATATTTGAATATGATCTAAACAGGGGCATAACCCAACAGCAGCATCCTGCCTATCTTACTCCGGTAAACCAATTCGGTGATTTTCGTCTCGCCTTTTCCCAAATGGGCGCAGGCAGTGGCAATCATCCTTTTAAAACAGTAAAAGATTATGAAGACTTTTTAAAACGGATTGACCACTTTGTTTCAATAACTGATACAACAATTGTTTACATGCGCAAGGGAATAGCTGCAAGCCGGGTGCAGCCACGCATTGTGATGGAGAAAGTAATGCCACAGATAAAATCCATGCTAACAGATAGTGTAACAAAAAGCCTGTTCTATACTCCCATAAAAAATTTCCCTGCTGCTTTCTCTGAAGAAGATAAGCAGAGATTAACCGCTGCATATACTGTCGCTATTCAACAACAGGTTATTCCTTCCTATAGAAAGCTACTTACTTTTATCCAGGATGAATACATGCAACATACCCGCCAAACAGTTGGATTGTCATCTCTGGCAAACGGAAAAGAAGAATATGCTTTTAGGGTAAAATCATTTACCACTACTAACCTTACACCTGATGAAGTATTTGCCATTGGTGAAAAGGAAGTTAAGCGTATACGTGCAGAAATGGAGAAGGTAAAACAGCAGGTTGGGTTTAAAGGCAATCTTAAATCTTTCTTTGATTATGTATTTACTGATAAAAAGTTTTTTCCTTTTCAAAAAGATGAGGATGTTGTAGCAGCTTACAACCAGGTGTATGAGCGCATTAAGCCGCATCTTTCAAAGCAGTTTAATATGGTTCCAAAAACTGCATTTGAAATACGTCCTGTGGAGAAATACCGTGCTGCTACATCAGCAGCGCATTATATGCAGGGCACCACTGATGGTTCCCGTCCGGGTGTATTTTATTTTCCTGTTATGGATGCAGTAAAGTATGCCAACTGGCGTATGGAAGATCTTTTTCTACATGAAGCTATTCCCGGTCATCACTACCAGATATCGCTGCAAAATGAAAACACTAAAGTGCCGGGCTTTCAAAAGGTAGGGCGCTATGGTGCATACGTAGAAGGATGGGGCTTATATGCGGAAAGCTTAGGTCCGCAACTGGGCCTGTATACTGATCCCTATCAACGTCTCGGCCAACTATATGGAGAAATCCACAGAGCAATACGCCTTGTTGTAGATGCAGGCCTTCATCACAAAGGATGGACACGTGAAGAGGCCATTAAATATAGTTTAGACAACGAGCCCATAACAGAGGCAAATGCTATACAGGAAATAGAACGGTATATTGCTATGCCGGGACAAGCACTTTCTTATAAAATTGGCGAATTAAAGATTATGGAAATGCGCCGCAAAGCTGAAAAGGCATTAGGTAAACGTTTTGATGTCCGTGCTTTTCATGATGAAGTATTGAAGGACGGCGCAATGCCGCTCCAGATCTTTGAAGAAAAAATGGATAGATGGATACAACAGCAAGTTTTGGGTAAGACAAAGTAACTGGTTTATCCTTCCAATCTTCGGACAAATCCGGAACTGAATTCCGTATCCGTCCAGATAATCTTTATATTTTCATTGTAGTTCGACCCTTCCAGTTTTGCAATTGTTTTCTTTGCAGCATCCAGCCTAATCTTCTTATTTTTCTCTACCATTATTTTAGTGATCCATTCTCAAGTTTATGATTTACTTCTGCTTTGCTTTTATTTTTTAATCGCTCTAAACAGGGTTGCCGTGGGCGGTATTCACACCGATCAATAATTTTAAAAAAATGCTGCACAAAGCTTTATTGTTGAATGGAGCGTCGCCACAACTGATGCACAATGATAAATTGCCTGTCAACAAAATTTTCTTTTAAATGCTTAAAAAAACTATTTATTTTTTTCATTTTATATTGCGCCCTCATTAAAGTAATCACAAGAATGAGTTTTGAAAATTTTCAGGTTCCTTACCCTGTGGAGGAACGTTACAAAAAGAAGATAGCTTACTTCTCAATGGAGTTTGCAATTCATCAGCCATTAAAAATATATAGCGGTGGTTTAGGATATTTATCAGGCTCGCATTTGCGCAGCGCATACGAGTTACGCCAAAATCTTGTAGGCATTGGGATTTTATGGAAATATGGTTATTACGACCAGGCACGGAACCAGGACCAAACATTGCAGGTGCAGTGGAACGAAAAGATCTATAATTTTTTAGAAGATACCGGAATTAAATTCGCCATTAGAATTCATGATCATGATGTTTGGGTAAAAGCATTTTATCTTAATCCTGAAACATTTAAAAGTGCGCCCCTGTTTTTATTAAGTACCGATCTGCCTGAGAACGATTATGTTTCTCAAACCATTTCTCATCGCTTGTATGATGGGAATGTTGCAACCAAAGTGGCGCAGTTTATTTTGCTTGGTGTTGGCGGTGCAAAGCTTATGGATGAATTGAACTTTAATCCTGATTTGTATCATCTTAACGAGGCACATGCGGTAAGTGCAGCATTTTATCTCTACAATAAATTTGGCAATCTTGAGGATGTAAAAAAACGTTTGGTATTTACAACGCACACTCCGGAAGAAGCCGGTAATGAAAAGCATGATATTTATTTGTGTGAGAAAATGAGTTATTTCTGTGGAATGCCGTTGAATGAAGTAAGAGAATTGGCGGGCATTAAGGATGATCAATTCAATCATTCTTTAGCTGCGTTAAGGTTTGCACATTTGGCAAATGGTGTTTCACAATTACATGGGCAGGTTAGTAAATTAATGTGGAGCACACATCCCGGTTTGTGTGAAATAAAAGCAATAACCAATGCACAAAACGGGCGGTATTGGGCAGACAAACAATTATACAAGGCAAAAGAAGAGGGTAATGATGTATGGTTTGATGATAGAAAAAAGTATTTGAAAAAAAGAGCATTGGATATTGTTGCAGATCAAACCGGAAAGCTAATGGATCCCAATGTATTAACTATTGTTTGGGCAAGAAGATTTGCAGGATATAAAAGGGCAGAGTTGATAACGAGAGATCATAAACGCTTTGAAGCGCTATTGAATAATACCAAATATCCTGTGCAGATAATCTGGGCAGGAAAACCATACCCTCTTGACTATCCCGCAATCTCGGATTTTAATCAACTTGTACATTTAAGCAAGCAATATAAAAATGTTGCTGTGTGCATCGGTTATGAATTGCAATTAAGTAAAAGGCTAAAGCAGGCTGCAGATGTCTGGCTTAATAATCCAAGAGTGCCCCGTGAAGCCAGCGGAACAAGCGGTATGACTGCAGCAATGAATGGCGCTGTTAACTTTAGTACTAACGATGGATGGATACCTGAATTTATAAATCATGGTAATAATGGTTTTGTAGTTCCGCCTGCAGATTATATGCACATGCATGTACAGGAACTGGATGAATATGATCTTACTAAAATTTATGAGATTCTCGAAAATGAGATATTGCCTTTGTATTATGATAACCGAGAAACATGGAGGCAGGTTGTAAAGAATGGAATGAGGGACGTACAGTTCCAGTTTGACAGTAACCGCATGGCCAATGAATATTATGAGATATTGTATGCATAAGTGTTTGCACTTTGATTGATTGTCTGAACCATGATTTATAGGATTTAAAGATTAATGAGATTCTATTATAGTTCTTAATCAATTTTATTTATAGGCTTGCTTTCTGATTTTAAAACATTTTATTCATAATAAGAAAGGGCTTATTCAAATTATTATGGAAAAGATTAAGTAAAGAAAAAACTGTGTTATAAGAAACTATGAACTGGCGATGTGTGAAGTTTTACTGAATTCCAAATTAACATCTCTAATCTCTCTGGCATTATATTTCGTATATAGTTGTACAATTATTAAGCTTTGAAAGAGACCAAACACATTATACGATTTGCAATTGCTCCATTAATATTTACAATACTTTTACCGACATTATTTTCATGCAGTAAAAAGAATATGAGCATACCGGCACCTACTGATCCATCAGCAAAAACATATTTGGCTTTGGGTGATTCATATACTATCGGTCAATCTGTTTCGGAGACAGAAAGATTTCCCAATCAAGCGGTATCGCAGCTAAGAGCACTTAACATTAAAATAAATGATCCCAAAATAATTGCAACTACAGGCTGGACAACCAAAAATCTTATTGATGCATTAAACGCTAATACTCCTGCAAATAATTTTGATGTTGTTTCTTTACTAATAGGTGTTAATAATCAATACCAGGGAAGAAGTATTGATGAATATAAAACTGAATTTACATTGCTGCTTAACCGTTCTATCCAATATGCCGGCAATAAGCCAACACATGTTTTTGTGTTATCAATTCCTGATTATAGTGTAACACCTTTTGCCGGCGGATCAGATAGAGCAAGGATCGCTGCAGAAATAGATCAATTTAATTCTGAAAATAAAAAAATATCCTTGCAGCTTGGTGTAAATTATGTTGACATAACTCCAATTTCAAGAGAAGCTGATGCTACATTAATTGCAGGAGATGGATTGCATCCTTCCGCCAAACAGTATAAACGTTGGGCAGACCTTCTAACACCAATGATGAAAAATTTGTTTTAGGTATGCTTTATCGTTAATCGTATGAACACCTAATTTCCGTCTACATTTCGAAGATCAATTCCTTTCGCCAGAATTTTTTCACCGTCAGATATTTTTTTCTCGGAAAAAGCAGAGAATGCGCCTGGTTTTTTAAATTGATACAATCTGCCCAGGTCAGCCTTACCCGGATATTCTTTTAATGAATGGTAATAACCTGTGCTTACTAAAAAGTAAGTGCTTTTTTCTATTGTGCTTTTTGCAGGATTATCGAATTCAATAGAAAGAAAATCATTCTGCAATAATTTACTGTATTGGTTATCCCGCCCGGTTATATTTTTTACTTCATCGCTATTAGATGTTTTGCCTGCGGCAGAAACATTTATAATAGTTGGTGTAGTATTAATGTCAGCCGAATAATCCATTGCTGCATAATCTACATCCCAAAACATAAAAGCAGATTCCAGCTTAATGCGGATGTTATTTTGTTTCTGACCCGAAATGTCAAGAGCCATGATCATATCTCTGCCTGCAGTATTTCCTGTGTGTGCAAAATAATCCACCTGTTTCCATCCCTTGTCAGTCTCAATGTATACCATCAATGGTAATGCCTGATCCCTTTCCCATTGCTCAATCTTTTGTTTGTCAACTTTATCCTGCTTAGCTATAAATTTTTGATATTGATTACCAAACAAAGATGAGAATTGTTCAAAGATATATCCTGACCATATTGAATTTTTTGCATTTACTATTAGTTTAGCGTGGGAGGAACCGGAAGGCTTGTCAAAAGTTAATATCACGCTTGCAAATTTTGAATCAGGTTTTTCTTTTTCATTAAATAAAAATGATCTTCCTTCTCTGTACTTAAAAGATTCTGCATTTTTATCATTCTTTAAAGAAGAAGAAGCCGGCTCAACGGGTTGCTTATAACTATGTATAATTCCTTTCCTGTCGAACAAAATATTTTCAGATGCATCATGGTTTACTTTAACCAACTGCACCTGGTTTACATATTGTTCTTCCATTTGGTTATTCATTAGTCTAAACTTAAACTTCCCATTAGCATCCTTCATATCTGTCAATGGCAGGTAATCGGTTTTTTCTAAAGATGAATAAACCGCTCCGCTAAAAACCCCGCTTTTAAACTGGTATTCGCTTCCATCATAAACGTATACCTGCGGGCAGTTACATGCAATAGCAAAAGCTATCATCAGGATAGCAAAAGCTCCGCCTATGGTTGCGCCTATTATGCTAATGGTATGGTTAGAACTTGTTTTTGATTTATCTTTTTCATAAACATCTATACGTGTTATTGATGCCAGTGGAATTGACAGGTGTGTTTTGCCCATGATATTCTCCTGTTCAGCATACATATGAACTTCATTAAGTACATAGCTCTGATCTTTTTTCTTATATCTTGGTGATGACTGAGGATTGGGGGTCTTAAGATAGATAGTATGTTCAGTAGCTACAGGCTCTACATCGGCATCAATAAGGTTATTATTTACGCTAAGATTTTTTAATGCATAGTTTCCATCTTTAAGATGTACAATAAAGTATTTGTCTGAATTTTTTAGAGTGGTTAGTAATGTATTATCAACAGTATTTCTGCTGGTTGGCTTATAAAAATTTAAAAAGCACCCGGTAAATAAAATTGAAATTAAGAACAGGTATAATACAGGCTTTTTTTTTACTAATAAATAAAAATATAAGAGGCACAAATAAAAAAGACATTACCCGGGCCGGGGAGATGGAAGATCTTTTCATGTTGAATGTTTTAAATGATGAACAGAAATTCTTTTGTGAGTTATATTAAACCACAAGGGTGGTATTAGTGATACAATCATCATACAGGCGTAATTAGCAGGATGCGATGGAGACTCTGGATGAACCGTTAACTTTTCATACGAATGTGCAGGATGTAAATGATGGTCTGCATGGTTTGTTAGCTGGAACAAACTGAATTTACTATAAGGATTGGCAATATTCCAGGAATGATGTGCGGCCATTTTTTCAAATTTTCCGCTGCCAGTATCCTCACGATGTAATCCATAATGCTGCAGGTAATTTACCTGGTGCAAAAGAGTGACAGATATGAAGCTTTGTCCAATGAAAAATAATAAAGCCATCTTTCCCCAAAACAATACAATGGCAGTACAAATTAGAATATGAATTAAAAAAAATAACAGGAGCTTGTTACGAAAGATGGAAGTGATACCTCTTTTGTGCAGGCGTTTCATTTCTATTTCCCATCCGTTGAGCCAGGTTCGGGCAATTGCCCTAGGCAGGTATTTATAAAATGATTCTCCCTGCCTCGCTGTGTGTGGATCTTTTTGGGTGCATGCATACACATGATGTCCATAAATATGTTCAGTATGATAATGCAAATAATTACTGCAGCACAATAAAAGATAGCCGGCACTTTTTTCTATGAAAGTAAAGCGATGAATAAATTCATGAGCAAGAGTAAAACCGATAGCGCCATTTAAAATACCGACTGATATCATCAAACCTATCCATTCAAAAGTTTTTAAAGGGTTGCGTGAAACAATATATGTTGTGGAGATCACAGTAGCCAAAATCAAAACAGTGAAGAGCAATGGAATGATCCTGAATAGAATATTTTCATTTTCCTTGTGAGGAAGTGTTTCTTCATATTGCAATTTCCCGGGAAATAATAATTCGATTAATGGAAACACACCGAAGCAAATTAGAGGAGTTAAATAATTCCAGTATCCGCCTGCTAAATATCCACCCCAAACCATTGCGGGCAAAATAAGCAAGCTTAGATAACGGTAAGGGCTCATTCTGTTACATTTTGTTTTCTTTGATACACTGTGCACCCATTATTTTTCATTTTATTTAATTCGTTTTTCAAATCGCAGGTAAGAATATTAAATTTTTTATTTTGGCAAAAGGGGCAGGCGTGTGCATCACCGTCCATATCAACATATAAATAATCTGTGGCAGCGCCTGCACATCCCAGCCTGCGGCTGTAAAAGCCATGGTAAACAACTGCGGGGTACCCCAAAAAAGATTTGTCAAAATTCATTTTATTGTAAAACCTTTCAAGTAAAATAATCTGATCATCATCAATTGTAACATCCATCCCTTCGTAATGACCTACAGCTTTTGGCTCCAATATTTGTATAAAAGATACGTTTAAATCTTTTGCCAGCTCAGCATACCGGTTAAGGTTATAT
>JBPCQG010000224.1:0-3940 GCA_050998315.1 Chitinophagaceae bacterium
GGTTTGTATGATTTCCATCTTTATATAAAAAATCTACACTAGGGGCACCAATTGATTTGAAAAAGCGATAAACTTCTCTGGGATCAGATAAAGGATCAATAACAGCTAAGAGGCCTGCATTTAAAAATGTTGAATCTGGATGAGATTTTAATTCATCAATACCTTTCATAACTTGATTAAAAGTACCTGCACCGTTGTATGTTTTTCTATACTTATTATGAATGTTTTCCGGACCATCAATACTTACTGCTACACTTGCATGGTATTTAGAACAGATATCTAACAAAGTTTTCGTAATTAAAACTCCATTGGTCTGAATACTAATTGGATAATGATCGGGTAAAACCGTACGTAGATTTTTTAAGAGATATTGCAGTTTTGAAGCACCTAATAAAAATGGTTCCCCTCCATGTAACACTACACTAAAAAGTTTTTTTTGGTTAAATGCTAATTCACTTAATGATTCACATAATGCACCCATCGTTTCTTTGGACATCAGTTTCTCCATGTGAGACCAATTGTCATCCCCCATACTAAACACATAACAGTAATTACAATTTATGTTGCATCTACTAGCAACCTTGATTAGTACAGTATCAAGTTCAGATTTATTTATTGAATTAGCGTCCACGATTATGTCTACTATGGGTACGGTTGTAAACTGAAATATTGTTTTGACTATCATATTTCACTTCTTCAATTAAACGTTTTAAAACCGAGCTAGAAATTTTATTAGCCTCAAAATTTAGAGGATTAGATGTAGATGAAATATCATCAGTCTTGATTTCATTAACAAGCTCGCTGTTGATCTGTGTCATATTGAGAGATTGAAGGTTTTTATTTTTAAAAATAGAACTAAAAAATGAGATTTTATAATTATTTGATTACTAGGAATTAAGAATTATTTTGAGACTTATTTTTAATGTGTCTATTCAAAATTACAATTTTTATTAAGTTGGACTTTTCATTTCATCACAAAACACATACCGAGTCTTACAAATTAGTAATCAATAATTTAAACGTCAATAGATTTACTTGTTGAATTTTTTTAATCATGCGTGTAAAAAACTCTAAAATAAAAAATAGGCCTATGATAGTTTTTGACCTTTATTAATACAATATCAGCAAGTTCTTTCAACTTATTAAAAATGGATATTCGTGTTTTCTACAAATTTCCATAAAGCTTGTAAATGTCATGAAATTCTCATTCAGCATTTAGCAATACCGGTTGTAAAATTACTTTTATACTTTCAGCTCCTTTATTTGTAATGCTTCTTACTATTCCCATTTTATTTTGAAAAAATATTTGGAGGCGAGAAAGGCTTATAATTAGTCGTTATGTATAATAGACGGCCACAGCTCAAGAGTAAAAGTGTCAGGAAAATTGCCAACGCAACTTATCTTTTATTAAGCGAAGGGGATTAGGGAGAACTAATAATGTTAGTTCAAAAAAACTAAGTTTTTTCGCAGCCTAAAGGTTCTTTTCTGTAAATTTGTTGTACTGAAAAAAAATCCCGTAAGCGGGTCAACTTGCGGGAAGAAATTTGAAAGTTTAAAAATTTCGTAGAGCAAGATAACACTCCCATTTTTAATTCTCCAAATTTCTCCCAGTAGTATTTTCTATTGTGTTTTTAGGCAGTAGTGTAGTAATACAGTTTTATTATTCGTCCCTTTAAACCTTTAGAATGAAGAAAATTTTTATTCTCTTATTATTGTGTGCATTTTTTATAAAGACATATAGTCAATCACTAACTAAAGAGCGCATACAAAAATTAAAAACCTGTGTTGGTAAAATTAGTATAGAAGGTTCTCCATTTACCGGGACAGGATTTTTAATATCTGAGGTAGGAAATGTGTTAACCTGTTGGCACGTTGTTGCCCCATCATTGATTACTGATACGCTAGGTCATATTTTAGATTCTAGAAAAGTATTTATAGAGTTTGGAAACGGAGTAAAATTTGAAATTTCAATCCCTGCTAAATTTGTCTATTCTGAAAAATTAAATCAAAGTGCTGTTTCTTACGATTACTGTATATTAGTCCCTACTCTACCTCGAGCAAAAAAAATAGATTTTATTAAGTTGGGAAGCTTCCAAGATATTAACGAGGGTGACGAAGTTTATACAGCAGGCTACCCTCTTGGCATTTCCAATCAATTTATTTCAAAAGGAATATTATCTACGAAGTATATTGATAGCTCAAGGAATTATACTAATAAAGGATTAGGAATAATAAATCAGAAAATAAAACTTTCTGTAGCCCTGCTTGATTTGACAATTAATAAAGGTAATTCTGGCGGCCCTATAATCAAGATAGGGAAAACACCTAAAGATGATCAGGTAGTTGGAATTGCTAATTTCACCCTTAATCCCTTAGGATCAAGCGCTGAACAAGTAAATAATGCACTTGAAAAATTTAAAATAGATTATAAATTGAAAAATGAAAAAGGTGACTGGGTTTCACTTACAGAAGCCATGAAGGTTTTTTCTCAGGCAATAATATATTCTTCAAATGGAATTAGCGGGTGTGTTTCTATAAACCATTTTTTACAGGCGACACAATAGTCTTACTATCAAAATAGTGAATAAATAAAGTTTTATATTCACGCTTACTTTTATTTTTTTTTGCTATTGATTCCTTTGTTAGCACCTCTTTGTTCACTTCTTTCAAAAAATTGTTTAAAGAAGTATTCTGTTTGTTATTTTTTTTCTGTGGCTTATTTTTTGATTGAGAGATACAAGTATGAGATATGAATAATCCTAAAAATAAAGGTAGTATTGATTTTAAAATAACCATAGCAGATTGTGAATTGCTAATGTAACGTTTATTGTTTATAAAATAGTATTTTAGCTATAACATTAAACAGTTTTTATGAAAGATTTTTTCAAAATCTGCTTCAGTCTCAAGAAACAATTTTACCGCCACTTTTGCTATTCTTTCCTCGAATGAAATCTGCTACCCTCTAGCCTTTCAGCAAACCTATCTTAACATAACGCAGTACATTATAAGCCTTTTTCATTGTTCCTTTTTTTTATTTTCAATAAACTAAGGCAGTAACCGTTATATTAAACGCGCACATAGCTAAGGCGTAAAAGTGTCAGGAAATTGCCCAACGCCACTTATTGTTTACCTAAACGATTCCACAAGGAGAAATATTATTTGTATGGTAATCTTGAATGAAATTGCAGAACCTTATTTTAAAAATGAAGACAATAGAATAAAAAATGCTTCAAAGTATTCGCTAGTCTAATTTAAATAACCTTGAAAATCTCTATCTAAAATGAAAACTTAGTTGTATTTTTTTCATCAGTTGATTTTTTATTTCCAACAAATTCTTCCTTGGAAAAAGTTGCTACCCAACAGTCAAAACGTTATTCCTTTGCTTTCGCCATAAAGATTAAACACAAGATATTTATTACCCCCGATATTTTAAATAAAGAAGGATTACCTTTGCAAAAATTCTACAAAATCCCATAGCATTTTTAAAAGACCTTTCAGAAAATTTTTGAAATTAACTGTTGAATATCAAATTCCCGTCTATAGGTATGAGTGATTTTCAAGCGCCGGTTTTGAGCATTTGCCTCTGTTAAATTATAGATCAAGACAATCATGCAGTAAGCCATTTGCCCTGATAGACCTTTACTAAGTACAATGAAATTCATTAAGCATTTTTGTACGAATTCTGGACTAACTGTTTAAGTATAATATTAAAGAACATCTAACTTGTTAAACTATTATGAATTATCATATCCCGGATGACCGATGGCAAAACTTTGGATTTAATAATTTTAAAAAATACTGCGATAAGGAAGTTGTAAAAGGCAGGTTTCATCCGTGTGTCCCAAAAGACATAACTGAAGCTTTTATCATAGCAGAATACATAATGGCTCATGCTTATTATCATTACCACTTTACCATGAAGCATTTTCCAAAGTATTGC
>JBPCQG010000270.1:0-7824 GCA_050998315.1 Chitinophagaceae bacterium
TTTACAGCCGGTGATGTATGGATACTCTTAAGTGCATTTGTTTTTTCCATCTATACAGTTTTGGTAAAGAGAAAACCCGCAGCCGTATCTCCTGTAACATTTCTTTTTGTTGTATTTATTGGTGGCACATTATTATTGCTTCCATTTTTTATCACTGAAACACTATTAACGCCACCAGTACTGTGGGACGGGAATTTATTGGTAAGCATTCTTTACCTGGGCATTGGTGCGTCGGTAATTGCATTCTTCTGCTGGAATTCAGCTATTGCCAGAATAGGCTCTGTGCGAACGGCTTTATTTGGAAATCTTATTCCTATCTTCAGTACACTGGAAGCAGTTTGGTTGCTGGGGGAAACCATTACCTTAGTTCATATCATTAGTGGCGCTTTGGTAATAACGGGAGTGGTTCTCGCCAATTTAAAAAATGCGCAAGGCAAATCTGGGATTAATAGGCGATAAGAAAAGTTTTCTAATTCGTCCTGGCCAGCTTCACCGTACTATCCGTGGCTAATTCAATTACCAATGATTGGGTAGATAACACAAAGCTGCCAAAATGTTTCTGTTCGTAGTGATATAGCATGAAGATATCTTCTTCAATCACGTCTGGCTCTCCCAGCAGGTGTAGCACCGAATCTTTTTTTACCCCGGGCCAGTTATAATTATTGAGCAGGTCATTTATCATCTGCTTCCGGTAGGTGTACTTTACACCATCCTTTGTATCCCATTTCGTTCTTTCAAATTTAATATTTGGTTTTGGTGCCTCGTCTTTGTTGCTGCAGGCTGAACAAAATAAAAGAAACAGGAGAAGCAATTTTGTTGTTTGCATAATGAATTATTGAATAATAAATATTGGTTGGGAGCTGATAGCAATATGTAGCTGATGGTTTATTCTTTCAGCCAACATTGAGCAAGTATCTTGTGTATGAAGCCTTACTTTTTTCTCCAATCAAAAAGACCGAAATCTGATAATAATCTACAGGGCTTTCCGGTTGCATCATAACCTACATAACTGGCATAACGTCCATCACCCAAACCTGTTGTAAAACATGCTAAGTTATATGTGCCGAAATTGTACAGTGTGTATCGCCAGGTATTATGATAATGCTTGTCCATTTCTTTGTATAATTCTGTATCCATATCGGTTAATGCGTCTAAGTCCAAAACTTTAATAACTTCTTTATCCATAAATATTCCTACTCCACCGTCTACCCCATATCCATGAATTTCTTCACCGCCAACAGGAAGTGGTTCTTGTCCTTTCAGCAATGCTAATTCCCACCTTTCAACCGGCTCTTCACTAAAATTGATCCTCACAAATGCAATCAGGTCCGCCTCACCAGTTTTAGCGATAGAAAATTGAACAGGAAATTCGCCGGTTGGAAAAACCTGGGTAAATGGAATACCATATTCATCAATATGCAGAGGGTCACAGGCTATTATATGCCCGCTTACAACTTTTATTTTACCTATTGTTACTCCATAAAGGTTGATGGGTGTAATATTTCCTTTTTGTGTAGTTCCCTTAATAAAAGCTGTCTCAAAAAGAACAGGTGTTGCAACCATACTTGCGGGAACTGATTTTATAGTATCAAGCACTTCAGTTGAGATTTTTCGGGCAACATTCTTTTTGGCAACGGTGTTGCAGGCAAAAAGAGTAAAAGCAATTAAGAGGTATTTCATGGTGGTTTTATATTATGTTGTTGTGTTCACTTTCAATATGCCGTTTGCACACAGGTATGCCAGATATCCAACTGATTATATGTGATGTCCTGACGTGGTCTTTCATGGTTTACTATCTACGATCCGGCGAACGGTGTCCCGAAGATGCCGACTGCAAGTTCTGCCCAAATGAGAAAGAGCGCTACCAGAAGAGCTGCACAGATGGCGAATCGGTGCCCGATTTTCTTTACCTTCCTCAATACAAGCTCACACATAAGACCAGTGCCGAGCAGCAGGGCACCCATAACAACAAAATCGGACAGAGTCCACTTCACTTCATTTGTGAACTGCATCGCTATTAATGGTATAAGCAATAGAAGCACTACTGTGAGCACAATACCGATAAGTCTTTTTGATTTGTTATTCATTATTATTTCTGAATTATTATCCATTTTATTATTTTTAAAAGTGCTTTGAATTGCAAAGTAAATAAATGAAACTGATATCACCAAGTTTTTTTAATAAATTTTTAAATGGGACTTAATAACTCACTCCTTTATTATGGCCTTGTTTAATTTCTTCAGGAGAGCTATTGCCAGGATAGGCTTTGTGCGTACGCTTATTTGGAAATCTTATTCCTGTCTTCAATACGCTGGAAGCAGTTTATGTTACAGCGGAAAACCATTACTGTAGTTCATTTATCCTTCCGTGTCCCTACTTATGGCTGTGAGCAAAGCAGGACACGGCGATTGTTGTTATAGGAGAAAAATAAAACCTATGTAATAACCTTTCATTTAATGTAATGAAGATGAGGGTAAGACATGATCTTAAAAAAGCACCAGACTTTTCAATCATATGGATAGTTATTGGAAAGTGATGCAAATTGTTTAAAAGATAATTTTATAAACTCCTTACCCTTTAAATATTTAATAGCACAGGTGAAGTGGCAGGTTTGACTATGGAAAACGAAAATGTATTATTAGTGCCTGCTATAGAACATATAAAAAATAATTCCATTAAAAGAAATCTAACTTTTTTCATGGCAATAGTTTTAGATAAGTAAGATACCAAAATTTGCAAAATACTGCCATTGCGATATGTATCTTAGTTCTTCAACATGAAATATACAAAGCGCTTACCATGAACGATTATAAAGGCGCACCTTATGCCGAATGGATAAAGACAGGCGAGAAAACTATTGAAACAAGACACCGTACGTTTAATTACCGCGGCGACATTTTTACATGCTGTGTCAAAACAAATTCAGTTGGTAAGAATGCCGGAAATTATTTTATCAAAATACTCCTGTTTTATCTTTCACGCTTATCTTACAGTAAGTTTATTTAAAATAAATATTATGCCTACCTCTTTATCTAAAGCCACCTATTTATTTATTATAGCATTTGCATTTTTTGCAGGAATATATTTTGCAAAACCTTTTTTAGTTCCTTTTACAATTGCGGGTATTCTTGCAATGCTCTTTTTACCAATAAGTAACTGGTTAGAAAAAAAAGGATTTGGCAGGGGAATTTCTGCAGCTGCCTGCATTTTTATTTTTATTCTTTTTATTGCCGGTATAGTTGCGCTGGTTACATGGCAGATATCTGACCTTGCTAAAGACTTCACGGGGATGGAACAAAAAGTAACTCAATCAATAGCCAAGCTCAAAGAAACACTCAGCAACACATTTGGAATATCGCCTGAAAAGCAGCAGGAAATGATGAAGCAACAACAGCAATCGGGCTCCGGCGGCATGAGTTCAATTGTTACAGGTATAATGAGTTCGATAATGAGTATGCTGGTGGATTTTATTTTAGTGCTTGTTTACATTTTCCTGCTGATGTATTTTCGACGGCATGTAAAGCAGTTTATTTTAAAGCTTGTACCGCAGGATGAAAAAGCAAATACAACAAAGATCATTTACGCATCTTCAAAAGTTGCGCAGAAATATCTTTCAGGTCTTGCTATGATGATCGTGTTGCTTTGGATAATGTATGGCATCGGCTTTACTATAGCAGGAGTAAAAAATGCTTTTTTCTTTGCAATACTTTGCGGTTTGCTTGAGATTATTCCATTTGTAGGGAACCTTGCCGGCACAGCCCTTACGGTGCTTATGGCTTTAACGCAGGGTGGCGGAGGAAATATAGTAATTGGGGTATTGATCACTTATGCATTGGTACAATTTATCCAGACATATATTCTCGAGCCGCTTGTTGTGGGTGCCGAAGTAAATATTAATCCCTTATTCACTATAATTGCTATAGTACTGGGAGAACTTATATGGGGTATACCTGGTATGGTACTCGCTATTCCATTAACAGGAATTTTTAAGATAATCTGCGATAATGTAGAACCGCTAAAGCCTTATGGGTTTTTAATTGGGAAAGAAAAAAAGAAGGGAAGCAGCGGGTTTATAGAGAAAATTAAAAGGATGTTTAAATAATCCTGACTAAAATCTGTTGTGTATTAAGATTTAATGCCTGGTTCGTGTCCACGAACCGAAACAAAATTTAATATGGTTCGTGAGACACGAACCATGGCGAGAGTTGTCGAATGTTATATGACACAAGCACGCCAGGCAATAAGCCAGCCCTGCATACTTGCGCCA
This sequence comes from Chitinophagaceae bacterium, assembly GCA_050998315.1. Classification (GTDB taxonomy): domain Bacteria; phylum Bacteroidota; class Bacteroidia; order Chitinophagales; family Chitinophagaceae; genus Ginsengibacter. Next base: position 4,268 of record JBPCQG010000270.1, read on the forward strand.
GCGTGGGCTTTGGAAATAAACGGATTGGTTTTCGCCAATTTAAAAAAGGCGTAAAGGTAAACCGGGGATTATTGATTTAACTTTAGTGTTGATACAAAGAAAGTAATTATAATATGAGAAACAAGATCACATTCATCTTTATTGTTTTTATCAGCATCAGTTTTACTGCAAGTGCACAACTACATATTCTTCCGTTAAAAGAAAGAGCAATAGTGCAGGATGCGTTGCTTAAAGACCGGCTGGAGAATTTATTGCCCGCCCTGATGAGAAAAGAAGGCATTGATATGTGGCTGATTGTTGCAAGAGAATATAATGAAGATCCCGTTGCAAAAACAATGTTACCGGGTACATGGTTGAATGCACGCCGCAGAACAATACTTTTATTTACTGATAAAGGCGTTAAAGATGGTGTTGAAAAACTGGCTGTTGCCCGTTATGATATTGGTACAATGTTTAAAGGTGCCTGGATTCCTGAAAAAGAACCCAATCAATGGAAACGGCTTGCAGAATTAATTTCGGAGCGTTCTCCTAAAAAAATCGGCATTAATATTTCACCACAGTTTGCACATGCTGATGGGCTTACAAAAGGAGAATGGGATAGCCTTATCTATTACATTCCTGCTCAATATATAAGTAATGTGGTAAGGGCAGAAAAGCTTGCCGTAAACTGGCTGCAGCTTCGCACAGAAAATGAATTGATGTTGTATGAAAACATTTGCAACATTGGCCACAGCATAATAGCAGAAGGCTTTTCAGAAAAAGTTATACAACCCGGTGTTACCACTACAGATGATGTAGTATGGTGGTTGCGTGAACGGATTGCCGAATTAAAATTGCAGACATGGTTTCATCCAACGGTTGATGTACAAAGAAGTGACCTGGGTGCCGGTGATTCTCAGCGTTCCTTTGCCACACAGCCCGGTAAAGAAATTATTTTGCCCGGCGATCTTTTACATGTTGATTTTGGGATTACTTACCTCGGTTTAAATACTGATGTACAGCAGTTGGCTTATGTTTTAAAACCCGGAGAAAAAGATGCACCTGCTTTTTTAAAAAAAGGATTGCAGACCGGCAACAGGCTGCAGGATATACTTACCACATCTTTCGCGGTAAATAAAAAAGGCAACGCAGCTTTAAGAGAATCTTTGGCAAATGCAAAAAAAGAAAATATCGTAGCATCCATTTACACACATCCCATCGGTTATCATGGGCATGCAGCAGGCCCTGCCATTGGCATGTGGGATATGCAGGGTGGCGTACCCGGCTCCGGCGATTATACATTGCAACACCATACTGCCTATGCAATTGAGTTAAACGCAAAAATAAAATCGCCGGAATGGAACAATAAAGAGATACGCATAATGCTGGAAGAGCAGGCTGTGTTTACACCGCAGGGAGTACGCTACATCAATGGAAGGCAAAAGGAATTTTTGTTGATACCCCGAGGCAAAGTGCATCTCGGTGAATAGATAACGGGTTGCATTTGCGTCATTGCACAAGCGGACGCTCATATCATGAAATTATTTTTTATTTCAAAGATAAATGAAAGAAGCTTGTGCCAAAATCGGGGTTAAGCATAGAACAGATACGCGTAAATTTTACCTTTTTTTTCTATTCACATTAAATTCAAAAATATCGGGGCGATTGTAATGTCCAGAAGTATCAAGAGTCATTTTTTCTTTAATAGCAGTATCAGTATTTTCAATGGTGCAATATAAAATTTCCTCTTTGTCAAACTGAGGCATCATCAGGTAATTTCCTTTTGCATCAAATACGCAGCTTCCTCCATTCAATATATATCTTTCAGTATTCTCTTTTAAATGTTTTGGTAAGGTAAGGTTGGATGGGAAATCTTTTACCTGCATCATTTGTCCGGCTGCAATTACAAAGCATCTGCCTTCAAAAGCATAATGACGGCTTGCTACCTGGTGCATTTCATGAACAGTTGGCCACAAGGCAATATGAATTATTTCACCCTCATTATGCAAAACCTGTCGGCTAAACGGCATCCAATGTTCCCAACAAATAAGTCCGCCAATTTTCCCCCATTTTGTATCATTTGTTTTTAACCCGGCGGCATCGCCATTGCCATATAATAATTTTTCAGTAAAAGTTGGAACAAGTTTTCTATGGTGATTTATCAGCTCACCATATTCATTTATAAATACAAATGAATTATAAAGCGTGCCATTGCCATTTCCATTCAAGATCTTTTCATTAAATCCCAGGCAAACAATAACCTTATTTTCTTTAGCGGCAGAGCAGATTGCTTTCATTTCTTCGCCATCAACAGCTGCGCTATTTTTATACATCTGAATATAAGCATCTTTCATGGCTTCATTATTCCATAAAGCTATTTCAGGACAATGATCCAGCCAGGCAGGATAACCGCTTAACCATGTTTCTCCAAATACAATTAAATTTGATTTATTTAAAGCCGCTTCATTAATCAGTGAGAGCGCTATTTGTGTACTTTCAGTTAAATCACCATATGCAGGTTTTTTTTGTATAATCGCTACTTTTAATGGTTTCATTGTATGAAGCTAAGGAAGATACGCCCACGCTACAATATCATTTGCTGCATCTGCGCCAGTTAGGTGAGGTATTGCAGAAAATATATATTCTGATTACATAAAGAATTCCTCTGAAGCTATCTTGCCATCTTTAATTTTGTAAACACAAAGTTCTGTCATATCCATAGGGCCACGTTCTTTCATAACTACATTCAATCGCATTGTCAATGCAAAAGAGTTTGCAGCTACCAAAGGATCGGAAACAGTAATGCTTTTCATTTCTTCTACCATAGCATTCCACTTTTCTCCCTTTTCTTTAATTGCCTGCTTGCCTTTTGTTTCTTTCTCAAAGGCAGGGCTGGCTTCCTGTTCAATGCTCAAAGCATCATCAGCCAATAATTCTTCCTGTGCTTTTTTAAAGTCGCCCTGGCGGCAAAGCTCTACAAGGCGGGTTGCAATTTCCTGAGTTGTCATAATTTATAGTTTTAGCTAAACTAATTATTTTTTAATCTAAATCTACAGTTTAAAAAATATTGATGACAGTTATAGCGCAAGAATGAGGCGATGGTTTGTGCATTTGCTTCTTGTGCTTGTAACACTTTTGAGTTGGAATAATTAAGCATCTAATTCTTTTAGCAGGCACAAGAAGCCAGACTCCAGTATACGCCTCATTCTCGCCCCAAAATCGGGACTAGTTATGGGAGAATTAATTATAAAACTTTTCCATCTTTATCAACTTTAAATAACATTGTTGGCCCGTTACCATAATTTAAACAATTTGCATAGGATAAACCTAAATAAATAAAATTTCCATCTTTAGTTGGTTTCATGTTTATAATATTACCGCGTGCACAGCTGCCAAATTCCTGGCTATATAATTTTACCCAGGTTGGAACAAATGATGTCCCTTCCGAAACACACTTTTGTAAATAATTATTATTACCATTAGAGTCATAATTTCCTCCAATAAAAAATCCATCCGGGATGCCTATAATTTTTTTTGGGGTTACTCCACTAACATTAGGAATTGTATTAGTGTAATCG
>JBPCQG010000363.1:0-9200 GCA_050998315.1 Chitinophagaceae bacterium
TGTCAAGTTTTTGTTGAGCCTCATTTTTTATTTCAGGTATCGTGGCATTATTCGCAACACTTTGATAAGTTGCTTTTGCATTGAAATAATCTTTTTGCTGCATGTAAACATCTCCCAATAAAATATATGCTTTGGCAACCCAGTAATCATAAGAGCCCGTAACTTTTATTACTTCCATCGCTGCCTTTTCTGTTGCAGCAAAATTATTTGCACTGTAATAACAGTTCGCTATTTCATATCGGGCCTCTGCCCCCCATGCTGATTTATTGATTGCTGCTACTGATCTGAATGCGGTAATTGCCTGTTCACATTGGTTTTTAGTCTGCAAAGATTTTCCCAAAACAAGGTTAGCCACAGATCTATCATCAGTGCTAAGTCCTTTTTTAGTAAGCAATTCGTTTGCTGCAATATTTGCCTGGGCATAATCTTTAGTTTGATAATAACTCCGTACCAAACCACGCAAAGCCTCCAATTGATTTTCCTGTGTAACAGCAATCTCTCTCAACTTAGTGAAATAAGTTTTTGCCGCAGGATAATCCTGTAATTCGAAATAGGAAATTTTTGCTGCGTTCACTGCAGATAATTCAGCATACTTGCTATTACCTTTATTAATAACAGCCACATAACCCGCAACTGCATTTTTATAATCTTTACTCTTTACATAACATTCGCTGCGGAAATAATAAGCCTGCAAAGAAAATGAGCCATCAGAGTAGCGGCTGAGATAATTATTAAAGCCTGCAATAGCATTGGCACAATCTCCATTATTATATTTTAATTCTGCCGCAGCATAGGTTAATGAATCAGCTTCTGTTACACTGATAGATTTTCCTGAACGCTTTAAAAAGTCAACATATTCATTTGGTTTGCCTTGTTCAACATAAATATTTTTTATATTATCCAATGCCTCATCAGCCTCTGCAGATTGCGGATATAAACTGATAAGTTTTTGATAGTTAGTTAATGCTTCATTGTTGCTATTTAGATTATAATAAGCCAATCCCAATTTTAGATAAGTCTGTGGTTTTAACCTGGTTGCATTGGATAACAACAATATATTATTAAGGTATGGAATAGCGTCTCTAAACTTTTCATCAGCCATGTATGTGTTGGCTATTTCCATTGTTACATCAGGAATAAGATCGCTGGAAGGGTGTTGCCTGGAGAGTGTATTTAATATTCTTATTTTTTCTGCTGAGTTTTTAATGCCAGCTATCATTGCCTGCTGAAATAAAGCATAATCACTTTGAGGCAGAGCGTTATTAATAACATTATTGTACATGCCATTTGCTTTGCCGTAATCCCTGTTCATAAAATAACTGTCAGCAGTTCTAACATAAGCATCCTGCTCCATTGAAGAAGATTGTGAAGAAACATTTGCAGCAACCTGCTGAAAATAATTTGTTGCCTGACCATAATTTTCTTTTTTAAGATAACTATAGCCCAATAGGTATTTTGCAGAAACCGGGCCTGATTCTCCCTGGGAAATGGCGGCGCTTTGCAAATACCCTGTGGCATAACGGATAGCCTCATCATAATGCCCTTGTCTGTAAGCAATCTCGCCTTTCCAGAAATTAGCATATGGCAAAACTTTACCTGCGTTGGGATCATTTAATATCTTAGAAAGTAATTCATCTGCTTTATTTATCTGTTGATCATTTATAAGTTCTGTTGCTTTACCATATAAAATTTTAGGATAGATCTTTTGCATTGCCGGGGTTGGCTTATCAAAGGACTCATACAATGTAAGCGCATCATTAAAATTATTTGTGTTGGCTAAAATTCCTATAAGAATTTCTTTGGCTTCAGTAGCATAAGTAGAGGTAGGATGTAAGTCCAGGAAAGTTTTCATACTGTTCAGTGCAATATCCTGGTAACCCAATTCATACGATAATTTTGCATAATTAAATCTTGATATTTCCTGTTGCTTGCGGTTACTGCTGTTGTAAGCGCTGTATTGAAAAGCGTTTCTTGCATTCGCTTTTTGATTTGTTCTTATATAAAGATCTCCCAACAGGTACATTGAATTTTGCCCTAGAGAATCTTTTTCATTGCTTAATTGTTTAAAACCTTCAATAGCTTTATCTACCTGGTTGGCTTCGTAATAGCAATAACTTAGCTCATACAATATATCTTTTGTCACTTTATCACTGCTGTTCACATACGCTTCCAACAAAGGCAAAGCTTTTGCAAAATTTCGTTTTTCAAAATAGATCTGTCCAATTAAAAGATTCAACTCTTTTTGATAAAATAGATTACCCCTTCTTAAAACTTCCTCACCATATCGCAATGCTTCATCTTTTTTCCCCTGGAAATAATATATCTCAGCAATGTAATAAGGAACCAGTCCAACATATTGTTCCTGGTTTTCTACCAGTTTAAAAGCTTTTAAAGCTTCAGAATAATTTCTATCTCGGTAACTAATAAAACCGTAATAATAATTTGCAGGATAATAATATTTATTCTTAGGCAGCTGGTGAATCTCATTAAACAAAGGTTTAGCCTCTTCAAATCTTTTTAAATTAAAATAAGAATATGCCAATTCAAATTTTGCATCAGCAATTTCTTCATTGCTCAAATTATTATAGCCTGCTCTTTCATAATAAGTAACCGTATTTTCAAAATCATTTCTTATAAAATAAAATTTGGCAAGATGGTAGCTCATTATTTGTTGCCGGGGTTCATTGTTGGCAACAGCAATAAAGCTTTTAGCCTGTTCTTCAGCAACCTGCTGGTCTAAAGCTAAACCGCAAACGATAAAATAATATTCAATGTCCTGGTTTAAATACGTATGGCTGCTGGCAGTATTTTCAGGATACTTTTGTTTTAATTCTTTTAGTAATGGGTACGCCAAAACATATTGCTCCTGAATAAAAAAATCTTTCGCTTCTTTAAAACTACGCTCGGGATCTGTTACATTAAAATTGGCTTGAGAAAAACAATTAAAAGAAATTATATGGAAAACTAAAAGAGAAAAAAGGCGATTCATCTATTGGGTTTTATTTATGTAACAACTTTTGGTTTTCATTTAAAAGATATGGGTACAAATTCTAAACTGCGATCCATCCATACTGATGATAAAATAAAACTTTAAATTGCACAAGCATTGTTAATACAATTATAAATGTAATTATGGGAAAGTTTTTTTCAACAAGATATAATGCAGGTGCATTCAATACCGGGATATTAATACTGCGTTTAGGTGCGGGGATACTTATGGCGAATCATGGTTACACAAAGTTGATACACTATAATGAAATGAAAACCCAGTTTATGGGTTTTATCGGATTAAGCCCTTCTATAGCATTAGGCTTGGTAATATTTGCCGAATTACTCTGTGCCATATTAATTGCCCTGGGATTGTTTACACGCCTTGCATGTATTCCATTAATTATCTCCACTACGTATGCACTATGGAAAGCTCATCATTGGGATGTTTTTGGCAAAGGTGAATTGGTGACATTATTTTTAATAGTGTTTGTTACCTTGTTATTTACGGGACCAGGAAAAGTTAGTGTTGACAATATAATAAGTAAATAATAACTGTAATTATAAAGCATTGTTTACTTCCCAAACACAGATACGTATTCATTATGCCCTCACTGACCAAATGGGTGTGGTTTATTATGGCAACTATGCACAATTTTACGAGATAGGAAGAGGTGAGGCAATTAGAAGCCTTGGATATACATACAAAGAAATCGAAGCGATGGGTGTTGTGCTGGTAGTCTCTGATTTTCACGTTCGCTTTTTGCGGCCTGCTAAATATGATGATTTGATAACCGTTAAAACAACTTTGAAAGAAATTCCCTTACATCATAAAATTGTTTTTCACAGTGAAATTTACAATGAGCAAAATGAATTACTGAATACAGGTGATGTAACCCTTTATTTTATGGAAGCAAAAACTATGAAGCGTTCTGAAATGCCCCAGGTATTGAAAGAAAAACTTTCTAAATATTTTTAAGCTGAAAATCCGTCTTCTTTTAAAGAGAAATTTTAGGTAAGGACTACACCCTATAATTATCAGGTCTCCAGTTTTGTATAGCCTTCTTAATATCATCACCTTTCATGTTATCATCAGCAGCTTTTTGGGCGAGAGATGGAAATTCAGAATCATCACAAAAACGAAGGGCAATTATTTGACCCATTCTTAAACGGCTATCCAAAGGTTTGCCTGCTAAAATAAAATGCCTTAAATTTTCTTCTGCTCTTATTGCCCTGTCCTGCGCTCGTAAAGCAAAGGCACGGGTATATATATAGTAGATAATACCAGCCAGTGATAAACCAAATATTAGCGCAGCACTCAGGCGACCGCTAAGTGCATCATAAGCACGGTAAAAATTCCATACCGAACCCGCTAACACAATTATAAGTAACAGAAGAAGCCCGAAATGATAAACAGGTACATATTGCCTGTGATTTTTATAGCTTTGGGGTTGCATTTTAAAAAGTTTAATGGTTAAATAGTTATTAGTTTCATTTGTGAAGATATATCTTACTTCTAATATCTATTCATACACCGTACTTCTTACCTCTTACATCATTTCAACAGATCCAACACCTTCCACATTTTTTCTCTTACTGAAGATGCACTGCCATCAAAATTATTTATAGTGAAAGAAAATGTATACTCCACTCCTTGTTTATTTTTCATATAGCCTGTATAACTTCTTACTCCATTAATATATCCATCTTTCATTTTGATACCATTAATTTCAGGTAGGTCGTAATAGAAAGATGAAAACCAGTTTTGATCCTTTGCATATTGCATTACTGTTACCAATGCTTTAGTCGTAACGCGATTTGCCGGCGATAATCCGCTTCCATCAATTATTTTTAAAGAAGATCTTTCTATTCCTTCTTTACTCCAGAAATCCCTTATAACTTTTATTCCTGCATCAGTTGAACCGACTTTTATTTTCTCATAACCAATAGTTTTTACCAATGCCTCTCCGTATAAATTAACACTGCGTTTTAAAAACCAATAAATAATACTATCAAGTGGCGGAGATGTGTATGTATAAAATATTGAATCTGGCTGTTTCCATTTTGCTTTCCCTTTCAGGTAATTAATATTGTTATCAGTATAATTTTTATCCGGGGCAATACTCTGATAAATTGAAGCTGCCAATAATTTACCGGCATCCGGCATTGAACCTGTTATTACAAAACTATCTTCGTTAACAGGAATTGTCCCTCTGATAAAACCTGTTTCTGCATCAGGCGCTAAATAAATATAAGCATTATCACCACTACCCTTTTCGGCAGAAGAAAGTTCATTTATTAAATGAATACCCGGTAGAAATTTTGGTCTTGTAGAAGTTATTTTTACAAAGTCACCAATTTTTTTTCCTGATCTTAAAATGAGATCATATTGGTTTTCACGCCAATTAAGCCCGGACGCACCTGCACCATAATAATTTCCTATGTCCTGCCATATCCACCCATCTGGTATTCTTTGTGTTCCCCAAATTCTGTCATCTCCCAAAACCAATCCTTTAATTTTTTGTATCCCCCGTGCTTTACTTGATCTTATAAAATTGGTAAGTAAAATATTTTCTGTTGTGCCTTTATATCGCCAACTTCCTAATGTTGGGTCTCCGCTACCTACGACATAAATATTTCCTTTTAAAATTCCACTATCAATTTTACCATCATATCCTAATTTGGTTTTATAGGTGTAATCCTTTCCTAATAACTCAAATGCAGTTGTGCTGGTTATAATTTTTAGACAACTTGCAGGTGCTAAACCTGTTTGCGAATTCTTATCAAAAATTATTTTACCCGTTCTACTTTCAACAATATAAAGGCTGATCGTTGCATGATTAAATTGGGAATCAGCTGCCAGTTTATTTATGGCAACATCCAGTTTTTCCGAAATAGTTTGTGAGTACGAATTAAACGTGCAGAGGTATAAGATAAAAGCAAGCCATTTCATAATAAATTAATATTGCACTAAAATAAATAATTCAACATAAATGGTTAACGCATCAATTATAACAATCGGCGATGAATTATTAATAGGCCAGGTGATTGATACCAATAGTGCATACATGGCACAGCAATTAAATAAGGCAGGCATTTTTGTAAAACGCCGGGTTGCTGTTGGTGATAATGAAATTGACATACGTGATGCCCTGGATGAGGAAATCCGACATTCAAATATTATTTTAATTACCGGAGGTCTTGGTCCAACCTCGGATGATATTACGAAACCTTTGCTGTGTAAATATTTTAATGGTAAGATGATAGTAAATGAAAAGGCTCTGGAAAATGTAAAATATCTTTTTGAAAAAGTATTTAAAAGACCTGCTACGGAAGTTAATATGAAGCAGGCTGAAGTGCCGGATGTATGCACTGTAATACAAAACAAAAGAGGGACAGCGCCGGGGATGTGGTTTGAAAAAGATGGGAAAATATTTGCAAGTATGCCCGGCGTTCCGAATGAAATGCAGGGCATGATGAATGATGTAATTGAAAAACTGAAAAGCAGGTTTGAATTACCTATTATCATTCATAAAACATTATTAACTGCAGGCATTGGAGAATCAATGTTAGCTGAACATATAAAAGATTTCGAATTGGCTTTACCGTCTAATATCAAATTAGCTTACCTGCCCAATTATGGAATGGTTAGACTTCGGCTAACAACTTCAGGATATGATAAAGATGCAATAGAAAAAGAAATGGAAATCCAATTCGAAACAATTAAATCTCTAACAAAAGAATTTTTAGTTACCGATGAGGATGAGCCGATGGAAAAAGTTATCGGCAAATTACTATGCGCAAGAAATGAAACCCTGGCTACAGCGGAAAGCTGTACAGGTGGTTATATGGCACATCTTATAACATCACATTCCGGCTCTTCGAAATATTTTAAAGGGAGTGTGGTTAGTTATAATAATGAAGTAAAAGAAAATGTGTTGAGTGTTTCCAACGAAACATTACAAACATTTGGCGCTGTAAGTGAACAAACTGTAAAAGAAATGCTGAAAGGCGTTTTAAATATTTTAAAAACAGATTATGCAATTGCAGTCTCAGGCATTATGGGGCCTGATGGAGGTAGCGATGAAAAACCTATGGGCACAGTTTGGATAGCGGTTGGTAGCAAAGAAAATCTGCTAACCCAAAAATTAAATTTAAGATTCGACAGGATGCGTAACATTCAAATTACAGCAATGAATGCATTGAATCTTTTAAGAAAATTTATGTTGTCTGAACCATTTGTCTGAACCATGATTTTTAGGATTAATAGATTAATAGGAAAAGCTGTGATGTTCATTCCAAACCGGAGTTATTACCCGACCTCATAAAAAATGCGTTAAGAAAATTAATAGATCAGGCGTTAAAAATGAAATTAATATACTGAAGTTGGGATTTGTTTTATGTATGTAAGTTGTACATAAGCTTAGTTATATTCAACTGTCGAAGCTTATTTCATTTTAGACTGATGTATTAATTTTTAGCATTTTTTATGAAGTCTTGATTTTTGTTTCTTTTTATCAAGAAAAAAGAAAAATATAAACATGTTGAATCGTCATTTATACAATGCTTCCTTCTTTTTATTACTTTTGATTTTTAACATGAGACAATTATGAGCGTTGTTGATTTAGTAATGCCCAAGCTGGGAGAAAGTATAATGGAAGCCACTATTTTGAAATGGCATAAAAAACCAGGAGATAAAGTGGAACAGGATGAAACAGTTTTAGACATTGCTACCGATAAAGTTGACAGTGAAGTACCCTCAACCGCAGAAGGCATAATAGATGAAATTTTATTTGAGGAAAATGATGTAGTGCCAATCGGCACTGTGATTGCAAGAGTAAGAACCAATGTTGACAATTCTCAAAAATCTAATGTTACTTCGCCTCAAGCTGCAACATCACCTAATGAATATGAGGAAGCAAGTGTGGTAGAAGATATTCCGTACCAGCCAACCGGTAACCAAAAACCGGTAACCAGTAACAACAGCGTGAAGTTTTATTCGCCACTTGTTTTAAATATTGCCGCAAGTGAAGGCGTTGCGATGTCAGATTTAGAAAATATTCCTGGTACAGGACAAGATGGAAGAGTTAGTAAAAAAGATATTCTCCAATTCATAGAGACCAGGAAAGCTGCGAGCCATGAGCCCAGAGTTACGAGCAACGAGGTTCAACGTCAGAGTTCTGCTATGGTTTTTAAGGACGAAGAAAAAAGCTCTCAAAACTCACAGCTCACAACTCACAGCTCACCGCTTGCTTCACACTCCGGCAATGTTGAAATTATAGAAATGGATCGCATGCGTAAGATGATCGCCAAACACATGGTGGATAGTAAAAATGTAAGCGCTCATGTTACCAGCTTTGCAGAATGTGATGTTACCAATATGGTTTTGTGGAGAGAAAAAATGAAAAAGGAATTTGAAAAACGCGAAGGCGAGAAAATAACCTTCACTCCTCTTTTTGTTGAAGCCATTGTTAAATGCATAAAAAAATATCCATGGCTTAACAGCAGTGTTGATGGCGATAAAATTGTCATTAAGAAAGACATCAACATCGGTATGGCTACCGCTATGCCAACTGGTAATTTAATTGTACCGGTAATTAAAAATGCAGACCAGTTAAATTTAGTTGGTTTAACCAAACAGGTAAATGGCTTAGCCAATGCAGCAAGAAATAATAGACTAAAACCTGAGGATACCAATGGCGGAACTTTTACTTTAACTAACGTGGGCACTTTCGGCAGTATAATGGGCACGCCAATTATAAATCAGCCGCAGGTTGCTATCATGGCAATGGGCGCCATTAAAAAGCGTCCTGTAGTAATTGAGACTGCGCAGGGCGACAGCATTGCAATTCGTCACATAATGTTTATCTCACTAAGCTATGACCATCGTGTAATTGATGGCGCACTCGGCGCCACTTTTTTAAATGCCGTTAGTAAAGAGTTGGAAAATTTTGACAGCAACCGGAGTATTTAAGTCTCCCCTTTTAGGGGGAGATTTAGAGGGGGCTTGTTGGTACCAACATCCGTCTTTCATAGCATCATCGTGGAGTTTACCTGAGTTTGCCGAGGGTCACAATCTTTTCATCGGCATACCTTTGGGCAGCTTTAATTATGCTTTACTAAAAAAACGGATTGTCCTAACAACAATTCAAAAAGTATAATGATGAATGTTCGATTTTGAATGCCAACATTTTTTTTATATTGCATTTAAT
>JBPCQG010000389.1:0-13107 GCA_050998315.1 Chitinophagaceae bacterium
CCTTTGGTGCAATATTTTTTGGAAGGTTAGGTGATCTTATCGGCAGAAAATATACTTTTTTATTAACGCTTGTCCTAATGGGTGGCGCAACATTCCTGATAGGTTGTGTTCCATCTTATGCAACAATAGGCGGATGGGCCCCATTTCTTGTACTCATGCTCAGGTTATTGCAAGGTCTTGCGTTAGGCGGTGAATATGGAGGCGCTGCAACGTATGTAGCAGAACATGCTCCGGCAAACCGGCGGGGTTTTTACACAAGCTGGATACAGACAACGGCAACCTTAGGTCTATTTCTTTCTTTAGGTATAATACTTGGCATACGCCGCCTGGTGGGAGTTGAAGAATTTACAAATGGCAATGGCTGGCGTTACCCATTTTTACTTTCGATTGTGCTGGTTGTCGTTTCTATCATCATCCGGCTAAAGATGCAAGAGTCACCAATGTTTACAAAACTAAAGCAGGAAGGAAATACATCTTCTAATCCTTTAAAAGAAAGTTTCGGACATAAAGAAAATTTTAAAATGGTTTTGCTGGCATTATTTGGCGCTACAATGGGGCAGGGAGTGATTTGGTATACAAGCCAGTTTTATGCACAGAATTTTATTTTAACCAAATGCAATATTGATTATGAACAGGGGAATAGTATAATATTAATTGCCATAGCATTGGCAACACCTTTTTTTATTTTATTCGGACATCTGTCAGATAAAATGGGAAGGAAAAATATAATGCTCGCAGGCATGTTGTTAGGCGTGCTTTGTTATCGCCCCATTTTTAAAGAGATATACAGCATTTCGGATACATCGAAAAAAACATTCACGACCGGACAAAAAGTGGTAACCAATGCAGCAACACCAGGCAATACTTCTAATTTAAAAATCTTTCAGGATGGAACTAAAGAAAAAATAACAACTACAACTACAGGCGGAAAAGTATCAGAAAAAAAGGAAGTTGTGCTTGCTGAAAAAGGTAAGTGGGGCATGATACTTTTAGTATTTATAATGGTGTTGTTTGTAACAATGGTTTATGGACCAATTGCTGCTTTCCTGGTTGAACTTTTTCCTACCCGGATTCGATATACATCAATGTCGTTGCCCTATCATATTGGTAATGGTGTTTTTGGCGGACTGGTACCATTTATTGCAACCCTTATTACAACCCTACCCGGAACAAATGTATTATCAGGTTTGTGGTACCCTATTGGTGTTGCATTGCTTTGTTTTATTATTGGAAGCTTGTATTTATCAAATAAAATAAATTTAAAACATGGATAAACTAAAACGTTATCTCGGGATAATATGGATGCTTATTGGTCCTGTTTTATTTATTATGCTGGTGATAAGTGCAGTTAATAATATAAATGGACATGCAAAGGGCGACATCAGTAATCCTATACCATGGTTAATTATTCTTGGGATTTTTTTACCAATAGCTATTGGCTTAACCATTTTCGGCTGGTATGCTTTAAAAGGCAATTACGATAAGATTCATGATCAGGCTACTTAAAAAATACAGAAATATTATTTACTCTTTTTCTTTCTCAACCTGCTGTACACTTTTTTTTCCTTCTTCCACTTCTATTGTTTTTGCAATAACTGTATACTCATTAGGATAAATTTTACCACCGTATTTTACTGCCCACGCTTTTGTAAATTCAGCCCCAAAATACAATATGATAGAAGAATAATAAACCCAGATGAGTAAAATTACCAGTGCGCCTGCTGTACCATAAGTGCCGCCCACATTACTTTTGCTTATATAAAAGGAAATGGCAAATTTGCCCAGCATAAAAAGGAGGGCGGTAACAACCGAACCGGCAAGAACATCTTTCCATTTTATTTTTGCATCGGGCAATACTTTAAAAATTACAGCAAATAATAACGTAACCACACCCAACGTAATAACTAAATTTAATATGTAAAAAAGCACAACTGTAACATCAGGAAACTGCTCCTTTAATCTGTTGCTTAATCCCTCAATCAATGCTGTAACTCCCAGAGATACCAGCAATAAAAACCCTAAACTGCCAATAACACCAAAAGATAATAAACGATTTTTTACCAATTTAAACCACCCAGCTTTGGGTTTAACTTTTAAACCCCAAATAGTATTTATGGATTCCTGTATATCTGCAAACACAGTGGTAGCACCAATTAAAAGCGTTATAATACCTATAGTGGCTGCTATAGTATTTTTTCCGCTTACAGCGGCATTTTTAATTATTTGCTGCAATTGTGCCGCTGCATCAT
Source organism: Chitinophagaceae bacterium (assembly GCA_050998315.1). GTDB lineage: Bacteria > Bacteroidota > Bacteroidia > Chitinophagales > Chitinophagaceae > Ginsengibacter. The sequence goes on from JBPCQG010000389.1 coordinate 2,250, forward strand.
TACCTACAAATTCTTGCATTTGCCCGTAAATAGAGCCTTCCACAGCTTCTCTCCTAAAAAATATGCTGCATAAAAAAATTATAACGATCAATAATGGCCCAAGCGAAAAAACCGTATAGTAAGCAAGAGAAGCACTTAGCTTTGTTACATTATCCTGAGAAAATCCTTTAAAACTATTTTTTAATACTTCCCATATTCCTTTGAAAGTTATTTTTTTCATAGTGCTATATTTTAGTTGTGCAAAAGCTAACATTAAAGTAAAAATACATAGATAATAAAATTTAAATTGCCGGAATTATGGGCATTAAATTTTTTCTTTTAATCGGATTTTGTATTTTGTTTTCCTGCACACAAAAGGTATATAAATATCCCCATGTAAAGATTGAGACAAATTTCGGAGATGTAGAAATTGAATTGTATCCTGCTAAAGCGCCTGAAAGTGTGGCCGCTTTTTTATCGTATGTTGATTCAGGCTTTTATAAGAGCAGTTCATTTTACCGTGTTCTTAAAGAAGAAAATCAACCTTCTGCATCTTTTAAATCTGAATTGATACAGGGAGGAATATGGCATACCAATTATAAAAAGGGAATTAGCTTAACCGGCATTCCGCATGAGCCAACAAACCAGACAGGCATCTTACATAAAAATGGCACTATTTCTTTAGCACGGACAGCGCCCGGTACCGCAAGTTCAGAATTTTTTATTTGCATAGGCGACCAACCGGCATATGATTTTGGGGGCGTTGCAAATAATGATGGACTAGGTTATGCTGCTTTTGGCAAAGTGATTAAAGGCATGGATATTGTCAGAAAGATTCAGCAGCAACCGGATTATGAAGAATCGCTCGATAAGCCTGTTGAAATTTTTAATATTAAAAGATTGTAAATTTTTATCCGATAAATGGATACATCCGAAAACCTTGCAAGATTTACTGCGATTGTTCTTTCATCAGAGGTTGCCATAATAAGTAAAAATCTTAATGGAACTATTACCAGCTGGAACCCTGCTGCTGAGGCCATCTTTGGTTTTACTGAAGAAGAAGCGATGGGTAAAAATATCTCTATAATTATTCCCGGCGAATTATTAAGTGAAGAGCAAGCAATTATTGCACGGGTAAAAAAAGGTGAACGGATAGACCATTATGAAACTATTCGCAAAAGAAAAGATGGGAGCCATTTTCATGTAGCAGTTAGTGTTTCGCCAATTAAAGATGAAAGAGATAATGTAATAGGTGCCTCCAAAATTGCCCGTGATATAACTGAACAAAAAAACAGTGAGCACAAGCAGGCTATATTGGCGGCAATCATTGATTCATCTGATGATGCTATTGTTAGTAAAAATCTTGACGGTACAATTACCAGCTGGAATGCAGGTGCAGAAAGAATTTTTGGTTATACAGCCAAAGAAGTAATTGGTAAGCACATTTCTATAATAATTCCGGAAACAAGGCTGGATGAAGCAACACAAATAATAGAACGAATACGCAGCGGAGGCAGGGTGAGTCATTTTGAAACTATAAGAAGAACAAAAGATGGAAGAGAAATAAATATTTCTTTAACCGTATCACCAGTAAAAGATAAAAACGGAAAAATTACCGGCGCCTCAAAAATTGCAAGAGATATAACGGAGAAAGTTGAAATAGAAAAACAACGCAGGCTTTTCACAGAAAAGCTGCAGGCGTTAAATAATTACAAAGATGAATTTATGGCGATGGCAAGCCATGAATTAAAAACCCCGTTAACTGTTATTAAAGCAAACATGCAAATACTTGAACATAAAATGCAGGCGGATGAGAATTTGGATTTTGTAGATAAAACATTAAAGCAGGTGAATAAGTTAACCGACCTTATTTCTGATCTTTTAGATGTATCAAAGGTACACACAGGCAAACTTGAATTGAGCCGTTCTGATTTTGATCTTAGTTCATTATTGAAAGATGTTGTTGGCAACATTCAGAAAACAACTTTGCAGCATCAGATATTTTTATATACCAATAATAAAAAGCTTATGGTGAATGCTGACCGGAACAGAATAGGACAGGTAATTATCAACCTTCTTGCAAACGCAATTAAATATTCTCCGAATGAAAAAAAAATAACTGTTGATGCTGATATAAAAGATAAGGATATTGTAGTAAGTGTAAAAGACCAAGGTATAGGTATTCCGCAGGACGATATTGATAATGTATTCACACGTTTTTTTAAAGTAAGCGGACTGGCTTCTACATTCGCTGGCCTGGGCATTGGCTTGTACATATCATCAGAAATTATTAAACGCCATGGAGGGGATATGTGGGTAGAAAGTGAAATAGACAAAGGCTCTACTTTTCATTTTACTATTCCTGCTGCCGAGTTGGCTATTTAAAACTTCATTTTAAAAAGATCGGAATTATTTATATAATTTTTGTTTTCATCTCATTTGATACTTTTTGTAAGCGTGATGATTTCTTATCATAATTATTGTGATGATTAGTTTGCCGCCATCTTATTTTAATTTTTTAGCAAATTTGCCTATAGTTAATCCCTGCACAACTATAGAAAATAAAACGATGATGTAAGTGATAGAAACAAACTCCTCGTTAAGTGCTGATGCAGGCAGTGATAACGCCAGAGCCACTGATATACCTCCTCTTAATCCACCCCACGTTAAAATCCATACAGCATTTTTTTCAAATGTTTTTTTGTATTTTAAAAAGGTAATGGGTATTACAACGGAAATAAATCTTGCAAGCAAAACAATAATGATTGATATACATCCCAACGATAACATAGTAAGGCTAAACGGAATAACCAACATTTGAAAACCTATCAATAAAAACAAAATAGCATTAAACACTTCATCCATCATTTCCCAAAACTTATCAAGATAATCTCTTGTAATATCACTCATCCCTTCTTCCATACTCTTATTGCCTGTAATAATTCCTGCAGCCACCATTGCCAACGGGCCGCTTACATGTAAATAGTCTGATAGTAAATAACCTCCCATTACTATTGCAAGTGTAATAAGTACTTCGACAATATAATTATCTATAGAACGTAGCGCCCAAAAACCTATGTAACCCAATGCCACTCCAAACAGAATTCCGCCACAGGCTTCTTTTATAAATAACCAACCGATCTGCATTAAGGTTATATTTTGTATGCCTGCGTTTATGATTTCGGAAATGGTAATAAAAACCACAATAGCAACTCCATCATTAAACAAACTTTCGCCACTTATTTTCATCTCTAAAGTAGGAGGAATTTTTGCTTTTCTTAAGATCCCTAATACAGCAATGGGATCAGTAGGAGAAATTAATGCACCAAATAATAAACAGTAAATAAAATCGATTGGTAATCCAAATGCTTTTGTAACTGCATAAAATAAAATAGCTACAATAAATGTGGAGATTAAAACTCCTATTGTAGAGAATGTAAGAATGGATATACTTTCTCTTTTAAGCATATTCAAATCAATATGTATAGCACCTGCAAACAATAAAAAGCTTAACATTATCTTCATTAAAGCTGTATGAAAGTCAACTGTGCTTATCAGCTTTTTTGTTCCTAAAAAAAAGGCAGGGTATAAAAAACCAATACCAATTATCAGCAATGACGCAACTAATGAGATAAGCATGATGCCAATAGTGCCGGGCAACTTTATATATCTAAAGTTGATATAACCAAATACGGCTGTAAAAACAATAATGATAGTTATGAGATTGTATACAGGCAATGTCCTTTTTTTTTGAAGTAATAACAAAAAATCAGCAGGTTAGTTTATAATGCCCGTGGATTTTTATGCTTTTAAGTAATTTAATTTAATAAAGATTTTCTCTTCAATATATCTGTTGTACTATTCTTTTTAATAAAATTAAATGTTACCGAAAGCCCCATGAACTGGGCTTTCGATGTTATTACAAGTCTGTTTGTGGGGGCAAAATTGATGCTGTTGGTTATCTCTGTTAAAAAATTTTCTTTCGCTCCAAAAACATAGCCGGCACCCAATGTTAAAGCTTCTGAGAATCTGCCTTTAGAAAAAACATTTATTGTTGGCAATACCTCAATGAACCAATTTGTATCACTATGCATCAGGTTTAATCTGCCTGCCATTACTCCTATATCGAATATGCCAAAGGTTCTTCCAAACTCAGTTGTCATAAATACTTTTTCATTAAAACTTCCGGGAGCATTTGTGTAAACACAGGTGCCTACAGACAAATAATTATAATGCGGTTCTTTCTCACGTTCCTGCGACCAGGTGATTAAGAATATAAATGCTAATAAAATAGAGAGAAGACTTTTTTTCATTCTGTTTTCTTTAATCAAACAAACCATAGCTGCTGCCTTTGGTTTCTTTGCGTTGAGCATTTTAGATGTACTGCTAACATTGGGGGCTAAAAAACGATAGCCGAATTATAACGAACTAATTTATCCCAATCTATTGAGCCATCATTTTGCAAAATGTATCTGCAAACTCTTTTGTAAATAAATTAATCATTTGCGAATATGAAACCATAAAATCATCATTTCTTTCTTTAGCCAGATGCCCTAAGGACTCAATTATTTTTTGTAAATAATTCTTTCGTTTACTGAATCTGCAATTGCATCATACCAATTTATTTTCTCTGAAATGGTATTTAAAATCTTTTTTATTTCTTGAGAAGATAAATCTCTTCGTAATTCTTTATTTGCAACAGTTTGAATGTCTTTGACATTAAGAGAATAAATGATTTTGTTGTTATTCATTTTTTTAATTTACTGATTAAATCTATTTACACGATGCCAAGTAATTGCAGTAGGATGTGGATATATTTCTTTATTTTTTGGTAAAAACATTTTAGAATTCTTGCCAGAAAGGACTCTTATAAAATCATAATCTCCCAATTTTCCGAAAGCAGAAGGAATTGAATTTATTTTTGAAGAAACTTGAATAGAGAAGTTATTCTGCAATGTAAACCAGCCCACATCAAAGGCCCAATGATGCAGGCGACATAAAGCTAAGCCATTCCAAATATCATCTCTGCCTCTAGAGCTATGAGGGACAATATGTGCAGCTTCAACTTCCCACCATAATGTATTTGGAGAATTCAGTTTTAATCCGCAAAAAGCGCATTTGCAATCGTAAGCTTCAATAACTGCCTGTCGAAAACCTCTTTCTCTTAATGCAGATTCTCTGGTTATTTTGATAACCTTTTTTTCTTTATCAAAAGGATTATATTCTTTTGGCCTTGTGGCTTCAGTGAGCTTCTTTACTATTTTTTGAACTTCATAAGATTTAGTTGGAAGAATTTCCTTTTGCGAAATTGGAATATTTAAAAGTTTCAATACTTCGTCATAACCTTTTTCTGTAAGCATCCATTCCTTTCTATTTGTAAGTTTTATTGTTGAAGTAGGATTTGAAACTAATTTTTGCACCGCTAACGAATGGGCAGCACGATATAAGAGACGATGCCAAAGCGGAGATTTTACTATCCTATTCTCCTTACGATAAATTCTTTCTAAGAAGGCACTTTTTTGATTTTCATTTAGAGCAAATAAATCAGCTATTTCGTTTACAATCTCCACTCCTGTTGCAAATTCTTTAATTACTCCATTGTGATTAAATAAAGAGATTAATATTGCTTTTTCAACTTGGCTCCGAGTTGGCATTCCAAATTTTTCAAGCATATCGCTTTCGTAGCTCATAGTTTTGCAATAAAAAATTTATTCTCGATGTTAAAAGTTCTTTTGAAATTGGCAGAAACCGTTCAACATATTTATCATGATGAATACGCCATAAGTTCCTTTGCGTTGGTCTGCGTAAGGCGGTGAAGTAATTATAAGATCAACTGTATTATCTGCAATTTTTTTAAGCTCGTTTCTGCTATCTCCAAGAAGTAAATCGGTCGTTATTTCCATTAAATATTTTTATACAAATTTAATCAATAAAAGGCTGGGGAAAATTTTCTTTCATGTCACGAAGCACATCAAGGCAGTCGCCAAAGTAAAGATGATTCATGCCCTTAAAATTAAGAAAATAGTTGCACAAAGGTATGCGGCACAAGTGTGCGACGCAACGATGATGACTGAAGTTTTAGAAGCTGATTACCAAAAATTTTTACTCATAGTCAGCAAATAACTCTTTGCCCATAATCAAAAATCAATATACATTTGTATACTTTACCCTGAAATAACATTGGTATTTCTGTGTGAAAAGTATCTAAATTTTTAGTGTGAGAAAAAACCTCAATAAAGTAACCGGGGCAGGTTTACTTATTGCTTTAGGAATTATTTACGGAGATATAGGAACATCACCTCTCTATGTTTTCAATGCAATTATTCACAATAAATTAATATCTGATACATTAATTATTGGAAGCCTTTCCTGTATTATTTGGACAATCACCCTGCAAACCACTGTAAAGTATGTAATAATGGTATTGCGGGCAGATAACAGGGGTGAAGGAGGAACTTTTGCTTTGTACGCATTGGTAAGGCGCAGGTATAAATGGCTTGTTTATCCTGCAATGATAGGCGGGGCCGCTTTACTTGCTGATGGCATTATCACACCGCCCATATCGATAACATCTGCCATTGAAGGTTTGCGGGAATTGCCTTTTTTAGAAGATATCCAAACCAATACTATCGTAATGATAGTGTTAATCATTATCGGACTGTTTTTCTTTTTACAACAATTCGGCACCGCATCTATTGGTAAAATGTTTGGGCCTGTAATGTTTGTCTGGTTCTCTATGCTGGCAGTGCTTGGTGCTGCCCATGTTATGGATGACCTGAGTATATTTAAAGCCTTCAATCCATATTACGCTATTAATTTTTTATCCATATATCCTTCAGGCTTTTGGCTGTTAGGTACAATATTTTTATGTACCACCGGGGCTGAGGCATTATACAGCGATCTGGGCCATTGCGGCCGCAGCAACATTCGTATCTCATGGATATTTGTAAAAGCCTGCCTGCTTTTAAATTACATTGGTCAGGGGGCATACCTGTTGGCAAACAGAAAAGGGTTAACAATAACCGATGATGTTAAGGCCCAAATGCACATAAATGCTTTTTATGATCTTATGCCTGAATGGTTTATCCTGATTGGTGTTGCTATTGCTACCATAGCAGCAATTATTGCAAGCCAGGCAATGGTTTCAGGATCTTTCACCCTTATAAGTGAAGCTATGCGTTTAAATCTTTGGCCAAAGCTTAAAATAAAATATCCTTCAGAAGAAAGAGGTCAATTGTTTATCCCGGGGATAAACACCATGATGTTTGTTGGCTGTATTGGTGTGGTTCTTTATTTTCAAACTTCTTCACGCATGGAAGCTGCCTACGGCCTGGCAATAATGATTACCATGTTAGCCACAACAGTTCTGTATGCTAATTATATGGTGATGCACAGGGTAAAATCATGGCTGATCTATCTTTTTTTAATTGTATATGCTACTATTGAGATCTCTTTCCTTGTGGCTCTTTTATTAAAGTTTACTCATGGCGGTTATATTACATCCATAGTTGCCTTGTTTATGTTTACTATGATGTATTTATGGTACAGGGCACGGAAAATTAAAAATAGATATGTTGAATTTGTAAGGCTGGAACAATATTTACCTATGTTGCAGGAATTAAGCAACGACAATTCTATTCCAAAATATGCAACGCACCTGGTTTATTTAACCAGCGCCGATAATTCAAAAGAGATAGAGCATAAAATAATTTATTCAATTTTAAACCGGAAACCAAAGCGGGCAGACATTTATTGGTTTGTTCATGTAGACACTTTGGATGATCCCTTTACATCAGAATATTCTGTAGATGTAATTATTCCGAATGAGGTTATCCGTATTGAATTCCGGTTAGGTTTTAGGATGAAGCCAAACATCAATCTTATGTTCAGGGATGTGGTGGAAAATATGGTCGCTAACAGAGAGGTGAATATTACCAGCCGTTATGAAAGTTTGCAACGTAATAATGTGGTAGGAGATTTTCAGTTTATTGTAATGGAAAAGTTTTTATCACGGGATAATGAATTGCCTTTTCTTGAAAAGCTGATAATGAAATCACATTTTTGGATAAAAGATAAGAGCCTTAATGAAGAAAGAGGTTTTGGTCTTGAACAAAGCAATGTAACCGTAGAAAAATTTCCTTTAATAGTGGCACCAGTTAGCAAGCTTAAGCTTAAGCGTATTTTTCCGGATGAGGATTGATACTCGTATTAGAAGATTTTTTAATAGTGATATCACCTAAGTTGTCACACCTACAATAATAATTCACACATTTTTTAAAAAAAAATGGCAAAAGATGAAGTATTGCTGTATTGTTTTTTATTAAAGAAGTTTGTTAGTTTATTTTTATTGAATCAGGTTTTATTATTTCCTGTATATTGTCAATTGCCTATTGTCAATTGATATTGTCTCCTACCATCATATATATAATTGCAGGTTATTCTATTTTAATAATAATCGTGTACATGGTGCAGGAGAAATTTATTTTTAAGCCTGAAAAATTAAAGCAGAATTTTCTTTATAAATATGATGTTCCGTTTAAAGAATTATTTTTTGATGTTGAGGAGGGTGTAAGGATCAACGGTCTCCATTTCTTTGTAAATAATCCCCATGGTTTAATTTTATATTTTCATGGTAATACAAGAAGTATAAAAGGATGGGCTAAATATGCAAAAGATTTCTATAGATATAATTATGATGTTGTATTGGTTGATTACAGGGGGTTTGGAAAAAGCACTGGAAAAAGAGGCGAGAAAGAAATGCTGAATGATATGCAGTTTGTGTATAACACACTGATGGCTCAATATCATGATAACCACATAATAGTTTATGGAAGAAGCCTTGGCAGCGGGTTTGCAACCAAACTCGCCAGTGAAAATTCTCCCCGTTATCTTATACTTGATGCACCTTATTACAGTTTTAGAAAAGCCGTACAAAGATTTTTCCCCATATTACCTATGAGGTATTTGCTCAGGTATCAGTTACAAACTGATAAGTGGATAACGAAGGTTAACTGTCATACATATATTTTACACGGCGTTAAGGATTGGCTTATACCAATAAAACACAGTGAACAATTGCGGGCGCTCAGTCCGAGGAAAATTACGCTCATTCGCATACACGGAGGAGGGCATAACAATTTACCTTCATTTCCGGAGTACCATAATTTTATAAGAGATATCTTAACCCCATAACCCCCCTAACCCCCTGAAGGGGAATAAAAAATATGTTTCCTTCAAATATTGAAAGACTTAAAAAAAGCCCCTTTAGGGGCTGGGGTTTTTGGACTAAGATCATCATACTTATTTACTTCATTACCGGCTTTGCTCTATATTATTTTCAGGAGAAGATTTTACTTCACCCGGTAGCGCATCCACAAAACTATGCATACTCTTTCAGCGTACCATTTAAAGAGATAGACATTCCCATAAACAAAAATGAAAATTTTAATATCGTTCAATTCCTTCCAAAAGATTCTGTAAAGAAAGGTGTTGTTTTATATTTTCATGGTAATAAGATGAACATAAATCATTACGCAAAATTCGCAGATAACTTTACAAAGTTTGGGTATGAAGTCTGGATGCCTGATTACCCCGGCTTTGGAAAAACAACTGGGTTGCTTACTGAGAAAAAATTATATGATGAAGCTTTGCTTGCTTATAAATTAGCAAATAACAAATTTAAGGCTGACAGCATTATTATTTATGGAAGGTCATTCGGAACAGGCGTTGCATCCCAGTTAGCCACCGTAAGGGATTGCAGGCAATTAATATTAGAGACACCATACTACAGCATTCCGGCTTTGTTCAGTTATTATGCTCCAATTTATCCTACAACTTATATGTCAAAATTTAAACTTCCTGTAAATGAATATTTAAAAGAGGTAGCAGTGCCTGTAACAATTTTTCATGGCACTGATGATGAGATTATTCCTTATTCTGTAACAGAAAAACTTAAGCAGGTTTTAAAACCAACAGATGAATTTATTACAATAGAAAATGGCAGGCACAATAATTTAAATGACTTTAAACTATTTCGTCATAAGCTTGATTCGCTACTCAGATAAATTAGATATTTCTTTTAGTGTTACAGTTGCATCTACTGTCAATGTATATTTTACACCGATCTTCAGTGCATAGTTTTCTTTATCATGGCTTATCGGGAAATTAAAGCAAACAGGGTAATCATAATCTTTTACAGCATCTCTTATAACTTCTTCAGCCGTTTGTCCAAAAGGTCGCTCAGTATCTTTCATATCAGAAAACTTTCCCACTACCAGTCCCGCAATTTTCTCTAGTTTGCCGCTGCGTTTTAGCTGGTGCATCATCCTGTCAACATTATAAATGTATTCACCAATATCTTCTATAAATAAAATTTTATTTTTTGTATTTATGTCTGATGGTGTACCAACCAAATGCGCAAGTAGTGAAAGATTTCCACCAACTAATCTACCGTTTGTTATTCCTTTCTTATTAAATTCATTCCCTTCACATTTATAATTTCCTTCTGTTCCCACCAAAGCAAGGTAAAGGCTCTGCACATATTCGTTTTTATATTCTTCATTATTAAAAGCTGCAGCCATAGGCGCATGCAGGCAAGCTATTTTATAATTAGAATATAGATGAGAATGTAAAACAGTGACATCACTGAAACCGATTATCCATTTGGGATTCTTTTTAAATTTCTTAAAGTTTAAACCATCAATTATTCTCCCCAACCCATAACCGCCTCTTGCACACATTATGGCTTTTATAAATTTATTATCCATCATTTTCTGCATTTCATCCAATCTTTCTTCGTCAGTTGCTGAAAAATAATTTTTGGATAAGCTGCCAACCGTTTTTGAGATTATTACTTTAAAGCCCCAATGCTGTAAGGTAT
>JBPCQG010000383.1:0-12143 GCA_050998315.1 Chitinophagaceae bacterium
TTATGAGAGTTACGAGAAAGATGAATACCTCTCACTAAAATTTTGCCTGTAAAATATTTAATCATGTAAATCTTATAATCACACAAATCATGGTTCAGACGAATGCTTATCATCCCCGAAATACCAAAAAAAGTAAAACAGCTCGAGATAATCAGCAGGAAGCTTACCACACACATGTTTACCGGTGAGTATCATTCTGCTTTTAAAGGTCGCGGTATGAGTTTCAGGGAAGTAAGGGAATATTCCCATGGAGATGATGTTCGGTTCATTGACTGGAATGTTAGTGCAAGATATTCCCATCCTTTTACAAAAGTTTTTGAAGAAGAGAGAGAACTCACGGTTATTTTATTGGTAGATGTTAGTGCCAGTTCTTTATTTGGAACTACCTATCAGCGAAAAAAAGATATGCTAACGGAAGTTGGCGCTGTACTTACTTTTAGCGCTATCAATAATAATGATAAAGTAGGTGTGATATTTTTTAGTGATAAGGTGGAACAATATATTCCTCCCAAAAAAGGAAAACAACATGCATTATATATTGTACGGGAATTGCTGACTGCCCAACCTAAACGCAAGGGTACAAATTTAAATGAAGCAATAAAATATTTTAATCGCTCATCAAAGCAAAAAAGTATTGCTTTTATAATGAGTGATTTTTTAGATGATAAATATGATGACAATTTGAGAGTGATCGGCAGCAGGCATGATGTGATAGGGTTAAAAGTGTATGATAAAATGGATATGCAACTACCGGATATCGGTATGGTGCAGGTGCAGGATCTTGAAACCGCAAAATTTAAATGGCTTGATACGGGCAATAAAATGGTACAATATAATTACCAGCAACATTTTTTAGAGCAAAGCGCTCTTTGTAAAGCAATATTCAGAAAGGCAGGTGCCGAACTTTTACATATACGTACAGATGAGGATTATGTAAAAATTTTACAGCAATTTTTTATTAAGAGAGGATAGCAGGTGATTAATAATTGGAGAATGAAAAGAATTTTATTTTTTATAGGGTATGTTTTAGTGTTAAGTATACAATTTAGTTTTGCCCAATCTCCTTCCTTAACAACCACCGTTGATAAAAGACAAATCTTAATAGGCGAGCAGCTAAAATATAATGTTGAAACCATCTTTCCTGCTAATTCGTATAGATTAACATGGTTCAGCGTTCCCGATAGTTTCAGTCATTTTGAAGTAGTTAGCCGCGGTAAAATAGATACTATAGAAAATAACAGGATGCTTACCTGCAGGCAAACACTTACACTCACCAGTTTTGATTCAGGGATTTATACCATTCCCGCCCTTACCTTAAATTTTGATCCCTTAGTTGATGATAGTACAATAAATTTATTTACAGATTCAATTCCTATTAATATTTCTTTTTCTCCACTTGATAGCTCTCAAACCTTTCATGACATTAAAACAATCATTGAAGTAAAAGATGAGGTCCCATTATGGATGTGGATCGGTGGAGCAGCTCTTACAATTTTATTAATTGTCTTAATTGTATACCTGGTTAGATATTTTAAAAATAGAAAGAAACCTTTATCACTTTTTAATTCGAAACTATCACCTTTTGATGAAGCCATGCAATCCCTGGGTATGTTGGAAAAAGAGCAATTATTATATCAAGGTGAAATAAAGCCTTTCCATACAAGGCTTACAGATATTTTTAAAAGATACTTATCCCGGAAAATGGAAAAGAACATACTCAATCTTACATCTTCTGACATTTTATTATTACTAAATGATACACTTCTTTCAAAAACGGATACATCTTTAATCGCAGGTGCTTTAAGAATGTCAGACGCCGTTAAGTTTGCTAAATATTCTCCGCCAACTTCTGAAAGTGAATCTGCTTTGATCAATTCAAAAAAAGTAATAGAGCAAATTGATAAATTAATTTTCACTGATCAATCTTAAATAAGCATATTGATATTTGACTATTTTGAAAATATAAGTTTTGGGCAGCCAGAGTTTTTTTACCTGCTGATATTAATTCCTGTATTAATAGCATGGAAAATAATAAAGGGTCGTCATCAGCAGGCCGGTATCAGTGTTTCATCTATCAGTGGCTTGCAAAATATCTCTTCATGGAAGAATGTATTCCGTCACATTCCATTTGTTCTTCGACTGCTTGCATTAACATGTATAATCTTTGCTCTTGCCCGTCCGCAAATCAAAAATGATGAACAGAATGCTGAAGGTGAGGGAGTGGATATTATTTTATGTATTGATGTGAGCGGCAGTATGACAGCACAGGATTTTACACCCAACAGGATGGAGGCGGCAAAAAAAGTTGCGGGGGATTTTGTTGACCACCGGTTAACTGACAGGATAGGGATTGTTATTTTTTCCGGAGAAAGTTTTACGCAGTGTCCATTAACCACAGATCATGCTGTGTTAAAATCACAAATTGCGCAAATAAGAAATGGATTGCTGGAAGATGGCACTGCTATTGGCTCCGGACTTGCCACAAGTGTTGACCGTTTAAGAAACAGCAGTTCAACAAGTAAGGTTGTTATATTATTAACTGATGGAGTAAATAATAGTGGACTAATTGACCCTAATACTGCAAAAGAGATCGCCAAGAGATTTAAAGTAAAAGTGTACACAATTGGGGTGGGAACAGAAGGATATGCACTAACACCGGAAAACACACCATTAGGGGTTGTAATGAGTAAACAAAAAGTTTCTATTGATGAAAAGCTTTTAACAGCAATTGCCAATGAAACAGGTGGAAGATATTTCAGAGCAAAGGATAATGCAAGTCTTGAAAATATTTATAATGAAATTGATAAACTTGAAAAATCGAAAGTTCAGATAACAACTTTTAGCCGCTTTGCTGAAAAATTTTATCCATTTGTTTTTGCTGCTTTATTATTTCTTTTCCTCGAAGTTTTATTAAATTTTACGGTCTTTAAAAAATTCCCCTAAAAGTCCTCTCTAAATCTCCCCCGATATATTCGGGACTTATTACTTATTACTTCGTACTTCGTACATCTTACATCGTGCTTCGTACATCGTACATCGTAGTTCGGACATTTCAAATAACTTGCAACCATGAAGGCAAATGTTTATAAATCCACAGGAAGCTGGTATGTTGTTAAAAGTGAGGAGGGAGTAACTTTCAATGCCCGTATAAAAGGAAAGTTTAAAATTGATGATATAACATCTACCAATCCTCTTGCTGTTGGAGATCATGTGGAAATTGAGATGGAAAATGAAAGCGAAGCATCGGTGGTTATTAATAACATCATTGGCAGAAAAAATTACATAACCCGTCAATCTCCGCACAACAAACACCAGCATCATATTATTGCATCCAACCTCGATCAGTCTCTTTTATTTGCTACTTTAAAAGACCCTAAAACCTCACAGGGTTTTATTGACCGTTTTCTTGTTACTTCTGAAGCCTATCATATCCCATCCATAATTGTTTTTAATAAAGCTGATCTGCACAAAAAAAAAGAAGAGCAAAAGTTTGATGAATTAAAAACTATGTATGAAGTCATCGGATATAAAGTGATGGCAATGAGCATTGAAAACAATATTGGTGTTGAAGACGTGAAAGATCTGTTGAACGATAGAGTAACATTGCTAAGCGGACATTCAGGTGTTGGTAAATCGACTTTTATAAATATTATTTTTCCTGATCTGAAATTAAAAACACAGGATGTTAGTGGCTGGAGCGGTAAGGGGCTTCATACAACCACCTTTGCAGAAATGTTTGATCTCCCTTTTGGCGGAAAAGTAATTGATACTCCCGGACTGCGTGAATTTGCATTAATGGATATTACTAAACATGAGCTTTCTCATTATTTTCCTGAGATGCGGGCGTTAATAAATGATTGCCGGTTTAATAATTGTATGCACATAAATGAACCTGGTTGTGCAGTAAAAGAGGGAGTTAATTCGGGAGTTATTGCAACGGACCGATACGTTAGTTATTTAACTATTCTTGAAAGTATACAGGAAAAAGCGTGGTAAGCTTCTATGAACTATTAGCAATTGACTATGCCTTTTAATAAGCTCTGCTTTCTAAAAAATTCGCGATTTCAAGCACTGCCATATTTTCTTTTTTCTTTCCCTTGTGGCTTTGCGGAAGAATAGACACGCCGTTAAAAATATTGTAGTGCAGGGTGAGATAATGATTTTTATACTTAAAATCCCAATCTAAAGTATCAGCATCATCCACTTGGTTTAAAAAAGTTATTTGTAATTCATGAGTAAGGGTATTGGCAATTAAATAAAACTTTGAAATGCCGCAATTATCATCAATTACAACTTCCGTACCGCCGTTATAGGTTTTTAAATGATAACACATAGGTTATTGGTTTTAATATAGATTTTAAACTTATTTATAAAGAAGTTAGCCACCCCTCCACTTTGCTTTACTTGCCGCTTTAATAGCTTTCGGATCACCTGAAGCTAATTTTTCTGCACCTACATTTCTTCCATCAGTCTGGCAACCATATTTAGTATTTTTTCTAAAAATAGAACACCCCGAAAGCAGGTAAGCACACATAATTACTAAAAGAACTTTTTTCATATTTTAAAGATAACTGCTCTGCAAAATTAGTTGCCTCAACAGTTTGTTAATTAAACTCACCATTCAGAACTCACCATTCACAACTCGCCACTCACTTTTTAAACCACTCTGCGTACATCACATAATTATTTGCAATCCTGTTTATTTCGCCGCCAATCATTTCCTCAGGAATATCTTTTACTTTTTTTGCCGGCACTCCGGCATAAATACTTCCGGCTTCAACTATCGTGTTTTCCAATACTACAGCACCCGCTGCAATGATCGAGTTACTTCCCACATGCGCATTATCCATAACAATTGCACCCATGCCCACCAATACATTATCCTCTATAACGCATCCATGTACAATTGCATTGTGTCCAATGCTCACATTATTTCCCACTACCGTCTTCGCTCTTTCATAAGTACAGTGGATAATCGCTCCATCCTGCACATTCACCTTATTGCCGAGGCGAATACTGTTTACATCACCCCTTATCACTGCATTAAACCAAATACTGCAATCGTCACCCAATACCACATCGCCGGCTATCGTAGCATTAGGAGCAATAAAACAATTATTTCCAAATTTTGGCAACACACCTTTTACAGGAAGTATAAAACTCATTTCTTATCTTTTTTGGTAGTCAGCCTTTGTACTGTTATTAAGCTTCATTGGCGTCGCACCCTTGTACATAATATCTTTACTCGCCCTTTTTAAAGTATCGCAAAAAGCGCTACGATTACGCAAAGTACGCTAGCATCTTTGCGAACTTTGCTGTTCTTTGTTTTCTTTGCGATACTTTTTTGCAAACTTTATTTGGTTACTTGTTGGTTATTCAATTTTATTTAGTCTTAGGCATTCCTATACAAATATCCTCCATTCTTCACGACATTTGCACTCATGCAAAACGATGAGTTTCTCGATCACCCCTTTAGGGGGGCAGGGGGTAAATGGGCAGGGGGTAACCGACAGCTTTTTCTTGATCATGTAGCACAAACATCCGGTTCACCGCTGTGCCTTGAAATTGTAAGAGCCGAAGGCTGTAAAATGTGGGATGTAAATGGCAAAGAATATATTGACCTCATCGGGGGGATCAGCGTGTGTAATGTTGGGCATCGTCATCCAAAAGTTATTGATGCAATAAAGAACCAACTTGATAAGTATTTGCATGTTATGGTAAATGGCGAGTTGGTTTTATCGCCGCAAACAGCTTATGCAAAACTGCTTACTGATAATTTGCCCCCTCCGCTCAATTCAGTTTTTTTTACTGCATCCGGCACAGAAGCAACAGAAGGTGCTATGAAACTGGCAAAACGTTTTACAGGCAGAACGCAGATAGTTGCTTTTAAAAATTCGTACCATGGAAGCACACAAGGCTCTTTGAGTATTATGGGAGATGAGTATTGGAGAAATGCATTCAGACCTTTATTGCCGGACGTTTTACATTTGGATTTTAATTCTTTCGAAGACCTGGAATTAATAACAGAAAGAACAGCATGTGTAATTGCGGAAACTATCCAGGCAGAAGCAGGAGTAATTATACCGAAAAATAATTGGCTAAAGGCCGTAAGAAAAAAATGTACTGAAACAGGAACACTTTTAGTACTTGATGAAATTCAATGTGCGTTTGGACGTAATGGAACGCTTTGGGCTTTTGAGCAATTTGATATAGTACCTGATATTCTTTTATTAGGTAAAGCCCTGGGTGGAGGTATGCCTCTCGGTGCTTTTATCGCAGATAAAAAGTTGATGGATTGTTTAACCAATAATCCTGTGCTTGGGCATATAAATACTTTTGGCGGTCACCCCGTTTGTTGTGCTTCAGGTTATGCCGCAATGAATGTTCTGTTAGAGGAGAAATTAATTGATTCAGTAAAAGAAAAGGAACAGTTATTTATTTCTCTGCTTTCGCATCCTAAAATAAAAAGTATCCCCAGCAAAGGATTAATGCTCGCATTGGAATTTGAAAGTGCTGAAGAAAATAAAAGAATAATTGATGCCTTACTTCAACTTCCTGGCGGCTTAGAGTCGCATGACAACTCACCAGCAGTTTTTACCGACTGGTTTTTGTTTGCCCCCCAATGTTTACGAATTGTTCCTCCGCTTATTATTTCAGAAGGAGAAATTAAGCAGGCATGCAACATTATATGGAAATGCCTGGGATAAGATTAAGGATTTGAATAAATTACTCTTTGCCGAATTCATAATTTTTTAGGTTACGGTTTTCAAATTCCTGTTTATTTCCATAAGGGCCTAAATACATGGCACCTCCAAAACCAAGTACAGGAAAGAATATAAAACCTAGCAAGACTAATCCAACAGTAAAAGCTTCATCTTTTCCGAAGCTTTTAGAGAGCATATTATATGTCCAGATAATAAAAACAAAGTTTACAAATGGTATAAAAAACATAAGTAGCCACCAATCTGGCTTTCCCACAATCTTTAAAAGTATATATGCATTATATAAGGGGATAATGGCTTTCCACCCTGGCTGTCCTGCTTTTTCAAATATATTCCACCATGCAATAATGACTATTAAAAGAATGATACAGTATGCGACCCACACACCAGCAGGTATTGTACTAAATGGATTATCATACATACAGTTAGTTTACTTTGTTAATAAATTTTCCTAAACATAAAAAAAATCTTTGAGATATCAATTCCATTCATTTACTTTGTAATTAAAAGCACTTTTTTATGAATGCACAAAATGAACCTTTGCAGGATTTGCAGCACATCAAAAAAATGATGGAACGCAGTACAAAGTTTAGCAGCCTGAGTGGGCTTAGTGGCATTGCTGCGGGAATATGTGCACTGGCAGGTGTTTGGTTTGTGGTAAAGAAGATTGCTGAATGGAAACAAACCCATTCCGGAAATTTAGATGCTTCAAAAGATGACCTTGCTATTCAATTGCTGGTAATTGCTGTCGCAACATTTGTAGCGGCTGGAATATCATCTTTCATTTTTATTTACCTGCGATGTAAACAACTTGGTATTCCTGTTTTGGGAACGTCAGCCAGGAGGGTGATCATAAACATCGCTATTCCTTTATTTGTCGGGAGCTTATTCATATTCCGCTTAGCAACTTCAGGTGCATATGAATTAATTGCCCCCGCATGTTTAGTTTTTTATGGTCTGGCATTAGTAAATGCGTCTAAATATACTTTGAATGAAATACGATACCTGGGATTTACAGAAATATTTATTGGCATTATTAATTTATGGATATTGGAATGTGGCTTGATCTTTTGGGGGATAGGCTTTGGCTTAATTCACATCATTTATGGTGTAATTATTTGGCGGAAGTATGAGAAAAACGGATCTGAAAAATTACCAGGGAGGACAAATGAATAACCCTATAGAAAATCTTAATAAAACATTTGACAGCCGTGTGCGACTGGGTATTATGAGCACCCTTATGGTTAATGATGAAATAAATTTTAATGATCTTAAGCAACTTATAGATGTAACAGATGGTAACCTTGCATCACATATTAAATCACTTGAGGAGAATGGATTTATAAAGGTGAACAAAGGATTTGTTGGTAGGAAGACCAATACCACTTACGCAGTTACCAAAGCAGGGGAGAAAGCCTTTCAGCAACATTTAAGTGCATTGGAGAAAATGATAAAAGCAATGAAATAATTTTTTTTGTACTTATACTTTGAAATTCAAAGCGAAATTAAATTTAAAGACTATGTTCAATTAACATGTGGCTTTAGCCAAAAGCCTATTTATTTTATCAGACAATAATAATTTTTAAACTAAAATTTAATTTATGCAACACACAATTAATCACAAATGGGCAATTGCTTTCGGAACATTGCTGGTATTTCCTACAGCATATTTTATTTTCATTTCTCTATTAAAATACGGTCTGGGAATTCCATATCTATTTGATTCGTCCCAGCCATTGCTGGAAAGATTAGGTATTAGAGAATCATTGGGTTGGAACATTAACTTACTAATATTATTCGGGCCGCCAATTGCGCTTGCCTTAAATCTTTTTTCGGTGTTAAGAATTGAATGGTACAACCAAAGAGAAAACTTTTCTGTAACAATTTCTGTTCAAAAGCATTGGTGGAATATGGTGCTTGTAATTTTTTCAGGATTGATGCTGGCAACATTATTCATTTATGCAGTAGGCGAAAATTGCCGGTGTTGACTGCAACATAGCTACAAAATTTATGAAAATAAAAATGATATTGCCTGCTCTCACAGAAGCTAAAAGCCCTTTCTGGAGGCCAATCAAATATTCATTATTTCCACCATTGGGTTTAGCAACACTTGCTGCTTATTGTAACGCAGATGATGAGATTAACTTACAGGACGAGCATGTGGAGGAGTTGGATATCAATGATGAGCCGGACCTTGTGGTAATACAAGTATACATTACTAATGCATTTCGTGCCTATCAACTGGCAGATCACTATCGCTCCCGGGGCGCTTATGTTTGTCTCGGGGGATTACATGTTACCTCACTACCTGCCGAAGCTATGCAACATGCGGATACCATTTTTCTCGGTCCTGGTGAGGAAAGCTGGCCGAGATTTTTAAAAGATTTTCGCCAGCGAATTGCTCAAAAAATTTATACTTCTTTGGAACGGACATTAAACCGAATTCCTCCTATACGCCGGGATCTTATAAAAAGGCAATTATATCTTGTTCCCAATTCTATTGTAGTAACACGCGGTTGTCCGCATCATTGCAGCTTTTGTTATAAGGATGCTTTTTTCCAGGGTGGCAGCTCATTCTATACCCAACAGGTTGATGATGCTTTGAAGGAAATAGACAGGTTACCGGGCAGGCATTTATATTTTTTGGATGATCACCTGTTAGGGAATACGCGGTTTGCTTCAGCACTTTTTGATGGTATGAAAGGAATGAACAGGGTTTTCCAGGGAGCATCAACTATTGATGCAATTCTTCGTGGTGATTTAATTGAGAAAGCAGCAGCAGCCGGTTTGCGAAGTGTGTTTGTTGGCTTTGAAACATTAAGTAATAATAACCTTGTTCAAAGTAATAAAAAACAAAACATAGGTAAGGATTATGAAGAAGCCATCAGGAGATTACATTCTCTTGGGATAATGATCAACGGAAGCTTTGTATTCGGTTTGGATGACGATGATAAAGATGTATTTAAGCGAACAGTTGATTGGGGAGTTAAGAATGGATTAACCACTGCTACTTATCATATCCTTACTCCTTACCCTGGTACTAAATTGTTTAACCAGATGGAAAGTGAAAACAGAATTCTTCACCGGCAATGGGATAAATATGATACAAGACAGGTTGTTTATAAAACCAAAGCACTGAGGGCCGAAGAATTAAAAACCGGTTATGATTGGGCTTACAGATCCTTTTATTCGTGGAGTAATATTTTTAAAGCAAGCATACAACATGAAGATCTTAAACATAAGATAAAACATTTTGCTTATGCCGGCGGATGGAAAAGGTTTGAACCTTTGTGGAATTTTATGATTAAAACAAAAGGCTTAAATAAAATGTTGCCGTTACTTGAATCTATTTTGTCAAAAGTAAATCATAAGAAACAAGATGACGAGAGGCTATCTCCTTTTCCGGCTATTGCTTAAATTAAAATGACGTGTCTGGTCATTTATATAACCTGACACCTGAAAATTTATGTTCTCTTAATTTTTAAATAAAAAAATAAATATGAAGCAAATTTGCTTTAAAAAATCCGGATGGATCTATTTGCCTGTGACCGCCATGGGTGTAGTTACAACTCTTTTGGCAATACTTTTTTTAGTACCTGTTTATATGGCTGTAGTTCGTAATGGTCATTCGGTTTCTGATGATCTATATGAAATGTTTGTGTACACAACCTGCACTGCATTTTGGTGGAAGTTGGTTGCAGAGAAAACACCTAGTAAAAATTAATTATGCGATATTTTTTAATTGCCATAATTTTTTGCAGGCACCTCAGTTGTTTTTCCCAGGAAATAAAAACAGAGTTACTGAATACTTTTACTGATAGTTTTTTACTTGGTAAAATAGGTTCTGGTGAATATGGGGGGTTAGGAATAGTTGTTGTTAAGGATGCTACTATTGTTTTAAAAAAAGGATTTGGTTATGCTCAAAATAAAATTCCTGTTAACCCCGAACAAACACTTTTTGGTGCAGCATCTATTGGAAAGTTAATTGTAGCCACCGCCGTTATGCAATTGGTTGAAAGTGGAAGATTACATCTTACTGATAAAGTGACTAAATATGTGAAGATTAATAATCCTTTCAATAATGAAATAACAATTGGAGATGTACTTTCTCATACTGCAGGTATCGAAGATTCATTCCTTGGTGCACAAACAAAAGTGGGTGTCGGTAAATTAAAAAGCTTGAAAGAATTCTTCGAACAACGACCTCCCCGTATTATTTACGAACCTTCCGGGCAAATAAGTTATTCTAATATCGGGATGGCTTTAGCTGGATATATCGTGGAAAGGGTAACAGGAATTTCATTCAATGAGTATGTAGAAAAAAATATTTTTCAACCACTCAAAATGTATCACAGCAGTTTTCGTCAACCCTTACCGGATACTCTGGCTGCCCTGGCTGTTAAAGACAGAAGGTTTGGAGAGAACTCTTTTATTATTCCTTATCCTTCAGGTTCTTTATTTACCTCTATTGAGGATATGGGGCATTTTATTATAGCACATTTAAATGAAGGAAATTTTATGCAAGCAAAAATTCTGCAGCCCGCAACGATTAAGCTAATGCATCAAACTTACTTTTCCCCTGCGATAAATGTTCCGTGTATGGCTTTGGGATTTATGGAAAGTATAGATAATGGAAGAAAAGCATTATTTCATACAGGTTCCCGTTTTACGCAATCAATTTTTTATTTATTGCCACAGGAAAAAGTAGGAATATATATTGTGCAGTACGGGTATGATAATTCTCTGCGGAAAGAATATTTGCATGCATTTTTGAATACTTTTTTCCCGGCAGTAAATGAAAATAAATTAACTAAAGCACAGTTTATAGATAAGGACCTACAAAAGTGGACAGGGTTTTAGATTTAATTTAGGTGCCAGAACTACTATTGAAAAACTGGCCGCCCTTCCTATGCAGGCCAAGGTAAAATATCAAGATGATACTTTATGGATTAATGTTCCTTTATTCAATCAAAAAATAAAACTTCTTCCTGTTGGCAGTAATGTTTTTAAAGGCAGCGATGGCGCAACTTTTGTTTTTAAAACAAATTCGGCGGGAAATAAAAAATATTTTTTTCGCACAAACATAGATTGGGCTGATCCTATGACAGCAACAAAAATTAATTGGTATGAAAACGGATTTTTCCATGCAACGATTATGTTAGCTTCTTATCTGTTGCTATTATTTAATCTAACTATCACTATAATCAAATGGATCAGAAAAAAGAAAAGAGATCATCAAAATCCTTCAAAGGCATTCCTTGAATGGAAAAAGCTAACTATCATTTCTACAGCATTATTATTTGCTTCCCCCATAATAGCTTTCGTATGGGTTTTTTCCGGTAAGGCAGCTCCAATTATTGGAGTTCCTTCTATTTTATATGTAATATTCGGAATGCTTACTGCAGGTATAATTGCAGGAGT
>JBPCQG010000399.1:0-8774 GCA_050998315.1 Chitinophagaceae bacterium
CTGTTCAGTTCCCGGATTTGCCGGAGAAAAATATAAAAGGTAAAATTGATTTTGCAAATCCTGAATTAACCGAGGGCACACGGATAAATTTAATAAGAGTGGTCATTCCTAATCCGGGTAACCAGCTAAAACCCGGTATGCAGGCGTATGTAACAATAAAAAATAAAGAAAACAAATCATTGCTGTTACCAACAGACGCTGTGATAAGAGACAGCAAAAGTGCATCAGTTTGGATAAAGATTGGCAATAATACTTTTATAAATAAAATGGTGAGTGTGGGGATTGAAAATGACGGACGCATAGAAATAACATCAGGGTTGCAGTCAGGTGATTTAGTGGTTACCTCCGGCGCCTATTTATTGAACAGCGAATATATTTTTAAGAAAGGCGCTGATCCCATGGCAGGAATGGATATGAGCAAGATGAAAATGTAATACTGTCTATCATTAAAATTAATTTTGTAGCATCAATATTTATAAAGCACGTATGATTTATGTAATGAGATTTTTAAGGTTTTTTCTTTCATTGTTTAGGAAAAAAGATTGTTGTAAATAAATTAGATTAAATGCGTCTCTACATAAAAAATATGGTATGCAGCCGTTGTAAAATGGTAGTGAAAGATGAGCTTATAAAGTTTGGTGTCCATCCAACAGCAGTGGAGTTAGGCGAAGTTTCTATAACCGAAGAACTAAACAACAAAAATAAAGATGAGCTTAATAAAATTTTCCAATCATTCGGGTTTGAATTAATTGATGATAGGAAAAGCCAGCTTATTGAGAAAATAAAAAACACAATAGTTGAATTAGTTCATTATTCTGAAAACCAACTTGAGACCAATTTTTCTGAACACATCAGTAAAAAGCTGCACCATGATTATAACTATCTGAGCAATCTTTTTTCAGAAGTAGAAGGCACAACAATTGAAAAATACCTTATTGCTCAAAAAATTGAAAGGGTAAAAGAATTGCTAAAATACGATGAGCTTTCACTTTCTGAAATAGCTGATCGTTTAGGCTATAGCAGCGTTGCTTATCTATCCAATCAATTTAAGAAAGTAACCGGGCTTACGCCCAGTTACTTTAAACAACCAGGGGAAAATAAACGAAAACCGTTGGATAAAATTTAAGTGATTTAAAAGTTTATTATATCATTACATCCAAAATATTATTATGAAAACTATTAGTCTGTTTGTACTTTCCTTTTTTATTTTTCTGATAGCTTATACTCAAAAGAAGGAGAGTAAAGATTTAATTATTGCTAAAGGCCAGATGCCTAACATTACTAAGGATAAAAACAACAATATTCATATAGTTTACGGCAGTGGTGATAGTATCATGTATACTTTTTCCAAAAGCGGAAAATCTTTTGCATCACCCTCATTAGTCGCTGTTTTACCAATGTTGTTTGCTTCTGCTATGCGTGGTCCACAAATAGCTGCCGCAGCTAATGGACTTGTTGTAACAGCGTGTACTAAAAACGGGAATATTTTTTCTTATAAAAAACAGGCTTCAGGAAAATGGACAAAAGCCTTAAAAGTAAATGATGAAAATGAAAGCGCTAAAGAAGCACTAATGGCTTTAAGCGCCGATGGTTTAAATGCCTATGCAATATGGCTCAGTGTTAAGAGCCCAAAAGGTCAAAATGTTTATGGCGCTAAATCAGTAGATGGAGGAAAAACCTGGGCTAAAAATATTCTGGTTTATGCATCTCCCGATAGTACGGTTTGCGAATGCTGCAAGCCTTCAGTAACCATGAAAGGAAATAATTTGTATGTCATGTTTCGTAACTGGCTAGATGGAAACAGGGATTTGTATCTCATTAAATCCTCTAATAATGGGAAGTCTTTTGGACTGGCCCGAAAGTTAGGCAATGGCAGCTGGAAATTGAATGGTTGCCCTAT
Organism: Chitinophagaceae bacterium; assembly: GCA_050998315.1. Taxonomy (GTDB): domain Bacteria; phylum Bacteroidota; class Bacteroidia; order Chitinophagales; family Chitinophagaceae; genus Ginsengibacter. The sequence goes on from JBPCQG010000399.1 coordinate 1,901, forward strand.
GGATGGCGGCGGCCTTGCTATTGATAATAGCGGAACACCTGAAACCGTTTGGCGCAGAGGAGGAAAAATTTATGCTGCCACTCCCGGTATGCCTGAAAAGGAAATTGGTGAAGGACGCAGCTGTTCTATTGAAACCATAAATAACAAAAATATTTATGCATGGACAGAAAATGGAAATGTCATTGTTCTTAAACCCGGTGGCATTAGAATAAATTTAGGAAAAGGAAGTTTACCATTAGTGAAAGCGCTTAATAACGAAAATGTTATTTGCATTTGGGAAAATGAGAAACAAATACATGCATCTGTATTTACATTATAGTTTAATCCTGTAAATGTTACAACTTAATTACAGAATTTCATAACAGCGATCCTGACAAGCCTTTCTATTTTTGTGTTATTAAAACCAGGTTATGACAATGTTGCCCCGGTTAAGCAAGTTAGTACTTACCTCACATATTACTTTTTCCGTTGGTTGGCTCGGTTCGATTGCTGTATTTTTAGCGCTCGCCATAGCCGGAGTCATTAGTAAGGACTCTCAATTGGCTCGAACTGCCTATGTTGCGATGGAACTGAGCGCCTGGTTCGTAATAGTTCCTCTTTGCTTCGCTTCATTGTTCACTGGCCTTATTCAGTCACTTGGCACTAAATGGGGTTTATTTAAATACTATTGGATAATTGTCAAACTATTTCTTACCATAGTTGCAATTATTTTTTTGTTGCTTCATATGCAACCCATTAGTTATTTAGCTGGTATTGCCGCTGATACATCCTTTTCAAATACTCAGGAGTTTGGGTTAAGAATACAAATCATAACACAAGCTGGTGCTGCTATATTGGTATTACTTGCTGCAACTACAATATCTGTATATAAACCATGGGGTAAAATTCAATTAGGATTAAGTAATGCGAATAAAACTATATCTATTCAAAAAGGAAGTTCAAAAAAATTATGGGGTTTTTACATAATTATTGTACTTATAAGTTTGGTTATAATTTTTATCATTATGCACCTTTTGAATGGTGGCATGGGTAATCATTAAGCTTTACAATTTTTACCACCCTTTCTCCTATAATCTTAAAAATAACTATGACACGTACATATAATATTACAGGAATGAGTTGCAGCGGATGCCAGGCAACAGTTCAAAAGTTATTATCCGGCGTTGACGGAGTAGATAAAGTTTCAATTGATCTGCCAAAAGCGGAAGCAGTTATTGATATGAAAGATCATGTTCCAACTAATCAGTTAAAAGCGGCATTGAAAGATCATTCTAAATATCAGTTGCACGAAAAAAAATATTCTCACAACGGCAACTTCACCCATACTCATCCGGAAGCAAAACCTGTCGTTGTAAATAATTCTAATGAACAAAGTGATGGCAAATATTTCTGCCCCATGCATTGCGAAGGAGACAAGACTTATGATAAGCCCGGCGACTGTCCGGTTTGTGGAATGCATTTAGTAAAAGAACCTTCTAAAGAAAAAAAGGAAATAAAAGAGACACATTCACTACCTGCTCAAAAAACTTCTAAGAATCCCAGTGGAGAATATTATTGCCCAATGCATTGCGAAGGAGACAAGACTTATGATAAGCCCGGCAACTGTCCTGTGTGTGGAATGAACTTAGAAAAGATGCATTCTGTTTCTGTAAAAAAGAAACAATACACCTGCCCCATGCATCCTGAAATAATCAGGGATGCCCCGGGTTCTTGCCCTATTTGCGGACTGGATCTGGTTCCAATGGAACCTGCAGCGGATGATGAGAATAAAACATACATCGACCTTTTAAAAAGGTTTAAGATAGCTGTACTTTTCACAGTACCTGTTTTGCTTATCGCAATGTCTGACATGCTCCCCGGCAATCCGCTATATAAAATAATGGATCAGGAAAAATGGAACTGGGTACAATTTGTTTTATCTATTCCCGTAGTATTTTATGCAGGATGGATGTTTTTTCAGCGTGCCTGGAGATCTATTGTTACATGGAACTTAAACATGTTTACATTGATAGGTATTGGCACGGGTGTGGCATTTTTGTTTAGTGTGATAGCCATGTTATTTCCTGATATTTTTCCAACTCAGTTTAAAACACACACCGGATCAGTATTTGTTTATTTTGAAGCTGCAACTGTTATCCTAACATTAGTTTTATTAGGTCAGCTGTTGGAAGCAAGAGCACACAGCAGAACCAGTGGTGCAATAAAAGAATTATTAAAATTAGTTCCTTCAAGTGCTACCATAATTATTAACGGAGAAGAAAAAGTTATTTCAATAGATGAAATAAAGCAGGGAGACCGACTGCGCATCAAGCCCGGAGAAAAAATTCCTGTTGATGGCAGAATGATTGAGGGCATGGCAAGCATTGATGAATCAATGATAACTGGTGAGCCTGTTCCTGTGGATAAAACTTTAGATGATAAAGTAACATCGGGAACTATAAATACCACTACCTCGTTTGTAATGGAAGCTGAAAAAGTAGGTGCAGAAACATTGCTTTCCCAAATAATAAAAATGGTTAATGATGCCAGCCGCTCAAAAGCCCCTATTCAAAAATTAGCAGATAAAATTTCAAAATATTTCGTTCCGGTTGTTGTTATCATTTCTGTTCTCACATTTATTGCATGGGTAATGTTCGGTCCGGAGCCCAAGTATGTTTATGGTTTTGTGAATGCAATTGCTGTTCTGATAATAGCCTGTCCCTGTGCATTAGGATTAGCTACTCCTATGTCAGTAATGGTAGGTGTTGGTAAGGGAGCACAAAATGGCGTGTTGATAAAAAATGCAGAAGCGCTTGAAAAGATGAATAAGATTGATACGCTTATCATTGATAAAACAGGTACCATCACAGAAGGCAAGCCATCACTGGAAAAAATAATTGCAGAAGATGGCTTTGATGCAGATGAACTTTTGCAAAAAATAAGTTCAATCAATAAACAAAGTGAACATCCTTTGGCGGCTGCCGTAGTAAAATATGCTAATGCAAAGAAGCTTTCTTTTTCTGATGTTAATGATTTTAAAGCTATCGCCGGTAAAGGTGTTACCGGTACGGTGGAGAACAAAAAAATAGCCCTGGGAAATAAAAAGCTGATGGAAGAAATAAATACTATTATTCCTGAAAGGCTAACTAAACAGGTTCATGAAGAACAGGCATCCGGCAAAACAGTTTCCTATATTTCTGTAGATGGCGCTGCTGCAGGATACATTACCATTACCGATAAAATAAAAAGTACCAGTAAGGCTGCCATTGCTACACTTCTTCAAAATAACATTGAAGTAATCATGCTAACCGGGGATAATGCAAGCACGGCCAAAGCCGTTGCTGAGGAATTAAACTTAACAGGTTACAAAGCTGAATTTCTTCCGGAAGATAAATTGAATGAAGTTAAACGGCTGCAGACTGAAGGCAAAAAAGTTGCGATGGCTGGTGATGGTATCAACGATGCACCTGCTCTAGCACAGGCAGATGTAGGTATCGGAATGGGAACAGGAACCGACGTGGCCATGGAAAGCGCTGAATTTACTTTGGTAAAGGGGGATCTGCAGGGAATTGTAAAAGCTAAAAAGTTAAGCCGGTCTGTGATGAGAAACATTAAGCAGAATTTATTTTTTGCCTTTATTTATAACGTTGCGGGGGTTCCCATTGCTGCCGGCTTGTTGTACCCCTTTTTCGGCATTTTATTATCACCAATGATAGCCGCGGCAGCCATGAGTGTTAGTTCTGTTTCTGTAATTGGAAATTCATTAAGGTTAAGAAATATAAAATTGTGAATTTTAATTCAATATTAAATAACGAAACTTCCAAAATAGGTTACTTTTGCAACGTAAAATGATATTAAAAATACCTGTACAATTAAAAGCATCGTTATTACTAATTGTATTCTCTCTTAATACAATTGTTGGAATTGCTTGTGTTTGTGGTATCGGGGTAAGTAATACATCACATGATAGTGAAGACGAAAAAGTAATGGTTACTAAGGATATACATGAGGATTGTAAGAAGCAAACTGATTCTGGCAAAAAAGATCATAACTCAAAAGAACATAAGGGCAATTGTTGTACTGACCAGGTAATGAAGTTTAATAAAACTGATACATCAGTTACACACTCTTTAATTGCCACTATTAACCCTGCATTTTTTTCAGTTTTTGTTTCTTCATTTTATAATATTGATATTTTATATACTTCTTATGTAAATACAAATATCAAATACTTCGTCCGAAGTTACCATCCTCCCATCCCGGACATTCGCATAGCTATTCAGTCTTTCCAGATATGATTTGATTTAATGTTTTGTCCCGAATTTTCGGGACCAGGTAATTATTGTATAAACATTAATCAAAAGAAAAAAAAATGAAGAATATTATAATATGCATTGCTACAGCTGCAATATCCTCTACAGCTTGTAACACCGGTACTGATAAATCCTCAGAAGAAATTAAAAATGATACTTCAAATGTGACAGCACCGTCAGAAAATTCTGGCGAAAAAATTACATCCTCAATAAAAGAAATTACCACACATTACTTGCATATAAAAAATGCACTGGCTAATGACGATGGGGGCGAAGCTGCCAGTGGTGGTAAAGCATTTGTTGCAGCTATGGCAAAATTTGATAAGTCTTTACTAACCTCAGAGCAAAAGAACATATATAAGGATATAGAAGTTGATGCGATAGAAATGGCAGATCATATTAGTACAAATGCTGATAAAATTGAACACCAGCGGGAACATTTTGATATGCTAAGTAAAGACATGTATGATATTGTAAAAACTTTTGGAGCAGGACAAACTTTGTATCAGACCCATTGCCCTATGTACAATGATAATAAAGGAGCAAACTGGCTAAGTGAAACTAAGGAAATTAAAAATCCATATTTGGGCAAAAAAATGCCAACGTGCGGTTCAGTAAAAGAAGAAGTTAAATAGCAGGCATGAGACTTTATAAAAAAATCCTGCTGGGGTTATTGATCGTATTTATTGCCATACAATTTATACAGCCTGCACATAACAAAAATGCACAGCTGTTAGCAACAGATATAACAAAAACATACCGCTTGCCCGATAGTGTGCAAACCATTTTTAAAAATAAATGTTATGACTGTCATAGCAACAATACCTACTATGCATGGTATTTCAATATTCAGCCTATGGGATGGTTTATGGCAGAGCATATCCGGGATGGCAAGCAGGATTTAAATTTCAGTGAGTTTGGTTCATATTCTTTGAGAAAACAGACTAATAAGTTTAGGGCAATTGAAACAAGTATTAAAGATGGTACAATGCCAATATCATCTTATACAATAATGCATACAGATGCAAAACTTACATCAAATGATACGGCAACAATTAATTACTGGGTGAGGAAAATAAAAGATAGTCTCGCGATAAAAAATTAAAAAATTTTGAAACAGATTGGCAAGGGAATACTGAGAATAATAAAAGCACTTTTTATCAGAAAGAAAAACTGTTGCCAATAACATCTAAAAAATAAATTATGAAATACCTGATCTCATTAATTATTCTGCTTTCAGCTTTACAGTTAAAAGCACAGCATGAAGGACATAATATACCCACGCCAAAAACGCAAACAAAAAAACCGGTTGCAAAAAAAACAACCAGTAAATCTTCTCAAAAAGTAATATACACTTGCCCTATGCATCCGGAGGTGCAAATGACCAAACCCGGTAGATGTCCAAAGTGCGAAATGACGTTAGTTAAAAAAACAATAAAAGTTGCAACGCCAAAATCATCTCCTCAAAAGCCAAAGGCAAACCAAACAAGCCTTTCTCAAGAGGCTGAGATGAAGCAAATGAATATGCCGGTGAAGACTGAAATTAAGACTGCACAGCATACAATTTACACATGCCCCATGCATCCTGAAATCCATGCAACGAAACCGGGCAGTTGTCCTAAATGTGGGATGAATTTAGTTAAAGGAAATTCTAAAGCTGTTGCGGATACTTCCCATCACAATCATGATGATATGGAGATGCCTTCAAAAACAAATCAGGCAGAACAGCCCGCAACCTACACTTGTCCGATGCATCCTGAAGTTCATGCAACGAAACCGGGCAATTGTCCTAAATGTGGGATGAATTTAGTTAAAGGAAATTCTAAAGCTATTGCAGATACATCCCATCAAAATCATGACGGGATAGAGATGCCTTCAAAAACAAATCAGGCTGCGCAACCCACAACTTACACCTGTCCAATGCATCCTGAAATTCATGCGACAAAGCCAGGCAACTGTCCAAAATGCGGGATGAAGTTAGTTGTAGAAAAAACTAAATCTTTAGCAGCACAGCCTGCAACTTTTACTTGTCCAATGCATCCGGAAATCCATGCAACCAAGCCGGGCAACTGTCCAAAATGTGGGATGAAATTAGTTGTAGAAAAAACTAAATCTTCAGCAGCCCAGCCTGCAACATACACTTGTCCAATGCATCCTGAAATTCATGCAGACAAACCAGGTAATTGTCCGAAATGCGGGATGAAGCTCATGAAGGAAAAGCCTGCAAATATGGATGATATGGGCGGAATGCAAATGGATGACAATACAACAATGGAGAATATAATGATGGCAAAAAAGAATTTGGGTCCAATAAAAACCATCACCAGCAAAGCAGCTCCACGAACAGTTGTATATCATTTATACATAAAAGACACTACGGTAACATTTGGTAAAAAACCAAAACGTGGCATCGCAGTAAATGGTATGATCCCTATGCCTACGCTCACTTTCACCGAAGGTGACACAGCAGAAATATGGGTTCATAATGAATTGAAAGAAGTTACTTCCCTGCATTGGCACGGATTATTTTTACCCAACAAGATGGATGGTGTCCCTTTTCTTACACAAATGCCCATTAAACC
>JBPCQG010000393.1:0-2646 GCA_050998315.1 Chitinophagaceae bacterium
TGGCAATCAGGTTGGGTTGATATTTTAATTTTGTTGCTACCTTGCGAATCTTTATAGCTATATCCTTACCCACCCTTGCTTCTTTTTCCTTGCCATTCAGCACATAAGAAACCAATGCGGTAGAAACCCCCACATGACTGGCAACATCTTTTATAGATACTTTTCGTTCGATAGTTCAAAATTAGCTTAATCGTTTAAATCAGAAAAAAAAATTTTCTTCTTCTAATAGTAGTTATAAAATCACTACTGCAGAAATCCTCATACTTGGCATCATTCATTGGTCTCGCAGGAATTCTACCTTTAAGGTTCTTAAAAAAAGTAAAGTGATAATCAAAGAGTTATTAAAGTTACAAAGGATCAAAAGTCAAGTAATAGTTCATTTTCGTTTTTGAATAATAAGGCGTTACAGCCTCAGCAAAATATTACAGATAGTAAGATTCTTTATCTGCCATATGGAGCATCATGCACTCATCTCTATTACTCAAAATGGAGATCCTTATGAAAATGCTATGGCCGAAAGAGTAAATTGTATTTTAAAATCGGAGCTGATCGCAGAAAGTTATACCGATGTGAGAGAGGCAATGCAACATATAACAAGATGTATAAGCATGGTCCGTGTAAAACCATGTATTAAAAATATAATCATCAACAAAAAAATAAGGAACCAAACATACTGCTATGGCTAAGAAAAAAACAATTGGTGTATAAACTGTTGCAAAGCGTGATATGAATAATTGTGTTTGAGATTTACGTGCTGTGGCATCTTGCACCATTTCTAAAATCTTAAGTAGAAGCTTTGTACTGCATAGGCGACAAAAAAGTATATCGCTTAAACACCGTGGCAAAATATTGTGGCGAAGAAAATCCCAAGGTATAGGCAATATCGCTCATACTCAAAGCGGGTTGTTTTTGCATTATCATTTTTGCTTCTTCCACTCTTTTTCTCGAAATAAAATCCAAAGGGGGTATGCCAAATTCTTCTTTAAACCATGACTTAAATCTGGAAACAGATAAATGAAGCATTTTAGCCATCGCTTCTATTGATATTTCCTCTTTGAAATTATGCATGATAAACAAGTGGATTTTTGCCGCATTGTCAGATAAAGGCTTTGAAAGCAGAGCTGTGTTAGCCGCTGTTTCAATTACCTGGATAAGAAATGAAATAAGCAGGTTCTCCAAAATAATTCTCTGCATTTTGTTTTTACTGTTATCTGCAATCGCTAAAATGGTTTCCAGTGTTTTTTTCATTTCAGCTTTGCCTTTAAAATGCCGGACTGGTAAATTAATCAGCGCATCAATAAAAGCCACACTTTCTTTTTTACCGTAATGAAAAAACATATCCTTGCTAAAGGAAATTTTTATAACCAGCCAGTACAAAACTCCTTTTTCTTCAGGATGATCGCCTGTGCTGTGCATTTCATCCGGAAAGGTTACAAACACATCTCCTCCTTTTATGCGGTAGCTTTTATTGGCTACCTCGTACACCTGCTTGCCTTTGTGACAGTAGCAAATCTCCATCATGCCTTTGTGAAGATGGGCATTCAATTTTTGACGGGCACTATTGTATTGGTACCTGCCAATTATTAATGCGTTTCTAATCCCAAGCTTTGTTAAGTCTGCAATTTTTCTGTCGGCAGTAGAATTAGTATCTAAATGGTATTTGTTCATTTTAGTATTACAGTACTATTGTACAAAACTTTGTGTAGTTGCATAACTAAGTTTGCTTAGTAAAGTTGGAGCAATGAAAATACAATTTTTCTGCCCCATGTGGGGGTTGGCCCATATGAATATAAAAGAAATGTTGCATAAAATAAAAAATGCGGGATATGATGGTATTGAGTTTGGCTTTCCTTTGAACAGCAATTTAAAAAATGAATTTCTGGAATGGACAAATAAATTATCATTACAAATTATAGGGCAGCAATATGACGCCAAGGGTAATGGGTTTTCAGAATACAAACAGAACTTTGAAGAAAATCTTTATTACATAGCTTCATTTAAACCTTTATTCATCAATTCGCAAACGGGAAAGGATTTTTATTCGTTTGAGCAGAATTTGGAACTTATTCACCTATCACAAAAAATAGAACACGAAACCGGCATCCCGATAATTCATGAAACACACAGGGGGAAATTCCCTTTTTCCGTTACTACTACTTTTAAATTTATAGAATCGATTCCGGAAATACGCTTCGCCGCAGATTTTTCTCATTTCTGCAATGTATCGGAATCGTATCTACAGGATCAGCGGGAAAATCTGCATGCGATTATCAAACAATCTTATCACATACATGCAAGGGTAGGCCATCCACAAGGCCCGCAAATAACCGACCCAAGATTGCCTGAATGGGAAGAAGCAGTAAATTATCATCTGCATTGGTGGGATACCATCATTCATCATCATCATTCTCTATGCACAGATCTTTTAACAGTTACCCCGGAATTTGGCCCTGCACCTTATATGTTTACATTGCCTGAAACCAAAGAGCCGGTTGCAAGTCAATGGGATATTAACCTTTATATGGTGCAACTATTAAAAAACCGGTATAACTAAAACATACAATTATGCAAACCTCATTTCAAATTACACCGGAGCAAATAAAATTCTTTAATGAAAATGGTTATCTTCTTATTGAGAATATCATT
>JBPCQG010000281.1:0-7086 GCA_050998315.1 Chitinophagaceae bacterium
TTTTTTTGTATATGAAAAAGCTAAAAAAAACGTTGTTGGTCTTGTGGCAGTTTATCCGTTATTAGATGGGGTAAACAGGCAGGCAAACAACGATTTAAATGCAAGCAATGTAGCATTCTCTTTACTGCCAATGATAGCGTTCAACGTATTAATAACCGTTTTGCATGGTTTAGGAAATGGGTTCTTGAGCGGCAGACTTATAAGACGCTTCAAAGAGATAGTGGCTTGTCAAAAGACACCTTGCAAAAAACCTTTTACCACTTTCTTGCTAAAGCTCCTCTGACACCAATTATTCATCATGACAATATTCATTTAAGAGTAGATGCTACCTACTTCAAAAAGTTTTGTGTTGTCTGCTATCAGGATAACATCATCAGTTACACACAGCTATTTAGGTTCTCCGATGCAGAACGATATGAAGAGATAAAAGAGGATTTGATAAACCTCCTACAATTGGGACTAGAGATAGCCAGTATTACATGTGATGGACATAAAGCAACACTTAAAGCTATTAAGAAAGTGATGCCTCAAGTAATAGTTCAAAGATGCCTTGTACATATCCAAAGGATGTGCCTGCTTTGGGTTACAGCTAATCCAACATACGATGCAGGCAAAGAATTAAGGAACTTAATTTTGATGATTCACCTTATCAAAACACATAATGATAAGCAGTATTTTGAGCAGTGCCTGTTAGCCTGGGAAAAGAAGTTTCATGACTTTTTAAAAGAGAAGTCTTACAAGCAAGAAACAGAAAGATACTGGTATAAACATAAGATGATCAGGCGCTCATACTTTACTATAAAAAGAGCTTTTCCAAATATGTTTTACTATTTAAACGATAGTAACATACCTAAAACAACTAATGGTATTGAGTCTTATTTTGGGCATTTAAAAAATCATCTTGACTTGCACAGAGGACTAACAGAAGAACATAGAAAGAGCTTTATAAAATGGTATATCTACTTTAAGAACAAATCCAAACTATGAGTTTTTGGAGCCATAGAAGCAATCCAATAATCATAAAAATAGCAGCCTTATAAAGACTGCTATCACGACTATTGTCTTGCATTAATCTTATTGCTGGCAAGTTGCTCTCCAGCAGAGCTCGCTTCCTCTTAGGATTAACACCGGCAATAAAAGGAATTTATTCCATAAAATCACCAACTATTTTTCAGTACATTACCATTTTTTGCAACAATTTAGAAGTCATTCTAAGATATGAGGCACTTTTAAACTAATTTCGCAGCATTAAGATAATCACATGAATAAGCAAAATAATTCTCCGGTTTTAAGTGCAGCATTATTAATTGTTTTTGCCGCCTTTACAAGATTGTTTCCTCACCCTGAAAACTTTACTGCTTTAGGGGCTATGGCTGTGTTTGGAGGCTCGGTTATAAAAGATAAAAAGCTTGCTTTTTTACTGCCTTTATCTGCCTTGCTATTGTCAGATGTTTGTTTGCAATTATTTACTTCAAGGAAAGGATTTTATGGAACAACCCAATTCTTCGTATATGCTGCTTTTATATTAATTACCCTGCTTGCAACGTTTATTCGTAAAAAATCGGTAGTTAATATTGCTTTTGCAGCAGTTTGGAGCGCTCTTATTTTCTTCGTTATTTCCAACTTTGGAGTTTGGGTTAGCAGCACAAGTTATGCTCATAATATAACTGGTTTACTTGCTTGTTATGCCGCTGCTATTCCATTTTACAAAAACGAACTTTTCGGAAATTTTGTTCTTAACTCAATAATGGGTAACCTGTTTTTCTCTGCTTTATTATTTAGTGGGTATTATGTATATGCAAAAAACAGGAAATTTGAAGAGGCTATAGCCTAAAGAATTGAACAGCTTGTAACATCCTGCCTTCTGCGGCCGGATTTTTATTTTGAATCTGGTGCCTTAACAAAAATTGTTAAACGTAATCGGGAATAGTTACCGCATTAATCTTTTTAAAGCCTTATAGTTAATACAAACGTATATAGAATGTGGAACAAACATTGTTTAACAGGAAATGTAAAAAAGAAGAAATTCTGTTTACATAAAAATTAAGCGACAGTTCTTTATTTAATACTTATTGAAGTATAGGTTTTTGAAAGAAATTGAGTATAACTTTTAAATGTTCGTACCAAGCGAAGAAGTAATAAGAAAAAGAACCGTAGAAGAATGCAAAATTTTGAAGATTATATAAAATCAGGAATGTTAGAAGCATACGTTTTAGGCCTTACAGACCCCCATGAGAATTTGGAAGTGGAACAAATGGCAGCAGCAAATGAGGAAGTCCGTAAGGAGATTAACCATATTAGTGAAGATTTTGAGAGGCATTTAAAGGCAAATGCCGTTGCTCCACCTTCAACAGTGAAGCCATTTTTAATGGCCACAATTGATTATACCGAAAGATTGGATAAAGGCGAACAGGCATCTTTTCCGCCGGTTTTATATGAAGGATCTAACATATCTGATTATGCAGAGTGGTTACATCGGGATGATATGGTTCTACGAGCAACCTTTGTAGATATGCATGCTAAAATTATTGAATATACACCGGAGGTAATAACAGCTATTGTCTGGCTAAAAGATGTATTTGTTCAGGAAATACATCATAATCAAATTGAAAAATTTCTTATTGTTGAAGGTACATGTGATATTACAGTGGAAGAGGAAACTCACCAACTCGTTCCCGGAGATTATTTTTCCATTCCCCTATATAAAAATCATACGGTTAAAGTATCAACGGATGTTGTGTGTAAAATAATATTGCAGCGGGTTGCAGCATAAATTGGAATAGTTTCCAGGAATCTTATAAAAGGCTTATTGTTTAACGCTACTTCATGCTTCTCAAGGCCACATCTGTAATTTGCAGAACCAATAACGCTCATATAGCAACTTCTCCATTACCTGAACATGTAGCTTCTTTTTAAATAAAGGACAATTAACAACCAGCGTGTGAAATTCTCCGTTTTCACCACAGGGGTCTATAGCTAATTGCTGCAGTTCTGTTATTAGAATAGGTGTAAGGGTTTTGCCTAAGAATTTTTCTCCCATCACTTCATTACAGCTAACAATAATAGTTTCAATTCCGCTCTCTAACATTTTGATTACTAGCTGCAGGCGGTCTTGTTTCCATAGCGGAAGGATTGCCTGCAATCCTGCTTCCTTACAAACTTTTTCTTCCCAATCTTTATGTGCCTGTAAGTCTATATCTCCAAATACAACATGAGTTAATGTATACCGGTCAGTTAATTGTTTCAGCACTTGTATAAATTTTGGTTCGTATTCTTTCCAGCTGCTTTCTATAAAATGAATTGGTATGCCTGCTGCCAATGATTGTTCCTGTAAAAGTGCTGAAGGGATTCCGTGGCTTCTCGAAATCCTTCCCTCTTCATTTAAAACATTCAATAAAACTTTGGGAACATATCCTTCTTTCATTGCCTGCATTAACGCAAAGCAACTGTCTTTTCCGCCGCTCCAACTACAGACGCTGTTCATTATAATAATAGTTCAGGGTGTAGAGTTGTGATAAATTAACCACAAGTTCACGAAGAGATGGACCACAAAGCTCATTAAGAATGATTAAAGTTTTGTGTTTGTTGAAAAGCTTTACGCTCTTTGTGGTAAGACTAAGTATAAATAAGACGGTTATTTTTTATTTACCAGTTCACTTTCGTACCCTTCATCGATCAACAGATTTTTTCCATCTGCTGCCTGTGTGGCAAGTTCGTCACACCGGTTATTGAACCGATTATCTGCGTGGCCCTTCACCCACTTAAAAGTGATGTTATAATCTTTTGCAAGGTTGTAAAAACGCATCCAAAGGTCTTTATTCTTTTTGCCTCCTGCAAAGTTTGTGCGTACCCATTTGTTAAGCCATCCTTGCTGTATAGCTTTTACAATGTATTGACTATCGGTGTAAATGTAAATGGTTAGCGGAACATCCTTTTTTTTAAGGTTTTCCAAGGCAGTTATAACGCCTAATAATTCCATCCTGTTATTTGTTGTTAGCCTGTAACCGGCAGACAGCTCTTTTCGTGTTGATCCCCAAATTAAAATTGCTCCATATCCTCCCGGTCCGGGGTTTCCGCGACTCGAGCCATCAGTATAAATAATTAATTCGTGTGCTTCTGCTCCCATACTATAAAAAATATTCTCCTTTTAAATATAAAACTGCACGGCCCGCTATTATTACCCGCTCGCCCTTATGTTGGCAAAACAACTCTCCCTGCCTTGCAGATAATTGCTTTGCTGTAAGTGTTGATTTATTTAATTGATGTGCCCAATAAGGGATAAGGTTACAATGTGCCGAACCTGTAACAGGATCTTCGCCAATAACAGAATTAGGAACAAAGAAACGGGAAACAAAATCAAGCTCTTTTCCCGGGGCCGTTACAATTATGCCGATAGCATCAATCTTGTTGAGATAGTTATAATCAGGAACGATAGCCGGTATTTGGCTTTCATCGTCGTACACTAAAAAATAATCTCTCGATTTAAGCACCTTCGAAGGTGCAATATTTAAACCTTTTAGCAGCGCTTCAGGCGCTGTAGCAGGTTGGGGCATGCGCACCGGAAAATTTAGTTCTATCAGCTCATCTTTTTTAGTTACTTCTAAAATACCACTCTTACAAGTGAAGCGGATTACATCAGGCGCATGGTTTAAGAAGTTAAAAATTACAAACGCTGATGCTAACGTTGCATGACCGCAAAGATCAATTTCAAACTCGGGAGTGAACCAACGAATATGATATTGACCACCTTCGTTTACAAAAAAGGCTGTTTCGCTTAGATTGTTTTCAAAAGCAAGTCTCTGCATGATTTCATCCGGCAGCCATTTTTCTAAAGGACAAACTGCTGCCGGATTTCCTCCAAATAGTTTCGAAGTAAATGCATCAACGTGGTATATGGGATAGGAAGTCATGTTGAAAGTCATTGAAGTCATTGGGTCATTAAGTTATTGGGCCATTAAGTGGATAATAAAATGAAAATAGCAAAAAAGTTAAAGCTTAACAGCGAAACCTGCTAACTTGTAAACTCGTGAACTTGTAAACTCGTGAACTTGTAAATCCTAAAGCTCACACCTGAAACACCCCCACCTTAAAATCAGGTATTACCGCATTATTATTTGCTGCTGCAATTCCTTCTGAAATTACAAGGCGGGTATCTGCGGGGTCAATTATTGCATCAACCCAAAGCCGTGCTGCAGCATAATAGGGAGTTGTTTGCTTCTCATACTGTGCTTTTAAGTCGTTCAATAATTTCTGTTCATCTTCCGGCGACACCTGCTCTCCTTTTGCCTTCATGCCTGCCACCTGGATTTGTAACATTGTTTTAGCAGCCTGATCACCGCCCATAACCGCTATTTTAGCGCTTGGCCATGCATAAATAAAGCGTGGATCGTAAGCCTTGCCACACATAGCATAATTACCTGCGCCAAAACTATTACCTACCACTATTGTAATTTTTGGAACCACTGAATTTGCAACCGCATTCACCATTTTTGCTCCGTCTTTTATTATGCCTGAATGCTCGCTTCGGGTGCCGACCATAAAACCGGTTACATCGTGTAAAAAAACCAATGGTATTTTCTTTTGATTGCAATTCATTATAAAACGTGCAGCTTTATCTGCGCTGTCGTTATAAATTACACCACCCATTTGTAATTCACCTTTCTTGTTTTTTGTGGTCTGCCGCTGATTGGCAACAATGCCAACTGACCATCCATCAATACGTGCATATCCGCATAAAATAGTTTTACCATAATCCTGTTTGAATTGTTCGAACTCGCTGTTGTCAATAATTCGATCAATTATTTCAAGCATATCGTATGGTTTTACATTTCCTACAGGAAGTATTCCATACAATTCTTCTGGTTTTTTTTGTGGGGGCTTGGGTTCAATACGATTAAACCCGGCGGCAGGAGTATGACCTAATTTTCCGATGATCTTTTTTACCTGGTCAAGACATTCTTCTTCCGTTGAAAATTTATAATCGGCTATTCCGCTGATCTCTGTATGGGTTGCTGCTCCGCCCAACGTTTCTGCATCCACATCTTCGCCAACAGCAGCTTTAACTAAGTAAGGCCCGGCAAGAAAGATGCTTCCGTTGCCTTCAACCATTAAAGTTTCATCACTCATAATTGGCAGGTATGCACCTCCAGCTACACATGCACCCATCACAGCGGCTATTTGTGTAATGCCCATGGCACTCATGCGGGCATTGTTTCTAAAAATTCTTCCAAAATGTTCTTTATCAGGAAATATCTCATCCTGCATAGGTAAAAAAACACCTGCACTATCAACAAGGTAAATTACGGGTAAACTATTTTCCATGGCAATTTCCTGCATACGCAAATTCTTCTTCCCCGTAATAGGAAACCAGGCACCTGCTTTCACTGTTTGATCATTTGCTACAATTACACATTGCCGTCCGCTAACGTAACCAATTCCGGCAACAGTACCGCCTGCGGGGCAACCCCCGTGTTCTTCATACATTTCAAAACCTGCAAATGCACCTATTTCGATAAAGGGAGTTGGTTTGTCAACTAAGTAATTAATACGTTGCCTTGCAGTTAGTTTGTTTTTTTCTTTTTGCTTTTCTATTGCCTTTTTTCCGCCTCCTAATTTTATTTTTTCATAATACTTGCTTACCTGGCTAATGGTAAGCTTCATTGAATCTTCATTTTTGTTATACTCCAAATTCATATATTATCGTTGGAGAACAAAGATAGGGGAGTGATGCCTGAAACAGACTTTGAGGATAGTACAGTTACACCTTGATTTGAGACCTGGAAATAACAAGACTTTGAAAGATTTTTTTGAGCCCACTAAGATTCTGTGTTAAGATTCCAATAGTTTCTATTGTTTTTTTAATTTTGTTTTTTAGGCGACTTAAAGTCAGCCTGTAAGAGAATTGGTCTGTTGGTTGCTTTTTTTTTTTGTGGGCATATTTCTGAAAAATGGTCGGTAAAATCTTTAGTGAAAGTGGTTACACTAAGCTTTTTTTATGTTCAACTTTTATCATCCCACCTAATGATTAAGTACTTAATTATATTGAGTTTTCTTAGCCATAAAGCTTACCGATAATAAATTTTTTGT
>JBPCQG010000454.1:0-3106 GCA_050998315.1 Chitinophagaceae bacterium
TTCGTGCTACACATATGTACCTGCCATGCAATATCAGCCAGTGATGCATTTTTCCCAGGTATTCTTCAGGAGTGTTTTTTAATAATTGCTTTTCGGTCTGCAATGGATTTTTGGCGCCAGAGGTTAAGCCAATTCGTGCTGATACACGAAACACATGTGTATCTACAGCAATGTTTGGCTGTGCATCAATTACTGAGGTAATTACATTCGCTGTCTTTCTTCCTACACCTGGCAATTGAGTTAATTCATCAACGGTCATTGGTATTTGTCCACTAAATTTTTCAACAACCATTTTACCCATGCCAATAAGATGTTTTGTTTTATTGTTTGGGTAAGAAACGCTTTTTATCAATTGGAACAACTCTTCGTGATCAGCCTTGCTTAATGCATGTACATCGGGATATTTTTCGAAAATAGCAGGTGTGGTAAGATTAATTCTTTTATCAGTGCATTGAGCAGATAAGATTACAGCAACTAATAATTGATATGCTCCATCATAAATAAGTTCGGTTTCAGCATTTGGAGCATGGGTTTTAAAAAAATCTATCGTGAATTTATAGCGTTCTTTTTTGCTCATAACGTGTATCCAAATTCGCTTAAAATAAAAGATTAATAGCAGCACAAAGAACGTAATGCGATACATTCACTTCGTTCAGTACAGGCTGTACGATGATGCCACAAGGTACAAATGCCTGGTTCATAAAAATTTTATAAAAAGAAATGTGCAGATCGAATTACCGCTAAATAAAACGTCCCGCCACAATTATGGCAGGACGAAATTAATTAGTAATTTGATTTTAATGATGATGCAATTCAGAGATTGATTTTTCTGCATGAGCCAGAATTTTGTTTACGGCTTCCTCACGGGGAGAAAGTTCAAATGCTTCAAGCTTTTTTTGTCCTGAAACGATTACATTATACATTTCCCGTAATGACCAGTCAGTTTCTAATGCAGCATTAATAGCTGAAGACTTTTCAGGGGAGGTTTCATTATACAGATACTGTACCAGATCTTCTGGTGTGAAATTATGCTTTGACACGATTAGTTGCTTTTAGTGAGAAAATTATATCCAATTCGAGGTATTAACGACCTATGAAAAGAAATATTGTATTCCACGGTAAATTTACTGTTTTGTTGCGCTTATTATGTAAAGATCTTCATTATCTCTTTTCATCTTATACTTTTCCCGGGCATATTTTTCTAAGGTGGAAGGATTGGTTTTTAAAAGTTCAAGCTCTTGTTTTGTATCACTTATCTGATTATTCATATTTTTTTCACTTTGCTGCAAAGTTCTCAATTCCATAACTCTTTTCCATTGAGTAGGAAGGTCATTTCTATCAATAAAGCATATCCATATAACAAAGACAACCCCAGTTATTAAGTATTTATTTTTTAACCAGTGGGGGAACCTCACACCAATCCCCCGTACCGGCACGGGCTGGTTCTCCAACTGAGATGACCTTTGAGATTCCTTATTTTCAGAAGTATTTTCCAATATTATTAAGTTTTAGTCTTCCCTTTAGGGAAAATTAGAAGGGTTTGCCAAATTTAATTTTTCCTTTTGGATAAACAGCGCTTTCTGCTAAAATTTCTTCTATTCTTATTAATTGGTTGTACTTAGCAATTCTATCTGTTCTGCTTGCTGATCCCGTTTTTATTTGTCCGCAATTTAACGCCACTGCCAGATCCGCAATAGTAGTGTCTTCAGTCTCCCCGCTGCGATGGCTCATAATGGTATTATATCCATTTGTTTGTGCAAGCGCAACTGCATCTATTGTTTCAGTAAGTGTTCCTATCTGGTTTACTTTCACCAATAAGGCGTTGGCGATTCCCTTATCTATACCTTGTTGCAGGCGGGTTACATTCGTTACAAAAAGGTCATCACCTACCAGCTGAATTTTTCTCCCCACTCTTTCCGTGAGCATTTTCCATCCGTCCCAATCATCTTCCGCCATTCCATCTTCAATAGAAATTATTGGATATTGATTAACCCAGCTTTCCCAAAAGTCAACCATCTTTTCTATACTTAATTTTGGGCCGTCACTTTTATGAAAATGATATGTTTTAGAAGTACTGTCAAACATTTCACTTACTGCCGGGTCCATTGCAATCACAATTTGAGAACCTGTTTTGTATCCGGCAACTTCAATAGCAGTTAGTACAGTTTCAATTGCTTCTTTATTGCTTTGTATGTTTGGGGCAAAGCCGCCTTCGTCACCAACGTTAGTGCTGTATCCGTTTTTTTTGAGAACAGTTTTTAATGCATGAAAAATTTCAACACCCCATTGTAATCCCTCACTGAAGGAAGAAGCGCCAACCGGCATTACCATAAATTCCTGGAAGTCGATTTTATTATCAGCATGAGCACCACCATTTAAAATATTCATCATGGGGATAGGCAAAACTTTTGCATTGGTGCCACCGATGTAGCGGTATAATGGAAGATTAGCTTCCAGCGCTGCTGCTTTTGCAACCGCCAGGCTAACTGCCAGCATTGCATTTGCGCCAAGCTCACTTTTATTTTCGCTACCATCCAGTTCTATCATCATACTATCAATGCCGGTTTGATCGGCAACATCCCAGCCTTCCAATTTTTGAGATAATAGTTCATTCACATTTTTTACAGCATTCAGCACGCCTTTGCCGCCATACAATTTTTTATCGTTATCACGAAGCTCAACGGCTTCGTGTACGCCTGTGCTTGCGCCTGATGGAACTGCGGCTCTTCCTAAGTGTTCATTTTCGGTTAACACATCTACTTCTACTGTGGGGTTTCCACGGCTGTCTAAAATTTGTCGTGCATATATGTTTGCGATGTAACTCATTGTGCTTATTTTTTAATTAGTAAGATTTCTGAATACTTCCTCCAAACTGGAATTTTGACTTTGCAAAGAAACAATATTAAGATTGTGCTGCAAACTCAATTCCAATAGTTGCTTTCTTACTGTTTCGGGATTATCAGTTTCCAGTTGCCAGTTGCCGGTTGGTAGCTGTTGTACTGCTTTTACATCTCTTAAATTTTCCAAAAGATCTTTATCAATGCTTTCTTTAAATTGCACCAAGACAGCATGAGAATTCTTATTTGCTTTTTGCAGATTGCTTAGC
>JBPCQG010000060.1:0-14803 GCA_050998315.1 Chitinophagaceae bacterium
CTGAGTATACAGGTGGTGGAGGTATTTGTGAAGCAGCCAGGCTGCCGGCAACCAATTGCCGGTTTGTACTCCAGTAAGGATTTTGTGGGTTTAAAAATCCGGGTGCGGTTTTTTCCCAAAGCCCGGGGCCAACAGGTATTACATAAGCTGGTTGAACAGTAAGTGAACCATCTGTTTTTGACCATTCATAAACCCGTTGCGCCACAGCCTTACCATAATCAACAGAACGCTGAAATATTTCTGCATTTACCTCATTTTGATACCGTGCATTTAAAACATTTTCCAGTGAATCAGTTGAGATTTTATCTGCTGCGGGAAGATCAGGATAAAAGTTTCTGATCATTGCTGCCAAAACCGTATTGGCACTGGTTGGCTGGTGATAATCTTTACCTTGCTCAATTGCAGGCATAACAGGCATTTCATTTAACTGACCAGCCAGTGTGGTGTAACCATTCATTCCGGTTACTACGGCTTCATATAATGCTATGCTGCTGTATGCCCAGTGCTGCATCATTACAAAATTATTTAGCTGGGTTGCGTTGGTTCGTAACAGACGGAGATCAAAATTGATCCAGGTTGATACTACCTCCGATGAATAAGTTTTAATTTGTTCCATTGGTTCATCGGTTTCATTTTCTTTTTTGCAGGAGGTCAAAACTATAAGTAAACTTGCAATAGCAGCAAATTTTTTTAAAAAGTTGTGAAGTTGTGTATTCATTTTAATAAGTTTTATAAGAAAGAATTATTATGAACTAAAATTACTTTCAGTCCACGGTGTTAATTTTTTATTTCGGCAGGCAGGAATCATTAGATAGCAGAAACCTTTATTCAAATAACTATTACCATTTGCCGACGACGAAATGCATTTGCAGAAAAAGAAAGGACGTTTGTCTTATATAGGTATTAAAGAGAAAGTATACACAAAATCATTGACTACTTTTAATAAAGAAAGCATACTTATGAATATCAATGATTTTATATTCTCTGAGCAGCGTGCTCATCGTTTTCAACGTCACATTGTTTTCTGGATTACGTGGTGCCTCTACTTTGCTGTAACATATCTAGTTCCTACTTATTGGGTCCCTGCCTTTAACCTTAATGGGCCGATGCCACAAATTGAAAAATACGGGGTACTGATCTCCTGCCTTCGTATTTTAATGAACAGTGTGCTGATGACGGTTGTGCATATGGCACTTGTTTATGGTATTCTTTATTTTATTATGCCAAGGTATTTGAAAAAAAATAAAAACAAGCTTATCACAACAGTACTGTTGATTTTATTTGTATTGGCGATTGCCTGTTTCAATTATTTAAATTTTTTAATGACATTTTCAATAAGTACATGGCTGGGATACTTTGACAAAATGCCTTCCATATATTTTATTACACCTATCTGGATACGCCAGATATTATTTAATTATCCAACCGTAGTTGGCTTTGCTGTGGCTATCAAATTTTTAAAACGCTGGTACCTTAAGCAAATTGAAACTGAGCAGCTAACCCGTGAAAACATCAGTGCGGAATTACAACTTTTAAAAGCACAGGTACATCCACATTTTTTATTTAATACTCTTAATAATATTTACTCTTTTATTCTCAATGGCTCTCCCAAAGCTCCCGAGATAATAAAAAAGCTTTCCAGTTTGCTGAAGTATATTTTAAATGAATGTAACCGCACGTTAGTACCACTTGAGAAAGAACTTTTAATGATACAGGATTATATGGAACTGGAACGAATACGCTATGGCGATAAATTAAACATAAGTCTGCATGTGCAGGGAAATACAACAGGTAAAATGATAAGCCCTCTGCTGTTAATTCCTTTTGTGGAAAATAGTTTTAAACATGGCACAAGCCAAATGCTCGCCCATCCGTGGGTTAAACTTGATATTCTGATTGAAAACGAAAAACTGGAGTTTAAAATATCCAATAATAAACCTGAATCGAAGAATGAAATAATTACAAAAAATGGAATAGGCCTTTATAATGTAAAAAAACGACTTCAATTGCTTTATTCCGGAGCCTATTCATTGTATATCACAGAAAATGAAATGAGTTATAATGTAGTACTTAGAATCTCTGTACATCTTCCTCTTCAAAAGGATAAACAAATTTTAAACCTGCAAGAAAATAAAGTATATGAACTGGTATGAATTTGTTTTTTCAGGTAAGCTGGCACACCGCATCAGGCGTCATACTGCCTTTTGGCTATTGTGGTGGATATATTTTGCTGCCACTTATTATTACTATCTGCAGGTGGGGTTGCAACAAATTACTTTTGGAAATCTCAGTTCAATTTTATTAATAAAAACTTTCCTACTTATATTAATTCATTCTATTGCCTGTTATTTTTTTATTTACATCTTACTGCCACGGTATTTATTAACAAGGAAGTATTTTATGTTAACAACAGGAGTTGCTTTTTTGATCGCTTTTCTTCTTATTGCAGGATATGGTATACATCAGGCAGTATTCCCATTAATTGATTTGGCATATCATAATAATATCGTATTGGGTGGTAACTCAATTTGGTGGACCAACATTAATTCGGTTTTGCTTAATGCGCCAAAAGTTATTGCAGCAGCAACTGCCATCAAGTTGGTTAAACACTGGTACTTAAAACAAAAAGAAAAAGAACTATTAGAAAAAGAAAAACTGATCACTGATCTGCAATTGATGAAGGCGCAGATACGACCTGATTTTCTTTTCAGTTCACTCGACCAGATTTATGAATCTGCACAAAGAAAATTACCTGAAGCTCCGGAACTGTTACTGAAGCTTGCAGACCTTCTTAGTTATCTGCTGTATGATTGTGACGAGCCAAAAATTTCTTTAGAAAAAGAACTTACAATGATGAAAGAATATATAGCGTTGGAAAAAGCAAGGTATCGCAACAAGCTTGAGGTTCAAGTTGCAATAAAGGGTGATTTGTTGAATAAGAATATTTCTCCCCTTTTACTATTGCCTTTTATTGAAAACAGTTTTAAACATTGCAGCCAGTCTGAACAACCCTGGATCAATCTCGAATTCAATGTTGAGAATGAAATATTGTTGATGAAACTCATACATGGTTTGGGTTTAACAGATACAGATAGCCCTATGCAGGATACAACAACTGTTGAGAAAAGATTACAATTATTATATGAGGAAAAATATGAGTTGAAAAAATATGCTGAAGAAGAAATTTATGTAGTGTTATTAAAAATAAATCTTTCTGAAAAATCTAAAATAAAATCTCCAACAAACTTTAAAAGTTTAAATGGCAAGGATTTAAAAAACGAATATGTCGGTAAGTAAAAAAATAAAGTGCCTTGTTATTGATGATGAGCTTCCTGCAAGGGAAATTTTGGAGAAACATATTGCAGGTGTAGAAGCTCTTGAACTGGCAGGCACATGCTGCAATGCTGTGGAAGCGCTACCTTTTTTACAAACAAATCCCGTAGATCTGTTATTTCTTGCTATACCAATGCCACATATTTTCGGAACAAATTTTATACGAACATTACAAAATCCTCCTAAAGTAATTTTTACTACCGCACACAGAAAATATGCATTGGAAGGTTTTGAACTCAATGCAGTTGACTTCCTGCTGAAACCAATAAGTTTTGACCGTTTTTTAAAATCAGTAAATAAAATTCTGCAATTAAATCTTCAAAGCAATACAGAGAGTTCTGTACTAGCTGAAAACCCAGTAGAACCTGGCCAATCTTTTTTATACTTCCGCACTGACCGTAAAATGGTGAAAGTGTTATTTAATGATATTTTATATATAGAAGGCTTGAGAGATTATATAAGGATCTATACTACCTCAAAACCAATTGTAACCAAGCATTTGCTTACCTCGTTGGAAGAAATGCTGCCATCCGATATGTTTTTACGAATCCACCGCTCTTACATAATATCCTTAAACAAAATTGATTCTTATCATACAGACACAATTCAAATAGGCAATAAAGAATTGCCTATAGGCCGCCTTTTTAAGCATGATGTAAATAAACTCCTAAACGCTTCCACTCTGCGCCCCAATGTTAATTTCAATTCGAAAAATAAAACCGGTTCAGATGAAACGTAAATTAATCACCTACTAATAAAATTTTTATGAAAAAAAAAATCTTTACAGTATTTGCATTTTTGATAATATCAATTAATGCCAATGCCCAGGGTTGTGTAATCGTTCGAAATATATCCGGATTTGCACATTACAATTTTAATGATCATGCTTTTTCAACAAGCAATTGGTTGTTGGATGTAAATAGCCGGTATTTCAAATCGTATAAAGATTTTAAAGGAGATCAGGATCAAAAAACAGCAGTGATAGACAGGTCAATCAATCGTGTATTTACACTGGACATGACAGCAACCCGTTTATTAAATAATGGATGGTCACTTTCCTTTAATCTACCAATAACTTCCAACGATCGCTCAACAACTATTGAACATGGTGGTGCAGGCAAACCAAGGCATGCTACAAAATCATTTGGCATAGGAGATATACGTATAACAGCCTATAAGTGGGCTATAAAACCCAGAGTTAAACAAAAAGGTAATATACAATTAGGGCTCGGCTTAAAACTGCCTACAGGCAATTATGATTACCAGGATTATTTTTACAGAAAAGAAGACAGCCTCGTTTTAGCGCCTGTTAATCCTTCAATACAGTTAGGTGATGGAGGAACCGGTATTATTACTGAATTGAATGGTTTTTATATTCTAAACCAAAATTTTAGTTTGTATACCAACATGCATTATCTGATAAATCCCAGAGAACAGAACGGAGTATCCCCACTACTCGGAAGAAAACCAACTTTGGTTCAAATAAAAAATGGTAGTACAGTAAACAGTGTGCCAGATCAATATACCATTCGTGCCGGTGTAAATGCAAGTTTTAATAAAATTATTGCATCAGCAGGTTTTCGTGCCGAAGGAATTCCGGTACACGATCTGGTGGGAGGCAGTAATGGTAATCGCCGGGCAGGTCATAATTTTTCTTTCGAGCCAGGCCTTACTTATAATTTTAAACAAACATCTGTTATATTTTATCTTCCTATACTTATAAAGCGTGTCATTAAACAAACAGTACCTGATAAAATAGCTACTGATATTACTGGAAATCAAACGATACTTCAGGGAGGGTTTGCAGATTATATTGTTTTTATTGGGGCATCTTTCAAACTGTAATTATTAAAATATTATTGCCATAATATTTGTATTATCAGGAGGTATTCGTAGGGTTTGTAAATTTTCATTTTATTTTTTTCTGCTAAAAACAATAAAATCTGTTGGCGGAATTTTATCAAATCCTAATTGCCGGAACATGGTTATCAATTGTCCCCTATGAAAAGTTTGATGATTAAATAAATGCAGAAGCATTTCATAAACAGGCTGTTTAAAATGTTCCTTCTTCGAATTTTTTTACGTCCCATCGGGGTTTTCACAGCATTGGCTACAACAAAAAAAATCTTACCGTGAAACCCCGATGCATAAATTACACTTTAGATTATTATAAATTCTTTTTACAAATCTTTAAAGTGCTTTGGTTTAAAATGCCAGATAACTCCTTCTTCCTAAATTAATGCGCTGCCTGATTCATAAGAAACAAAATTTGAAACATCAGCAAGCATCCCGGTTTCATTTCCCGTGGTCATCAATTGTTCGTTTGTGATTTGTATGGAAATGAAAACCCGCTGAGACATTAATAAAAATATAAACAGGACCCGGAACTTTTGTCCAAAGCCATTCACTTATTCTCCCACCCGGCTCACCGGTGTCATTACCATCCGGTAAAGTACCAACGGCGGTAAAGTGATCAGCTGTTCGGGCCCTGCATTGGTTATAGAAAGACTGCTTCGTTTTTATCTCCAAACAAAATTCGAAAGGGTAACGTAATGTTGTTTTTTGTTATCCTGGTAGATGTTATACTGTGTAGGATAGTAGCCGTGTTCCGCAAAGAATTGGGGCTGTGAATACGGCAACGACAGGCTTGTGCCCTGTGCCAATTCTGTACGCACCACAATTGGAGAAACAAACGTAAACGCGCCGTTATAAGACCCTAAAATCATTGTGTGATTTACGGGAACGCCGGCTACAAAACTATTATCCGTCCAATGCCGGCCTAACTGCGGAACAGGGGCGTCCGGAAAATAATTTGCCGGCATGAAACCGGTTGGTGGCAGAACGGAAAATCCCGGTGCCGGGGGAGCAGGAATAGCCAGCCTTTCCTCAAGACTCATCATAAAAAAACGGACATCAAAATGAGACGTAATGAATGCGCCTCCAGGTAGCGGATGCCCGTTAGCGCTCCAGCCCAATGCAACATGTGTAAATGGAGTTGACTCAAGTGCCTTGTGATGAAATTCCAAAACATACGGTGTATTGACTGTAGGCAAACCGGACAATGCCTCGTCCGTGAAAATTACTCCCAACTCCTGAGGCACACCTGTGTGGCTTCTGGTAATGAACGTGCGGGCATATCCATTTCCCACTTCCACCTCAGGTCCTTTAAATGTGTTAAACTTCATGTCTTGATCCGCCTTTCCTGCTGCTTTAAAAAGAACATCTTTTTTCCCTTCAAAAGCAACGTCCTTTTTACAAGAGCTAAGTGTTATGAATGCAAAGGCAGCGAAAATTAAAATCTTTTTCATTTTTTTTTGATTTAAATGGTGAAGAATTTTTTTACTTGTTGAATACTTAAATGTGTTTGAGAACCTGGTTAATAATTTCATTTTGATAATTTTAATTGTGAAGGAATGATGTAGTTTTTATCAGAAAATATTTCATACACCTGTTATCAATACCAAACTTAATAACCCCCCTTTCTAATAATTTTTTATTACGACGAATGAAACGTTACAGTAAATACTTAGCCTGAAAATGCTGTGTACAGCCAACAGTTGTTGCCTAATGCCATTCGTCTACGATATATTGCAACTGCCGATTAGTAAGCCAAACAATAGGAAATAAAAAAAGAATCAACTTACTTTGGTAAAGAAAACCTGCTACATGACCAGCCAGGAATTTATATTTTCAAATAAGCCCTGCCATCGTTTTAGCAGGCATTTTGTATTCTGGCTAATATTCAGCCTGCACTTTTTTATTCAAAACCTGATAATAGGAAAAGCCAATGAAGCGCTTAATCCCCGCACGCCATTGGAAAGTTTAATAGCCATCTCCTATTTTCTGCCCATCTATATTATCTCAACCTATTTTTTTATTGAGCTTGTAATACCTGCATTTCTTTTTAAACGGCGTTACACGATTTTTTTTATTTCTACTGCCGCCCTGTTGTTATTCAACTTTGCTGCCTGTTATTTATCCGGGGTTTTATATGAGCATATTGAGTGGAAAATGCCTTATCAGGAAATAACATTTGCCAGCAATAAATATCATGCAATAGTAAATGGAGGGTTTGTGTCTGTAATGATCTTAGGGATTGCAGGAGGCATTAAACTATCTAAAAAATGGTTGCAAAAGCAGAGAGAGAATGAAGCGTTGGCAAAGCAAAAAATTATATCAGAGCTTCAATTACTGAAAATACAGATCAATCCCCGCTTTCTCTTTCATTCCTTACATACATTAAAGCAGCATATTCTTGCTGATTCACCCCGTGCTCCTCACCTCATCCTGCAAGTGTCGGATCTGTTAAGTTACATTTTATATGAAAGCGACCAGGATTATGTATTGCTTGAAAAAGAACTTGGTATTGTAACAGATTATTTAGCGTTGGAAGAGAATAGCACTGCTGAAAATTTACAAATAGATACCGGCATTTCCGGAGACGTGGCTGGCAAATATATAGCTCCATTGATCTTGCTATCAATTGTTGAAACAAGCTTTGAATATTTTATTGAAAAACAGGAAGCGTTTTCTGTAAAACTTTTTATTGAAACCGAAGATGATCAACTTGATTTCCGCATTGCTTATACCATCTTAAATTATACTTCGCACGAACTATACGACTTAAATGAAAAATTTGCAGGCGTAAGGAAACAGTTAAAAAACCTCTACCCCGATAACCATGATCTTAGAATAGAATCCACGGCAGGAAACATTACTATTCTCTTACAACAAATTCCATTACGTAATAATAAACCTATACAGGAAGAATTTACAGCTACATCAAAAGCTATTTATGAAAATGTATGATTTAATATTTTCAAAAAAAAGATCGCAGCGAATTAAAAGGCATTTTCTTTTCTGGCTGGCAGTTTTTTTATATCATATTGTCCGCATCAGTATGATATATCCAACAGGAAAGATCTGGGAGTTACGCTGGTCATTACTGGAAATGACAGCATTCTGGGGAGTCTTCACAAATATCTTATTTTCTTATACTGTCGTTTATTGGCTGGTTCCAAACTACCTTAAAAAAAGAAAAAATTTTTTCTTTACCGTCTGGCTTTTGGTAATGATTATAATTCTTCATTTAATTAACGTCTTGCATAATGGGATTCTAAACCAACAGTTCAACACAGCAGCGGGATTGGGTACTGTTTTTTTACAAAGAGGTCCAATTATACGCTTACTTGGAAACCCTCCACTTATCTGCGGTCTGCTATTATCTCTTAAAACTTTAAAAACATGGCATCAGAAACAAACAGAAAATGAAATATTGACCAGAGAAAAAGCCAATGCCGAATTGCAATTATTAAAAGCACAAATTCATCCTCACTTTTTATTTAATACCCTAAATAACATCTATTCTTTTACGCTTACCAAATCTCCGTTAGCTGCAGAGCTTGTTCAAAAGCTATCAGATATGCTTAACTATATGATCAAAGATTGCGAAAGCATAATGGTTCCTTTAGAAAAAGAAATTCAAATATTAAAAGATTATATCGGTCTTGAAAAAATAAGATATGGTACCCGGTTGGATATCCAGATGCATATAAACGGTGAGTGCAAAAGTAAAATGATAGCTCCATTACTTATGATCCCATTTGTTGAGAATTGTTTTAAACATGGTGCAAGCATGATGCGTGGAAAACAATGGATGCATTTGATCATTAATATAAATGAAACCGATCTTGACCTTAACCTTAGCAACAGCAAACCTTCTCAACCAAACACAACCAGAAACAAAATTGGAATTGGTCTTTTAAATGTGAAGAAAAGATTGGGCTTGCTTTATCCGGGAAAGCATCAGTTAAATATTAATTCAACTGATAACACTTTTTCAGTTTACCTGAAAATTGCATTGCAAAATAGGATAGCAAACAGCGAAATAAAAGTTAGGATGGAAAAACTCCCGGCATATAATAAAAAATTTTTACAAAAAGAATTAACAACTATCGCTACTAATGAAAATGTATGATCTAATATTTTCAAATAACTGGTCGCAGCGCATTAAAAGGCATTTGCTTTTCTGGGCAGTTGTTTATATATACCAGGTTGTAAGAATGAGTTTTCTGTTTCCGCCTGATCAAATTTGGGTTAAGGTGCCTTTGATTTTAATAATCGGATTAACGTGGGGTATTTTTCACCTGATGTTAATCACATACAGCGTTGTGTATTACCTGGTTCCAAAATTATTTATGAAAAGGAAGTATGTATTATTTGGAATTAGTGTTTTGATTTTATTCATAATCGTATTTGGTTTTAATGTAGCATACATGACTATTACCAAACCATTCACTCATGCTGTAGGAATTACAAAAGAACAACCGTACATATTTCTCAGAGGTACTATCATACGGCTGTTTGGCAATGCCCCACTTATTTGCGGTCTGTTACTCTCTCTTAAAACTTTAAAAACCTGGCATCAAAAACAATTAGAAAATGAAATACTCACAAGAGAAAAAGCCAATGCTGAATTGCAATTACTAAAAGCACAAATTCATCCTCACTTTTTATTTAATACCCTAAATAACATCTATTCTTTTACGCTTACCAAATCTCCGTTAGCTGCAGAGCTTGTTCAAAAGCTATCAGATATGCTTGGTTATATGATCACTGATTGCGAAAGCATAATGGTTCCTTTAGAGAAAGAAATTCAATTATTAAAAGATTATATCGGTCTTGAAAAAATAAGATATGGTAACCGGTTGGATATCCGGATGCATATAAACGGTGAGTGCAAAAGTAAAATGATAGCTCCATTACTTATGATCCCGTTTGTTGAAAACTGCTTTAAACATGGAGCAAGCATAATGCGTGGAAAACAATGGATGCAGTTAAGCATACATGTCAATAACTATGTGCTGTATTTTAATCTTACCAACAGGAAGCCGCTACAGCCTGTTAATACTAAAAGTAAAAATGGTATTGGTTTGCTTAATGTAAAAAAAAGGCTGGCTTTACTGTACCCTGATAAACATCAATTAATTATCAACCCGAGTGATGGTGTTTATAATGTACAACTGCAAATTGAATTACAAATGCAAATGGCAACAGAAGAAAAAAGGAGACTTACAACAAGCCCTATATTAACTTATTCATAAACAAATTAATGTACCATTAAACTTTTCACAATGAAAAAAGTTATCATTTTCGCCGCATCCCTTATCTTGTTTTGGTTAAACAGCCATTCACAAGGATGCATTGCTGTAAGAAATATTTCAGGGTTTGGCCAATACAATTTTACAGACAATGCCTTTTCAACTTCTAACTGGCAAATAGATTTAACCGGCCGCTATTTTAAGTCGTTCAGGGATTATAAAGAAACCATAGATCAAAAAACACTTTCACAAAACGAATCTGTTAACCATGTCTCTTCCCTTGATATATCGATAAGCAGGCTATTTTCAAAAGGGTGGTCTGTTAATTTCAGCTTGCCCATTACAGCCAATGCCAGAACAGCGTCGTTTGAACATGGAGGCCCGAATACAAAGAGATATACAACACATTCTTTTGGCGTTGGCGACATCCGACTTACTGCCTACAAATGGTTATTACAACCTGCTGTTAAACAAAGATGGAATATTCAATTAGGCGTGGGAATTAAACTGCCAACAGGTGATTATAAATACCAGGATTATTTTTATAGAAATGATACTACCAGAATATTATCCGCTGTTAATCCTTCCATTCAATTAGGAGATGGCGGAACAGGCTTTATCACAGAAGTGAATACATTTTATATAATAAACAAAACCTTTAGCCTTTACGGAAATTTTTATTATCTCATTAATCCGAGAGATCAAAATGGCGTTGCTTTTACAGCAGGAAGAACTCCTACCTCTCTGCAGATTAGAGCCGGAGCAGTAGAAAATAGTGTGCCTGATGTTTACTCCATACGGGCCGGTGCTTATATAAATCTGCATAACCTATCGTTTTCAGCAGGCCTTCGGGATGAAGGTTCGCCAGTTCATGATTTAATAGGAGAAAGTAATGGAGTTCGGCGAGCCGGGCATAATTTATCTGTGGAGCCGGGAATTTTATACAGGATAAAAAATACAACCCTTTATGCGTATGTGCCTGTAATTGTTGGCCGCAGAATAAAACAGAATGTTCCTGATAAAAATATAACGGATATCACCGGAGTGTATACTGTAGGTATGGGGGGTTCAGGAAATTACCTGGTATTTGCAGGAGTTACTTTTAAATTATAAATGAGTAAATTCATTTACTAATAAAAAGATCATGTATGATAAAAAAATTAGTTGCCTGGTTGTAGATGATGAACCACCTGCGCTGGAAGTACTGAAAAATTATATTGCATCTGTACATTCCCTGGAGCTGGCGACAACCTGCATCGATGCTGTAGAAGCGCTGAACTTTCTGCAAAAGCATTCCGTAGATCTTTTATTTCTTGATATACAAATGCCGCAAATATTGGGTACTGATTTTATCAGAACACTCAAACATCCGCCCAAAGTGATCTTTACAACAGCTTTTCGTAAATATGCAGTAGAAGGCTTTGAACTGGATGCTGTAGATTATTTATTAAAACCAATATCTTTTGAACGATTTTTAAAAGCGGTAAATAAAGTTATGGATGCATCGCTACTGCCATTAGATAATAAATTTAATACAACAATACAACCTGGGAATTATAATGATGCTTTCATTAGTTTACGATCAGATCGAAAAAACTTAAAGGTTTCTCTTAACGACATTCTTTATATTGAAAGTTTAAAAGATTATATCAAAGTGGTAACAGGTAATAAAACAATTGTAACAAAACAATCTATTTCATCTATAGAGGAAACATTACCCAAAGACCAATTTATCCGTATTCACCGTTCCTTTATTGTTTCTATTAATAAGATTGAATCGTATACTGCTGATCTGCTTTTCATTGCTAAGTATGAATTACCTATCAGCCGCAGTTACAGGTTGCAGGTAGATAATTTATTAAAGCAAAAGAATTAATACTCCCATACTTAAATATCATTTTTTACTCCTGCTGAAAACAATAAAATCTGTTGGCGGAATTTTATCAAATCCTAATTGCCGGAACATGGTGACTATCTGCCCCCTGTGGAAAGTTTGATGATTAAATAAATGCAAAAGCATTTCATACACGGGCTGCTTAAAATGTTCCTTCTTTGAATTTTACGTCCCATCGGGGTTTTCACAGCATTTGCTACAACAAAAAAAATCTTACCGTGAAACCCCGATGCATAGATTACACGTTAGATTATTATAAATTCTTTTTACAAACCTTTAAAATGTTTTGGCTTAAAATGCCAGATAACTCCTTCTTCCTAAAATGGCGTGCTGCCGGGTTCATAAGAAACAAAATTTGAAACTCAGCAAGCATCGGGGTTTCATTTCCTATGGTCATCAATTGTTCGTTTGTGATTGTATGGAAATGAAAACCCCGCTGAGACCGTTATAATTATTTTACCTGCTGGAAAAGATAACGAACAAATAGAATTTTTTAATGAAGCTGAGTTACAGCAGCCTCCTGCGCATTTAGGAACTGTTATAGATGATACAGAAGACTAAAGCAAATGGTAGGTGAATACTTAGCAAATATTCTTCCTCCTTTATTGATCGCCTGAATAACAACTTTTATTCATCCGTCAATACTTTTTACATACATTTTTTCTTCAAACATGCCGCTAATTTTTTTTGTCTCAGATATGGCTTGTTGGTTAGCTGCCAACTCCGATATAATTTTATATCTTTGATAGATTAGTTTGTAAAAATGACCGCAACTCAAAGCTTAAAATTATATCAAATAGCACAGCGCTATTTTAATAATCCGGAAGACGCTAGTGCATTTATTTCCGAAATAGAAATGGTTGTGGATAATAAATTAGATGCAAGAAGAGATATACTTGCTACTAAAGAGGATATCTATCAGTTAAAGATTGAAATGAAAGAGCAAAAGAGTGAATTAATTAAATGGATGTTCATTTTCTGGATAGGACAATTAGGTGCAACTATTGCAATTATACTGCTGTTTATAAAGCGGTAACTCAGCTTTTAAATTTTTATAACTTTTGTTTTTTTATTTTTTTCTGCTGAAAACAATAAAATCTGTAGGTGGAATTTTATCTAACCCCAATTGCCGAAACATGGTGACTATTTGCCCCCTGTGAAAGGTTTGATGATTAAATAAATGCAAAAGCATTTCATAAACAGGTTGTTTAAAATGTTCTTTTTTCGAATTTTGATAGGCAAAAACATGAGATATGTTAACCTCGTTTGTCTGCTGTAACCAGTTATGCCATTGCTGGGATAACTCCAGGAGTTTTTTTGAAAGTTCATCAAAACTGCCTGTGAACCATCCAGATAAAGTAGTATGCTCAACAAGTTTTAAACGCTCCCACCAAACATTTTCCACTTCCAAAAGATGTAAAATAGTGTTGTAAACAGAAGGAAAGCTGCTTACAATTTCTTTATTGATCTGTTCTTCAGACAACAGATTCGCTGTTTCGATTATTTTTTTATTTGCCCAGACATTGTAGGCTGCATATTGTTGTAAAAGTTGCTTCATGTTTTTGTTACTTTTGCTTCAAACTTAATTATTCATTACTCATTTCTCATCATTAATTATCAACATGCCAAAAAATTTTGATTTCACAGGTTTTAGTTCAGTAGCTATTCACAGCGGACACGAAGAAGATGCAAATTATTCTCATCTAACACCGATTTATGCCAGCAGCACATATGTATTTGATGATGCGGAACAAGGTATGCGTCGTTTTTCCGGAGAAGAAAAAGGTTATATCTATAGTCGCTGGGGAAACCCTACAATGACGGAAGCCGAAGAAAAAATCTCAGCGCTGGAAACTTTTGGGGTTATGGATAAAAATGGGGAGCAGCTTAAAGTGAAAACCATTCTGCATGCAAGCGGTATGGCTGCATTATCTACATTGATGATTGGAAATCTTAAAACAGGTGATAAAATTCTTACGCATTTTTCTCTGTATGGCGGTATGCAGGAATTATTAGAAAAAGTTTTACCCGGCGTAGGTATAGAAACAATTATTGTTGATTTGAGAGATCTAAATAAAGCAGAGAAGGAAATTAAGAATGACAGGAAGATTAAAATGCTTTACCTGGAAACCCCTGCCAACCCAACTATTCAATGTGTGGATATAGAAGAGCTAACCAAACTTGGAAAACAACATAAATTAATTGTAGCGGTTGATAATACTTTTGCAACACCGTACTTACAACAACCTTTTAAATATGGGGTTGATTATGTTTTTCATTCCACAACAAAATTTTTAAATGGACATGGAACTGCTATTGGCGGGGCTTTATCAAGCACTCACATTGAACATATGGAGACAAGAATGACAAAGGTTCATCGTCTGCTTGGCGGGAACAGCAATCCATTCGATGCATTTTTATTAGTCCAGGGAATGAAAACTTTGGAAGTAAGAATGGAACGCCATTGCCATAATGC
>JBPCQG010000098.1:0-4086 GCA_050998315.1 Chitinophagaceae bacterium
GTATTACCGGATGAGTTTTTGCCGCTTTCAATTAATTGCTGCTCGTCTAATTTTTTGATAAAAAGAAAATAAGTTACATAATCAGGAATCACTAAAGGTTTTACTTCGCTAACTGGCCAAAAAGCATTCCATTTATCATCAATTAGAGTACGTAGCGTTCTTGTAAGCATATGCGGTTCTATAAGGTAAATTTCTTACTTACCTTAAACAAAAAGCTTGCTAAAAATTTAAGATAGATGACGAATAAAATGTCTGGAGATAATTAAGCCTGAATATTTTTGATGCTATTAGGAAATTTTTTTGATATCCTTAGTTAGTCATTCTTTTTTTTGCTTCGATACACCACAGCAATTCATTAATAAAAGTTGAGGCTCTTTTATCTGTTGCAGGTTTGTCTGCAGGGTTTCCATTCTCATCAAATGTATCATGCACTTTAGGCACGGGGAACATTGCGGGAACAGTCCATGCCCTTATTTTCCAGAGTGAGAATTGTAAAGCTGTTATTACCTGGGAGCCGCCAAAAATTCCATCTGATACTGTAGAGATAGCAATGGGTTTACGATGCCATTCATCGTACAACAGGTCCACAACATTTTTTAAACTCGCCGGGTAACCTCCATTATATTCGGGTGTAATAATTAAAACACCCTCAGAAGATTTTATCTTTTCGGCAAACTCAAGCACAGCTGGTGAAGGTGTTTTTTGAAACCTTAATCTTTCATCAAACAAAGGAAAATTATAGGCATGCAGATCAAGAATCTCAACGGTTGCCAGTTGATTTTCTTCGAGATATTTTTTAAAATACAAAGCTACCCTGTGGCTGTTTCTGCCGGTTCTAACACTTGACGATACGATTGAAATTTGTGGCATAGTTTGGTTATGATTTTATATTTAAAAGTTACCGCCGGAAACAAATTTATTCTGAAAATTTTTTCTCAAAACAAATACTGTTTGCTACATCTTTGTATTGACCATAATTGGGTATTATTTCGTAATTGTTTTTTTTATAAAGTGCTATAGCTTCCGGTTGTTTGTTACCGGTTTCCAAAATACATTTATCATAATTTAATTCTACTGTCCAGTTTTCTAATTCTTTTAAAATTATTGAAGCAATCCCTTGCCCTCTATTGTTTATTGATACATACATTCGTTTAACCTCCATTGTGTTTTGCGAATATTCTTTTATTGCTCCGCAGCCTACCGGCGTATCATTGTAATAAGCAACAATTACATATTTTATTAAGTCAACTTTGTTGAATTGTGCGTAAAATGAATTCTGTTCGCCATCACGAATCTTTAGATCTGCATCAAGTTCTGCTACAAGTTTTTGAAAGTCAGTATTACTGGAATCAGTGCGAATACACCTAATCATTTAGTGATGATATTATATTATTAGTTTGACATATTTTTTTCAATTATTATTAAAATAACATTGCTAATAACTTATAGACAACCCAAATAATTGCAATGATAATTAGGAATAATATAATTAAAACAGGAACAATTACTTTCCAGGCACTGCCTCTATGTTTGCCTTCTTTATAGTATTGGTTCATCAACCGCATATTGCGGATATTAGCCTTGAAAGCAACATCAAAAATATCTCCTAAAATAGGAACAGCTCCAATAATTGCATCTGCCAATACATTTAATACCATACGTGTCAGCACAAATCCACTTGCGCCATTTTTTGCCATAATAAATAACATGTATCCTGATATAGCAAATGTAGAGAGATCACCTGCGACGGGAATCAAACCAATCAACGCATCCAACCCAAACCTGATATTTGTACCAGGAATTGTAAATTGTGCGTCCATCAATTTTGCCAGTTTATCTAAACCTTTAAATTGTTGATTAGAAGTTTTTTCAACCATCTGTGGAGAATTTAGTTTTCTTTTTTTCAGAAATATACTTGAATATATTACAGCACCAATTTTTTCCCGGCTTTTGTTTTTTACGGTAAAAGCTTCAATTACAATTTTTATTTTGTTGAACGTTGTTATTAAGTTTACCGGCTGCCCGATTGAAATGGAAAACACGGCGAGGGTTTTGTGCTTTGGCTTCTGTGCCGGATTTGGAATGTAAAGCGGGAACTGAAGTTGAGAAATGTTTTACTGTTGACAGCCCCACCCTCATCCCTAACCCTTCTCCGCAAGTAGA
Source organism: Chitinophagaceae bacterium (assembly GCA_050998315.1). Classification (GTDB taxonomy): domain Bacteria; phylum Bacteroidota; class Bacteroidia; order Chitinophagales; family Chitinophagaceae; genus Ginsengibacter. Next base: position 2,164 of record JBPCQG010000098.1, read on the forward strand.
GAAGGGGATACACTTCATTCGCCACAATAACGGTGAGATAAATTTTATTTGCTAATTTAACCGCATCAAAAAATTCTGCTATGGCAAATCAACTCTTCCGCAAAAAAAGTATTGACGCAATTTTAAGAGACGCTAAAGAAGGATTGTCGGATGCCACGCATTCATCAACGGGATTAAAAAAAGTTTTGGGCGTACGTGATTTAACCGCAATGGGCATTGCAGCAGTTATCGGCGCAGGTATTTTCAGCAGTATCGGCAAAGCCAGTTTCGATGGCGGGCCGGGTATTGTTTTTTTGTACGTTTTTACAGCTATTGCCTGCGGCTTTGCGGCGTTATGTTACGCTGAATTTGCTTCAACGGTTCCTGTTTCGGGCAGCGCATATACATACTCGTATGTTGCATTCGGGGAAATTTTTGCATGGATAATTGGATGGGATTTATTGATGGAATATGCAATAGGAAACATTGCAGTGGCAATTTCGTGGAGCGATTATTTTACAAGACTCACGAATGGTTTTGGCTGGCATATTCCTGAGTGGCTTACGATGGATTATTCTTCTGCACGTACAGGTTTTACTGATGCAGCAACCCTGGCTACCCCACCGGGTGTTGTTGACGAAGTAATGTTAAGCAAACAGGCAGCATGGATAAATGCACCGCAAATATTTGGAATGAGAGTGATATTAGATTTGCCTGCATTGTGTATTGTTGCCTTAATAACATATATCGTTTTCAGAGGTATGAAAGAAAGCCGGAACACAAGTAATTTTTTAGTAGGCTTAAAATTGACAGTTGTTTTTTTAGTTATTGTGTTGGGAGGATATTATGTTAATCCTGATAACTGGTCGCCTTTTGCACCCAATGGTGTTTCAGGAATTTTAAAAGGTGTGTCAGCTGTGTTTTTTGCCTATATTGGTTTTGATGCGATAAGTACAACAGCCGAAGAATGTAAAAATCCCCAGCGTGATTTGCCAAGAGGAATGATATGGTCGCTGATAATTTGTACCATCTTATATGTATGTCTTGCTTTGGTGCTTACAGGCATGGTGAGTTATAAAGATTTGAATGTTGGGGATCCGCTTGCAAAAGTATTTTCTGACAGAGGAATGAAATGGATTGCCGGAATAATTGCAGTAAGCGCTGTATTTGCAACGGCAAGTGTGTTGCTTGTATTTCAAATGGGGCAGCCACGCATTTGGATGAGCATGAGCCGTGATGGATTGTTACCAAAAATATTTTCACGCATTCACCCAAAATATAAAACACCATCATTCTCAACCATACTTACCGGCTTTGTGGTGGCAATACCAGCTTTATTTTTAAACCTTGATGTGGTACTTGCCTTAACCAGCATAGGAACTTTATTTGCATTTGTGTTAGTGTGCGGCGGCATTTTGGTTTTAGACAGCCGACCTGTAAAAGCGGAAAGTAAATTTAAAGTTCCGTATGTAAGCGGAAAATATATTGTGCCGCTCGTGTTTACTGGTGCTATGGTTTTTGTTGGGATACAATTTCCGGATTATTTTAAAAGTTTACTAAGTGAAGAAGGAATTCCTATGATAATATTTTTAATAGTTACAGCAATTATTTCATGGCTTAGTTATGTAAAGAACTTTTCTTTAATCCCTGTTTTGGGCTTATTAAGTTGCTTTTATTTAATGGCGCAGGAAAGTCATACCAATTGGTATCGTTTTATTGCCTGGCTTGCAATTGGGTTGGTTGTATATTTTTTATATGGAAGGCATAATAGTAAGTTAAGAGTCGCTAATCCACCTCATCCTCCTTCTCCTAAAGAGAGCTACGGTGTGGACACATCTTTTGAGAATTTTTGATACATACACCATCCTTCATACATGTGGTAGAATTTAGCCAACCCTTTTTGTAAAACAATTGGGCCGGGCTTTCTTTGCGATTGATATCCTT
>JBPCQG010000166.1:0-9816 GCA_050998315.1 Chitinophagaceae bacterium
GATATATTGGACCAAGAGAAGCCTATCCGATAATTATTACCGGTCTTAAAAGGCAGGAGTATCGTGGCTACGACAGCACCGGTGTGGCTTTGATAAATGGAGATGGCCTGAGGGTTTATAAAAAGAAAGGTAAGGTTGCTGAACTGGAAGAATCATTACTAGGCAAAAATTTAAGCGCTAACATTGGTATTGGGCATACACGCTGGGCAACACATGGCGAACCCAGCGACCGCAACGCACATCCGCATACAAGCGCCAGCGGAAAATTGGCGATGATACACAACGGCATTATTGAAAATTATGGTCAATTAAAACAGGAGTTGCTTAATAAAGGTTACACATTCACAAGCGATACCGATACTGAAGTGTTGCTGAATTTTATTGAAGAGATAAAGAAAAATGCGAAATGCTCTTTAGAAGAAGCAATACGGATAGCATTAAAAAGAGTTGCCGGAGCTTATGTTATCTTATTACTGGATAGCGATAATCAGGATACAATCATTGCTGCAAGAAAAGGAAGTCCTCTTGTGATTGGTATTGGGAAGGGTGAACATTTCCTTGGTTCCGATGCCACACCAATGCTTGAATACACCAAGGAAGTGGTTTATGTAAATGACTATGAAGTTGCCATTGTTAAAGCCGGGGAGTTGATCCTTAAAAACTTAGGCAATGAAAGACAAACACCTTATATCACTAAACTGGACATGGAGCTGGCAGCAATTGAAAAAGGGGGATACGAGCATTTTATGCTGAAGGAAATTTTTGAGCAGCCTCATACAATTTATGATTGCCTTCGGGGAAGGTTAGATGCAAAAGCCGGCACTATAACAATGAAAGGTATTCAGGATAACATTGAACAGTTGATTAATGCAAGCAGAATAATAATTGTTGCCTGTGGAACAAGCTGGCATGCAGGTTTGCTTGCAGAATATGTAATTGAAGAGCTATGCAGAATTCCTGTTGAGGTTGAATATGCTTCTGAATTCCGTTATCGCAATCCCATCATTAAGAAGGGCGATGTGATCATTGCTATTTCTCAAAGTGGTGAAACTGCTGATACTTTGGTTGCCATAGAAAAAGCAAAAGAAAATGGGGCAATAATTTTTGGAATTGTAAATGTAGTAGGATCGTCAATCGCACGTATATCGCATGCAGGGGCATATACACATGCAGGTCCGGAAATTGGGGTTGCATCTACAAAAGCATTTACGGCACAGCTTGCTGTGTTAACGATGATGGCATTAAAAATTGCGAAAGAAAAAGGAACTATCAGTGAAGAATATTATTCTAAACTACTCTTTGAATTAGAAGATGTACCGGAAAAAGTAGCTGCTCTTTTGAAAAATACAGATGAATTAAAAACAATCGCAAAAAAATATAAAGGAGCTTCTGACGCTTTATACCTGGGAAGAGGATATAATTTCCCGGTAGCATTAGAAGGTGCATTAAAACTGAAAGAGATCTCTTATATACATGCAGAAGGTTATCCTGCTGCAGAAATGAAACATGGACCAATTGCACTGGTTGATGAAAATCTTCCCGTGGTATTTGTTGCAACCCATGACCAATATCATGCAAAAATTGTAAGCAACATCCAGGAAATAAAAGCACGCAAAGGAAAAGTGATAGCAATAATTTCAGAAGGCGATGAAATTATTCCTGCCATGGCAGATAATATATTTGTAGTTCCTCCTGCTGATGAAATAATTGCTCCAATGATCAGTGTAATTCCTTTACAACTACTATCCTATTACATCGGAGTTGCAAAAGGTTGTGATGTTGATAAGCCAAGAAATCTTGCAAAGTCAGTTACGGTGGAATAACCCTAACCTCCCAAAAGTGGAATAAGAAAATAAATTTATCTTACAAAAAATTAAAAAGCAAAAGCCCCTTTAGGGGTTGGGGTATGAACATAATAACAAAACATCCGGTAAATAATTTAGGGTACGGGTTTCTCGATGAAAAATTTCTACCTAAAGAAAAAGATGAATACTACCTGCGAAACATTCAAAACAAAAATGGGATTACCTATCGTAAACTTACCATTCCGGAAAAACAAATTTTAATAAAGAATGGAAATAATTCTGATAACTGGAGTAACATATTGGTTTCTGAAGAATTTGACCCGCAGCTTGTAAAAAATTGTAATTTTTTTGGACTGGTTCGCATTGGAAAATTGGCGCCATTCTATCTTGAATTTCATAACCTGAGAATGCCCGTTGGATTGTATAACAGCACTATCATAAGTTGCGATCTTGGCGATAATATTTGTATTGATAATGTATCATATTTAAGTCATTACATAATTGGCACCGAAGTGATGATTGCTAATGTAAATGAATTGGCAACCACTGATTATGCTAAATTCGGAAATGGGATATTAAAGGATGGGGAAGATGAAAATGTGAGGGTTTGGATGGAATTATGTAATGAAAATGGAGGAAGAAAAGTACTGCCCTTTAATGGCATGCTTCCCGGCGATGCTTACCTGTGGAGCAAATACATTGATGATGAAGAACTGCAAAAAAAGTTTATAACGCTTACTGAAAATCAATTTGATAAACAAAGAGGTTACTATGGAACTGTTGGCGACAGAACAGTTATAAAGAATTGTAAAATTATAAAAGATGTTTGCATTGGCACCGATGCATATTTAAAAGGTGCCAATAAATTAAAGAATCTAACCATTAATAGTGATGAGGAACGTACATCACAAATAGGAGAAGGGTGTGAAATTGTAAATGGAATAGTTGGATATGGCTGCCGTATTTTTTATGGCGTAAAGGCGGTTCGCTTTGTAATGGCATCTCATTCACAATTAAAATATGGTGCACGGCTTATCAACTCTTATCTTGGCAATAATTCCACCATCTCCTGTTGCGAAGTTTTAAATTCTCTCATTTTTCCTGCTCACGAACAGCATCATAATAATTCATTTTTATGTGCCTCAACAGTAATGGGACAAAGTAATATTGCAGCAGGCGCAACTATTGGCAGCAATCACAACAGCAGAAGCGCAGACGGTGAAATTATTGCGGGAAGAGGCTTTTGGCCTGGGTTGTGCGTTAGCCTAAAACATAACTCAAAATTTGCAACATTCGTCATTTTAGCCAAGGCTGATTACCCGGCAGAGCTTAATATTCCTATCCCCTTTTGTTTGGTAAGTAATGATGTTGTTAAAAATATTCTGGTTGTAATGCCGGGGTATTGGTTCATGTACAACATGTATGCACTTTCCCGCAATACATGGAAGTATGCTGACAGGGACAGAAGAACTGAAAAAATTCAAAAAATTGAATACGATTACCTGGCACCGGATACAATAAATGAAATTTTTGAGGCTATTAGAATTCTAAGTAAACTATCTCCTGATAAAGATGGTTGTTATTTTATTGATGGATTTGAAAACAGCAACCGCAAAGCCCAAATAACTAAACTGCCTGAATCACTGAAATTATTTAATGACCTTATTATTTATTATGGTGCTACACAACTTTTAGAACATATCAAAAAAAATAACTTTACTTCTTTTCAGGAATTAAAAAAAAGTATCTCTACCAAAATTTCAAGAAGCAATTGGATAAATGTTGGAGGGCAGTTGATGAAAGAAACAGATGTAGAAAAATTAAAGCAACAAATAATAACCGGCAAAATACAAAGCTGGCAGCAATTACATGAAATATATAAAAAAATTGGCAGCGATTATCCTTCCGAAAAACTGGAACATGCATATACTTCTCTCATGGAAGTTCTAACCATCACCTCAAAACAATTTACTGCAACTACTTTTAATGAAATTTTGCAAAAAGCAATTGCTATAAAAGAATGGATGTGCAAAGGCATTTATGAGTCAAGGGAAAAAGATTATACAAATCCTTTTCGCAAAATGGTGTATGATACTAAAAAAGAAATGGATAAAGTAATAGGCAAAATAGAAGACAATACTTTTATTCAGCAACAATTAGAGGAACTGGATGCTTTTAAAAAGGATGTGAAGGAAGTAATTAAAAAATTGCAGATTCAATAGATATCTGAGCCTTTGTGATTGTATTTATCACAATATCCAGCCCCCTTTAATTTTTTAAGATCAATAAACCTACTCTTTTGCGCCAATGAATTAACGCCAGTGAAAGCAAATAAAAAACGCAAGATATATTTCATAAGACCAATGAAGGCAAAATAAAAAAAGCACTCCTGTGTGGAATGCTTTTTATAAAGACTTTTTATACTTAACGCATTGTATCCTGCATTGATCTGGCAGTGTCACTCATCCTGTTCATATTCTCCAGCATTTTTGATGTGGAATCCATCACATCATTCATCTTATCCATTCCATTAGAGTTCATATCTTTCATTTTATCTGTACCCATTTGGGTCATGGTAGCTTTATCAAAAGCTACTTTCCATGCTCCACCTTCCTTTTTTAAAGTATAGTTAGTTGTTTCGCCAGACTTTTTATTTTTTACAGGAACAGTTGCTTTGTCACCTTCAATTTTAGCTTCGCCGAACTCCATACTATTTTTATCATAGGTAGTATCTTTTACATCCTTTGGAGCCATTGACATACCCATCTGTATCATACCCAGCATTGCTTCGCTGTCTTTAGTTGCATACTTTTTTGCACCTTCAATGTCTTTTTTTGAAAGAGCATCAATAAAGCTCATTAAGACCCCTTTAGGATCGCTGCTACTGCTGTTACAGCCAATTACTCCGAAAGCTAAAATAGTAGCTACGGATAAAATTATTTTTTTCATAATAGTTTATTTTTTGATTAGACGGCAAATGTAAATTTATTTTTTAAACAGCCCTACATTAACAGGTAATTATTGAAATCTGATATGTTTTCTTTCTTCACAAAATTTATTCAAATAAAGATTATCAACTGCTACAAATTCAAACTTATTTATTTTGGTGGTTGAAAAAACTATTTGATTAGCAGATGCTGTGGATATCGCCTTACTTACAAATTCTGCACAATACATCCGGTCATTTGTTGTAAGGTCAAACTTCATGTCAAACATAAGTCCTTCTTTATACCATTCTTTTACAATGCTATCCAACTTATTTATTTGGATTGAATTGCACTTGAAACTAAAAACTCCAAAGCCCCTGTTCTCTTCAGGATTACAGAAAAGCTTCAGCGGATCACGTCTTAGTTTTTCATCAGGATTCCACTCACCCCCTAATGCATGGTAAACAAATATGGTATCATTTTCAATACTTGCAATACCGCAATGGGAATATGTTTTATCAGTAAAAGAAAGCTGTTTTAATGATTCGCTGGTAAAATCATTCCCTGTTCTTAAAATCATATCGCCCTGATGTATTATTGGTTCCACCTTTTCAATAGTTGCAAAACTTCTTTGGTTTTTCGACCGGATTTCAGCTGAATCAACTGGAGTTAGTTTTAGGCTTTGGTGATTATGATTATGGTCACAAGCTGTGAAAAAAATAAAAAGGCAGCATAGCCACCTCCAAATTATTATACCCTCTGTCTCCCTAAAGGGAGAACTTAGATTTGAAATAAATTTATTTTTTTTAGTCATCCATGAAATGAAAATTTATAGAAGGGTTTATTGATTATAGCTATTTAAAGAGGAAGATAAAATCTGTGGTTTAATTCTAAAATACCGTCCCTCTCTGAAGGACAGGAAAAAGAGAGTGAGGCTTCTCATTTTTGTTCTTCCATTTCTTTATGTCTTTCTTTATCGTATGCTTTAATAATTGCCTTAACTAATTTATGCCGAACAACATCTTCTTCATCCAATTCTATATGTCCAATACCCTCAATGTTCCTTAATATTCTTGCAGATTTTTCCAATCCACTTTTTATTTTCGGCGGCAAATCTATCTGCGTAACATCTCCCGTAATAATTGCCTTTGCATTACCGCCGATACGGGTTAAAAACATTTTTAATTGCAGATCTGTTGAATTTTGTGCTTCATCAAGAATTATGAATGCATTATCCAGCGTACGTCCCCGCATATATGCTAATGGTGCGATTTCAATTGTTCGGGTAGTCATATAATATCCCAACTTATCAGCAGGTATCATATCATCTAAAGCATCGTACAACGGACGCAGGTAAGGATCAATTTTTTCTTTAAGATCTCCCGGTAAAAAACCAAGATTCTCACCAGCTTCTACTGCCGGTCGGGTTAAGATGATCTTTTTGACTGCTTTATTTTTTAGAGCTCTTACTGCTAATGCTACGGCGGTATAAGTTTTACCTGTACCGGCAGGACCAATGGCAAAAACAATATCATTTTTTTCAATGGACTGAACCATCTTTTTTTGATTCAGTGTTCTTGCTCTTACCGTTTTACCGTTAGGACCAAAAACCAAAACATCATTTGGATTCTTTTCTTTAAAATTATCTATTAGCATTTCATCATCACCACCAAGAATTTGCTCAAGATAATTCTCGCTCATGTGTCCATTACGTTCCAGGTACTGAACAGCAAGTCCGATCTTTTCTATGGCATCTTCAATTTGCTCAGGCGCACCGCTAAGTTTTATTTGCGTTCCTCTGCTAAGGATTTTAAGGCGGGGAAATTTTTTCTTCAGGATATCGAGTTTTCCGTTATTTACTCCAAAAAATTCAATTGGATTAACGGTTTCAAGGTTAATGATAGTGTCAGTCAATAGTTTTCATTTTAGTTCAAAATTATCCCATATAGTGGCAGGCGTCTTCAATGCGTGTGGTTCAACAGCATTTATTCAAATATAAAACTGAAAAATGGTAATACTAAATTACTTATTCACACGTGATTAAAAAAGTTAAAAACTTATTGACAACGTATTTAAAAATTGTTTATTGTTGATGAAAACTTTGCCCGATAAATTGTAAAGCATCAGTTATGCCTGTTCTCCAATAAGTCCAGTTATGAGCGCCATCACGAACTCTGAATTCATGAGGTACTTTTTTTTCAAATAATGCAATATGAAGAAGACAGTTTCCTTTTATTAGAAAATCATCGTCGCCACAATCTATCCAATAACGCACTTTTTTCAATTCATCAGCAGTTTTATTTTCTACCATTTTAGGAATAGAATTATTATACCATGAACTGGTTAATCGTCCCTTGCCTTTTAATCCACGTCCAAATAATTGTGCAAATGTGCGATCCCAACTATTATCAGGCATTGTGATGACTGCATCATCATCAAACACGGCTGCACTTAGCGGCGCGGCTGCCGCAAATAATTCAGGATATTTTAATGAATAAATTAATGTTCCATAACCGCCCATTGAAAGACCACAAATTCCCCTGTATTTTTTTTGGGCTTTTATACGATATGCCTTTTCCACTTCAGGCATAAATTCTTTAATAAAGAAATCCTCATAGTTCTCCTTTCCATCATAAGAATTAATGTAGAAACTCGAATCACCATTAGGCATTACAATTATCATTGGTGGAATTGTTCCTTCTGAAATTGCTTTATCAGCATATCGGTTTATTTCTCCAAACTGAAGCCAGCCGGTGTTATCATCTGAATAACCGTGAAGAAGGTAAACCACAGGATAAGTCCTCTCAGAAGTTGAATAATCTGCAGGCAGGTAAATAGTGTATTTAACATCCTTCTTTAAAATATTGCTTTTAATGATTTGCTGTTCAATAATTTTTCCTGTGTTTTGAGCAACTGTAACATTAAAAATATAAAGGCTAAAAATACTTGTAAAGAAGATTTTAATAAAATATTTCATAGTACTTGCTTTAAAGAAATTAAACTATTTAAATAATTCAACAATTATAACTTCCAATCAGGGATACGACCCGGTGTATAAGGTGCCCCACTTTTCTCCAATAAATTTTCAATTCTTTTTAGTTCCTCTCCTACTGTTTTTACCTCTGCCAATAATGGTGCAAATTGTTGAGCGCTTATCATATAGGAATTTATCGCTGTATTTGTAGGCGCTACAGTTGTTGTTATCACTCCTTCCATAATATTACCAATGCGATTATTGATAGATGAAGGTGCTTCAAATTCCCTTCTTGTTAAAGATGCATCACCATTTAACTTATTACTTACCTCCCCTAATCTTTTCTCCAGAGAAATTATATCTTTTACAATGTTTTGATCTATTGCAGCCGTTTGTAAAGCAGCTTCTTTCATAAACCTTAACCTGTTCAAAAGCTCATTCCTATAACTGTTAGTACCATCAACTGCTCTCTTTAATTCCGCCACTTTTTTTCCAAAATCATGTAATGTTTTTTTATCAGCGTCTGACATACCAACCATATTTAATGCTTCTATTTTAAAAGGTTGAGGAGCTACAAGTTGAGCGTAAACTCCATCCTCGAACTTACTTAATGAAACTTTGTAATTGCCGGGCAAAACCATAATACCCCGCGGACCTGAACCGAAAACGTTTGATTCATCAAATGGGGTAAAATTGATCGGGGAGGTTGGGTCTGTTCTGAAATCCCATGTTATCCGGTTTATACCTTTTTTTGCAGGAGCCCTTAATCTTCTTACTGAATTGCCATTTTCATCAGCCACAGTAAAAAGTAAATATGGTGCAGGCTGAATATCTTCCCTGCGTAAAGAATCTATTGACGGATAATATGGAGCATCTCCTATTTTTATTCTTTGTTTTTCTGCCTCCAGTCTTTTTTCTCTAAGCGTTTTAATATCATCTTTTAAATAATAAGTAAATACCGAACCGGGTTTTGGATTAGGTGCATTCCAATAGCTTTCTCCCTGGAAGCCTTTACCCCTAACACCCAAAGGTGTTGATTCAATATACATCCATGCTGTTTTAACCGGAGAGATAAAAGCGGTTTTTTGCAAATCATCGTTCTTTAAATTTCTTAAGGAACTATAGTCATCTAATACATAATATCCCCTGCCGAATGTTGCTATTACAAGGTCACTTTCCCGTTGTTGAATTTCCATATCCTTAACTGTAATGGTTGGCAACCCTCCTTTTAATTGTGTCCATTTTGTGCCACCATCAATAGAAAAATAAACTCCGAATTCTGTTCCGATAAACAGCAGGTCAGTATTTATATGGTCTTCAGCAACAGTATATACTGTTCCTCTTACCGGTAAATTATTTTGAATGGGTGTCCATGTTTTTCCAGCATCTGTTGTTCTAAACAGATATGGCTTAAAATCTCCATAGCGATGATGGTTAAATACAGCATACGCCATGTTTTTATTTTTTGCAGATGCAACAATCTGGTTAACATAGGTACGTTCAGGAACCCCGGGAATATTGTCAATCTTCGTCCAGCTTTTTCCACCGTCCGTTGTTACATGTATCAGTCCATCATCAGTACCTGCATATAAAATATTTTCATCAAGAGGTGATTCGGCAATTGTGGTTAATTGCCCATAAATATCTGTTGATTGATTCTTAGCCACCGCATCCACACTCCACACTTTACCCATCACAGTTAATTTATTCCTGTCAATACCACGTGACAGGTCTCCGCTTATAGATCGCCATGTGTTGCCCTGATCATCCGTTCTGAATATTTTATTGGATGCAAAATATACACGCTTATGATCATGCTTTGAAATTAGCAATGGGGCATCCCAATTCCATCGGTAAGGGGCTTCATCAGCTGCCTCCACCGGCCTTATATTAACCCTTTCACCTGTTCTTTTATCGAAACGAACCAGTCCACCATACTGTGATTCGGCATATACAATATTCGGATCAGCGTAATCTGCCTGACTTTCGAAACCATCACCCCCGGTAGTTATAAACCAATCACTATTTGTAATACCATTTTCACTCCTGGTGCGGCTTGGCCCGCCCAAACTAAAATTATCCTGTGTACCGCCATATACATAATAAAATG
>JBPCQG010000195.1:0-3756 GCA_050998315.1 Chitinophagaceae bacterium
GATGAGTATCTTTTATTGATTGCTCCTTGCTTATTATTAATCTGCCTCCTGTTGAAACCGCCCAAAATATTACTGCCACTGATGAATCAAAAGAAAAAGATGGTATTAATAATATAGAGCCAACGTATTTATAATAAGAATTTCTTGTTATCGTGGAAGCAGCCAATGATCCATGTTCAATCATCACTCCCTTTGGCTTACCTGTAGAACCTGAGGTATAAATTACATATGCAAGATGATGAGGCTGAATATCTATTTGCAAATTGCTTGATGATTGCTTACTAATAACTGACCAATCTAAATCCAGTTCTATTATCTCAACCCCTATTAAAGATTGTAATGTTGACCTGTTCTTTTTACTACTTAATACCATTTTAGCTCCCGTATCTTCCATCATGTAAGCGATTCTCTCGTCGGGATATTCAGGATCTATAGGTACATAAGCGCCTCCTGCTTTTAAGATGCCTAAAATTCCAATTATCATTTCTACGCTTCGCTCAATACAGATAGGCACCAAAGTTTCTTCCTTTACTCCCTTACTCCTTAAATAATGCGCCAACTGGTTGCACCGCTCATTAAGTTCCAAATACGTCAGCTGCTGTTGCTCAAACACTAATGCTATGGCCTCAGGCGTGCCGGCTGCCTGTTCTTCAAATAAATCCAGAATGGTTTTGTCCTTAGGATATTCTGCTGCTGTATCATTGAACCCTACCAGTAATTGATGTTCTTCTGTTGCTTTCAGCATTGACAACATTCCTATTTTTTCATACGGCTGTTTTACAATGGAGCCCAGCAATTCTTTATAGTGCCCTATCATGCGCAATATGGTTTGCTCACTAAACAAATCGGTACAATATTCTACTGAGGCTTTAAGTCCAACAGGGGTCTTTGTTATTATAAATGTGAGATCAAATTTGGAGGTCTTGCGCTCATAATCTTCTACCAATACCTCCACATCCGCTAATCCCACTCCTGGTATTGGCGGTACGTTCTGCATTACAAACATCACCTGGAATAAAGGATTGCGGCTGGGGTCTCTTTCCTTTACCACGGCTTCAACCACTTTTTCAAAAGGCACTTCCTGGTGATCATATGCCTCCAACGTGGTGGTTTTGATCTGTTGTAAAAATTCTATGAAAACCTTATTACTATTTACCTCACTACGCAAAACCAAAGTGTTCACAAAAAAACCAATCAGTTCTTCTACCTCTTTGCGGTTGCGATTGGCGATCGGAATGCCAACAGGTATATCCTCCTGGCCGGTGTACCGATGCAACATCACTTTAAAGACGGAAACCAATGTCATAAAAAGAGTAACCCCGTGTTGGTGAGAAAGTTGTTGCAACCCGCTTAATAACTTTTTATCAATGTCAAAATCAACCCCGGCTCCACTGGTACTTTGAATTGGCGGACGCAGGTAATCAGCAGGAAGCTGAAGAGACGCAATCCCTTTCAACTTATTTCTCCAGTATAAAAGTTTACTGCTAAGCCAATCACCCTGATAATGGTTCCGTTGCCAAATTGCAAAATCAGCATATTGTAGTTTTAGTTCTGGCAGATAAACAGCATCCCCTTTTCTAAATGTATTATACAATTGTACCAGCTCTTTTACCATGATTGATTCTGACCACCCATCTGAAGCAATATGGTGTAGGGTTGCCACTAAAAGATTTTCCTGTTCACTAAGTGTTATCAATGTTGCACGGAGTAAATTATCCTCTGATAAATTAAAAGGTTTACTAATTAATTCACCTATATACTGTTTTAATTCAAGACGTTTATTCGCATATTGCACTCCTTCACTAATGGATAATTGCCATGTATTTTTATCTTTTATTATTTGGTGAACTAATCCATTGTGACTGCGAATTACAGTTCTTAAAATTTCATGGCGATTTACCAGTGTTTGCAAGGCATATTCCACCCCTTCTTTATGTAAATTGCCTTTAAGACGCAATACATAAGAAATGTGATACTGCACACCCCCATGCAATTGCTGAAGGAACCAAAAACGCTCCTGACCAAATGATAAAGGAATAATATCTGGTCTTGGCTGTGCCTCCAATGTAGAAAATGAGGAAGGTGTTATCTGACCAGACAAGCTTTCTACGAACGATGCAATGGTGGGATAATCAAATACATCACTAATTGGCATTTCAACAACTAATTCTTTGCGGATAGAAGATAACAACCGAATTGCCAACAATGAATCACCACCGAGTTCAAAAAAGTTATTATGAACTCCTACTTTTTCAATATCCAATACCTGTTTCCATATTTCTGCAAGTTTTCTCTCTATTTCATTGCGAGGTGCTACATAATTTTCATTAAGTACTTCCCCTGCATCAAAATCAGGTAGCGCTTTCTTATCAATTTTACCATTTAGGGTTAACGGCAATCTTTCCAACTCAACCCATTTTGCAGGTATCATATATTCTGGCAACTTGTATTTCAAATAATCTTTTAGTGCCTCCCGGTTTAATGAGCCTGCAGGAACTATATATCCTATTAACCCATTATTCCCCTGATTATCTTTTCTTGCAAGCACAACTGCTTGTTTTACCAATTCACTTTGCTGTATTACCGTCTCAACTTCTCCTAACTCTATTCTAAAACCATGAATCTTTACCTGGTCATCAAACCTTCCTAAAAACTCAATATTGCCATCTGGTAGCCACCGTCCCTTGTCCCCCGTTCTATACATCTTTGAACCGTCTTTACTAAAAGGATTATTAACAAATTTATCCCTGGTTAAATCCTCATGATTTAAATAACCTCTTGCTAACCCATCACCACTAATGCATATCTCCCCACTAATACCTATTGGACATATTTGATTATTTTTTGTAATCACATATACCCGTGAATTTGAAAATGATTTTCCGATCGGAATTGAATTTTTATAATTATCGAACGGGTTAATTGTATAAAGCAACTTGCCAATTGTTGTTTCAGTTGGTCCATAATGGTTTATAATTTGTCCATTAAAACCGGCGGTAATAATATTATTAATCACATCACTTCCTAATGCCTCGCCACCGAAGATCAATAACTTTAGTGGCAATAATAAGTTATCCCCATCCGATAATGCTTTCCAATGAGAAGGAACTATTTTTAAACATTCGATCGAATGTTCATTGAAATATTTATGAAGAAAGTGGAAATCATTTATTTTTTCATAAGAAAAAAGGTGGAGTATTCCACCGGAAATTAATGAACTATATAAAATTGTATTTCCCAGGTCAGTGGCTAATGTAGCCAGCAAGGCAAAAGAGTTACAGTGGTCAATAGATACAGTTTGTTTAAGGCCAAAAAGATAATCTAACAAACTTTTATGTTCTATTAATACTCCTTTAGGTTGTCCTGTTGAGCCGGAGGTATAGATTACATAGCACAGATTATTTGGGGAAAGAGAGGATGGAACATGAGTTGACGGCTGCTCTAACAGACCGGGGAACTCTTCATCTAATTTTATAACGTGAAGGTCTTCTCCAGCTTTTACTTTTAAACTACTTTTTTTACTACCTACGGCAACCGATGCACCGGTATCTTTAAGCATGAAATTTATCCTTTCCAAAGGATAATCCGTATCTACGGGAACATAAGCAGCTCCTGCTTTTAAAATACCAAGTATACCTATAACTATTTCTAAAGAGCGCTCTATGTAAATAGGCACAAGGGTTTCTTCCTTTACACCCACACTTCTTAAATAATGCCCCAACTTGTTGGAACGCTCATTGAGCTCCTTATAAGTTA
>JBPCQG010000209.1:0-6673 GCA_050998315.1 Chitinophagaceae bacterium
GTAGTAGATAATATTGTAAAAGGTGAAAGCTATTTTTATAATGAAGTACAGCGTGTAAAAAATACTATTCTAAAAATTAATGATGGCAGAAAATGGCTTATACTTATTGATGAACTTTTTAAAGGTACTAATATACAGGATGCCATGAAATGCAGTACCGTGGTTATTGAGGGACTGATAAAAATTAAAAATTCTTTATTTATTCTTTCTACCCACCTCTACGAAATTGGAGAAACGCTTAAAGCACACAACAATATTGCCTTTAAATATTTTGAAACAACAGTTGATGATGAACAACTAAATTTTAGTTACCAGTTAAAAGATGGCATCAGCAACGATAGGCTTGGTTACCTGATTTTAAAACGGGAGAAGGTGATTGAGTTGCTGGAAAAACTATAACATCTTCCTGTTATATGAAAAAGATTTATTGATTTTATTGAATGGTCAAATATTTTTGAATAAGATTGCATTTGCTTAATTTCATAAAGAAAATAAATCTATATGCCATACAATGTAAAAGAGTTGTTGGTTTTGCCGGCTGAAGAAAAAATTATCCTTGCAGATTTGCTTCATAGCAGTGTAAATGAAGAATTAGAGGATAATAAAAAAACATCAGAGTGGTGGAAAGATGAACAGTTTGTGGATGGATTAAATAAAGAATACGAAGCGTGGAAAGAGGGAAAAACAAAAGGATACACAACTGATGATGTAAAAGAATTTATGAAGGAGCAGAAAGCAAAACACAGACTTTCAAATGGGTTTTAAAATCATCCTGCAACCGAGGGCAAGAAAGGAATTGCTGGATGCATGGATATGGTATGAAGAGAAACAAACTGATTTAGGCGACCGATTAGAAAATGAAGTTTACAAGCGTTTAAAAGAAATAGAGCGACATCCTAAAAGGTATCCTGAACGAAAACAATTTTTTCGTGAGACAAAAATTAAAACTTTCCCATACCTGATTATTTACCGTATTGATGAGGAAGAACAAGTAATACTCATTTCCTCAATATTTCATACCAGCAGAAATCCCCAGGCTAAGTACGATTAAACTTATCTCACAATATTTTAAAACCTAAAAAATATGGGACTTATTAAAGAACTAAAGAATGTAGATTTATCAACAAAGTCCGAGCCGTGGACTGAACAAGAACTTTCAGACTTTAGAAAAAATCATGCACGACATTAAGGCAAAAAATGCTAAGCGTAAAGAAAGAGCCTTGCGGGTTAAAAGCAAAACACAACCTGTTTAATGCAATATTCCTTCAACAGCCGACCCAACCGAATGTTTAACTTACATCTATGATCAAGGAAGCTAAAAATGTTGACTTCTACACAACCGGCAGACAGCCTTCCGACCAGGATTTTGCACGTATAAGCGAATGGATACGCAAAAATAAAGAAAAGCAAAACCGAAAGAAACAAAAACAGACTTCACATCCTAAGCACCCCGCCCAACATGTTAGTATTGAGGTTAATGCTTAGGCTTAACCTTCATAAATTTTTAAAAATATTTCTTTCAAATATTTTGAAACCACTGTTGATGATGAAGAACTGAAATTCAGTTACCAGCTAAAAGATGACATCAGTAACGACAGGCTTGGCTATTTAATTTTAAAAAGGGAGAAGGTAATTGAGTTACTGGAGAGGTTGTAAAAGTAAAGTCAAAAATATATTTAGCTTTACAAAAATTAAATTCACGGAAACTGCCAAATTATAAATGGAAGAAACTTATATCAATAACGAAGCAAAAAAACAAAAGTCGGTATTTCTGCATCTTACAGATATAATAGGCAATGAACCATATTGGACATTCCCGTTAAACAAAGACCGGTTGGATGAATTACTTAACATTGAATACTCCAAAGATGAAGTAAATAATTTCAAAGCAATTTTCTGGGATCCCATCCAAAAAATGAAGGAAAGAGGCATACAGTTTTTTTCTCCCCGCGGTTTGTACGGCAGGCAATTCATTTATTGGTTTAACTCCCATTTTTGGGCAGAAGATTTTTTATTTAAAGAAGCATTGAAGCTGGTAAAAAAATATTGTAAAATTCCACTGAATTTACCGTCACAACTGGTTGGAGCACCCAAATCAACTGAACTTTTAGTTTTAGGTGGTAATACTTTGAATAGATTTGGTAAAGAATTTTTATTCTCTCTATATCCAATAAACGAAATTGCTTTTAAGAAATTTAAGTAAAATAATTAACCCTACTGAAAAGAGAGATAATCAATAATTAAAATCTTTTTTTAGATATAAATTTTGTGGGAAATGCTTTATGCTTCCACCAAAATCCCTGATTCTCTTTATACAAATTACAACGGTAAATATCTTTTAAAATACCATCTTCCCCATCAATCAAAAATCCAAATTCACCAACTGGCAATTTAGTTCCTGCAAACACAACCTCAAAATTCAGTACAGGTTTTCCTTTTTGGCAACCCTTACATTTCTTATTAGTTAGGTTTACACTGAAATTATAATCTGTCTTAAATTGGCTATAATCAAACAGGTCTTTCAATTCAACTAAAAACTTATATTTTTCCAAATCTTCAAATACATCATCTTCATTCATGTAAGGCTCAAAAATTGAAGCATCTAAATGCATGCAGGCTTCAGTAAATTTGTCAATGACTAATTGAGAGTAAGTTTTGTTGTCTTTCTTTACAAAATCTGCAGAAGTTTTAAGATGAGTTAAGGTTTCCATATAAGCGATTTATGTAAAGTTGTAACTTGTTGTTGATATTAGAAAAAATAGTTTACATCTTTTGATGACACCTTTCTATAAAAAATATATAGCAGCATTAATTCATAATCCAAATGTATTGAATGAACATATTTTTAGTAGAATAAATGCAAAAGATGATATAATTGCGCCAGAAGCCTTAATGCTGTTATATTGGTCTTATTTTCTTTCAAAAAATACAGCATTCTCTTCAGTCTGGAGTGCAAGTTATCGTACTGACAACAAGCTATATCCGCCATTCCATAATTTGTATGCCTGTATAACTGATAAAGAAATTGATGATTTTGACAAGGAAGAGATAATGGAGGAATTTGGTGATGAAGTTAAATATTTACAATTAATCTATAAAACAGTAGAACCCGATAAAAAAACTATGACTGAAAAACCAAGGTTGATTGATCTATTTGGTTTTGTGCATGACGTTGAGGAGATTTCTACAGTTTTTTACTTTAATCAAATAGGACCTTTCGGAGCCAACATAAAATGCCAAAAATGTAAAGTGGTAACGCATTATAAAGGATATAATAAAATGCAATTTAAAGTTGAGCCAACGGATATAATAAAATATCAATACCAGCATCAATGCCAAAAATGTGGAAGTTTAAAAATGGCTGACATTAATAATACAGAAGATTCTCTTGAAATTTTATGTGAATGCGCCGGGCAATTCAGAAGAGATAAACCTTTGTTCTGTTATAACTGCATAGCGATGTCAAATGGAATAGAGAACTTTTAATATTACATATTACATTTAATCACCTTCGCAATTTAAGCTTCTATCTCTATTTGTAATTCTTGTAACTCCCTTTCCAGTTTCTCTTTTATACTGCTGAAGTAAATATCCCAGTCGTCTATTGAGATAATGGTTTTATATGCTTCACTTTCTTTGGTTGCTATAATTTCGTTTTCCAATCTTTTAACCTGTTGACGTAATTTTGCTATTGCAACTTTTAACTTGTCCTTTTCTGAAACTGTATCTGACTTAGATTTAAAAAAGTTTCCTTTTTCTAAGTCTCGCAATATTTCATTCACCTTTTTTAAATCATTCATTTCATAACATGATCTTAATTGAATAAATATCTTTTCAGCAGCATCTTTAAATTCATCATTTACTTTGTCCGGATGGCATAAGAAAGTAGCTTTTCTAAAATTCTTCTTCAGTTCAATTTTTTCTTCCTCTATTAATTCGAATTGATGTTTTTCTTTTTCTGATTCAACCTGCTGTCTATATTGCTTCTCGTCCATTTCTGCCTCATCATACTTTATTTTATTAGTTTTAAATTTTACTTTTCTAAGGTTTAAGATTTCCAAAATGATATTTCCCAATTCAATAGTATGTCTGTGTTGAAAATCAGAAAGTAATTTTTCAAGCTCTATTTTTTCATTATCAAACGCATTAAGTTGATTTTCTAAATTTTTTATTTCTAGTTTCAACGCAGCAATTTCAGTGTCATTCCAAATCGCAACCTGCTGATTTTGAGAAATAAAATTTTGAATTTTGTTTATTGCAGATGTAAATTCCTCACTTTGAATATCACTAATGATTTCGTTAATATCTCCATTAAAACTATACTCTAAAAGCTTGATTATTTCTTTTTTTAATTCATCAATATCTTCCAGTATAATGTAGTTTTTTAATATCTCTAACCGTCTAATTATTTTGTCAATAGGAAAAATATTTTCTTTTTTAAGTTCATCGGGATAATACCGTCTTCTTATTTGGTTAAACTCTGAAATAAATTGCTCTGCCAATGCAGTATCGTTGTAATTAACAATTATATTTTCAAAATTATTTTCGGCTTTATAACTCCAATTGTAAGAACCAGTAATAACTGTATTAAAATCAATTATGCAAAATTTGTTATGCATTAATTCTGTATCGCCATTCCCTATTTTATAGCATTTAGAATTATATCTTTTTAGTAAATCAAAATTGTTTTGTGAGTTTGTGTTAATCTGGTCATTAGAAATAATCAAAGAAACACTACAACCATTTTTAGCCTTTTCAAGTACTTCATTAAAAAGTTTTTTATTGGTAAACCATGCTACAGCAATGATTATAGACTTTTGTGCCTTTCTGATTTCTGAAGTAATGCGCTCCGCTATATTTTCAAAAACGGCTTCTGTTTCCATTCAAGGTAATATATTATTCAATTTGTCTTTTGCTGTTTCTTTAATCTGCTTTTTGCTGCATCAATAAATAAATCAATTGGACTTATATCAGGATCAAGCAATAGAGCTCTTTCACCATCTTCGATTACGCCGATATAGTCGCTGGCATAAAATTTTATTTCACCTCTTAAAGCAAAAGCTTTTCCGGAATTAGGCTTAAGTAAAAGTAGTCTGTTGCAATCATCCAATGCTCCGCTAAAATCGTGAATAAAATTTTTTAAACTTGAGCGATCCTGAAGTGCATCCTCATGATTAGAATTTAAATTAATTACGGCATCGTAATCTTTGAGGGCATCAGCATAATGCACAATAATAATTTTTAAATCAATGCTTGATTTATGACCTTCTAAATGTGGAAGCTTATCCAAGGTAATATCAGCAAACCATCTTTTTGAATATCCTCGCCAATACAAGGCTTCGATAAAGTTGGGATGCAATTCGATAGCTTTTGTATAATAGTTGATGGCATAAGTTAACTTTTCCTTTTTTTCATTATCATAATATCCTAATATACTTAATCGTCTATTATTGCCCCGGATGTAATAATTTTCAGCACTTTCTAAAATCAATTTATCTGTTATAGATAAAAAACGGTTTACATGTGCAAGATTTTTAGAAGCTGTATGTATTAAAGAATTATTTGTCTCAGACACTATTAAGATTTAATCAACTTAGGTAATAAATTGTTACATTCCTCAACTGCATTAGTTATTGTTTTGTCTGCCTCATTATAAACTCCCTTCGGAAAATAAGAATGAAGTTCTTTTCTAAGCTTAGCTTTCTCTGATGCCGGAATTATAAACCTGTATAGACACTCACTAAAGTCTTTATTATGAATTAATGGTAAGTGGCAATTTATTGATTTTTGTTTTACAAACAGACCATGTTGCATAGAATTATTATGATGAAAAAGCTTTTTTAGAATTTCATCACTTATTATAGATGGAGCAATCAGTAAGTCATCTTCCAAATTGAAAGGATTATATCTCATTATTTCAGAATCGTATGTTATCAGTTTCCGCTTAAAATCTACCAGTAGCCATACCTGACCATCTTGTTCATCATGCTCAATGTCCTCTACTGCAAAATAACAAGCAAGACGAATACTGTTAGTGAAATCTATAAGTGTGGTTTTTAAACGACCATGCTGAGCCTGAGTGAGCTTATACCAGTTGTCCAAATTCGGATTACCTGTATCTAGCCTGTTTAGAAGAATATCTATGGAATTCTTTAAAAATAATTTACCTAAAAAAGTATTTAGAAGTCTTTCTTCTGCTTTTTGTACTTCAAAACCGGAAATATTTTCAGCCAAGTTCCGATTAATATTAGAAGTAATATCCCAAGTACAGTCCCCCTCTCCTCGATAAAACATTCCAAAACCAGCTCCTGTACCAAACTTGTACTTTATTAAATCTTCTAAACAAAAGATGTCATCAAGGGTATAAATTGTACTATAATTTCTAAACTCATTTGTAGTACGAGTATTGTAATATTCTTTAGTAAAAATTTCTTTATTCATATGATTTGCTTTCTTTTATAATAGCAAATTTTTCTCACTTCAGCAACATTAATCTTCTGCTTTTGAACTATATTGACAATATATAACTAAATAATTTGTTCTGCTATGCTTAGCCTCATAGAGGCGATAATATTAGTAGGATATGTAATTATTTATAAAAAAAACTCCGTAGGAGCGATATATAAAAAATATCACCCCTACGGGGTTTCTCCCTTTTTTTCAATCTGTTTTC
>JBPCQG010000213.1:0-9866 GCA_050998315.1 Chitinophagaceae bacterium
GAACTTCTTTTGAAAACAACAGACAATCGAATGAAGCTTGTATTTGTGTTGCAACATATAAAAATAAAAAGGGTAACCCGGTAATTTTTTCATCTTTCTATAAAAATGAAATATTGAAACAAAGCAATACGGAAGGTTGTAAAGAAATAATTTTATCAAATAAACAAAATGTTTATAATGTGGAAATGAATACTGCAAATATTTTAAAGGATATAGATACCAGTGATGACTATAACCAAGCCTTAGTTTTATAAATCCGTTATAATAGCTACCCAATTATTTTTTTGATTAACGTAATAAATAATACGAAATTTAATTTTTAATAAAACCCAGATATATGGCTGAGGAAAATTTTTGCACTAAGGATGATAAAACATCTTTACATTATGCGCGAAGAAAATTTTTAAAACAATCATCGGCTATAACAGCCCTTGCATTAGCGCCGCCCTCTTTAATAAATGCGGCAGGAAATAATTTAGATGAGAAAGCCTCTGAACTTTTCGAAAAACAATCTTTAAAAATTGAAGTGAATGGAATACAACATGAACTCAATGTAGAACCACGGGTTACGCTTCTGGATCTGTTGCGTGAACAATTGCATCTCACGGGTTCAAAAAAAGGTTGTGACTATGGACAATGTGGTGCATGCACTGTGCATGTAAATGGTAAAAGAGTTTTATCGTGTTTAAGTTTAGCAGTAATGCAGAATGGGAAAAAAGTTACAACAATAGAAGGTTTGGCAGACGGAGATAAACTTCATCCTATGCAGCAGGCATTTATAAAACATGATGGATTTCAGTGTGGATATTGTACTCCCGGGCAAATCATGTCGGCTGTAGCATGTGTTAAGGAAGGTCATGCAAATAGTGAAGATGATATTCGCCAATATATGAGTGGTAACATTTGCCGTTGCGGCGCTTATCCAAATATTGTAGATGCTATAATGGAAGTAAAACAAAAAGGAGGAACGTTATGATCAACTTTGATTATGTAAGACCCTCAACACAAAAAGCCGCCATCGAAGCATTGAACAAAGATGCTACCTCGCAATTTATTGCAGGAGGAACTAACCTTGTTGACCTGATGAAAAGAGGTGTTACTGCTCCTCAAAAATTAATTGATATTAATAACCTCCCCTTAAAAAATGTTGAACAGGGGAAAGGGTTTATCCGGATCGGGGCATTGGCACTAAACAGTGATGTAGCAGAACATGAACTCATCATTAAAAAACTCCCATTGCTTTCACAGGCATTAAAAGCAGGCGCTTCTCCCCAGTTGCGTAACATGGCTACCGTTGGTGGTAATATGATGCAGCGCACACGATGCACTTATTTTTATGATACAACAATGCCATGCAATAAAAGGCAACCGGGAAGCGGATGCGGAGCTTTAAAAGGATATAACCGTATGCATGCAATTTTTGGCGCTTCGGATAAATGCATTGCTGTGCATCCAAGCGATATGTGTGTTGCATTAACCGCTTTGGAAGCAACAGTTATAATAAGTAGCAGCAAAGGTGATCGCAGAATACCATTTGGAGATTTTCATCGTCTGCCCGGAAATACTCCGGAAAAAGATAACAACCTGCAAAGGGGTGAAATGATAACAGCGATTGAAGTCCCGGACAATGAAGCATTTTCAAAAAATGCTTTGTATCTAAAAATTCGTGACCGTGCTTCTTATGCTTTTGCATTAATTTCTGTTGCTGCAGCATTGGATATGAATGGAAGCACGATCCGAAATGCAAGGCTTGCAATGGGTGGTGTAGCCCATAAGCCGTGGAGATTAATATCAGCAGAAAATTTTTTAAAAGGGAAAGCTGCAACAACAGAAAATTTTAGAGAGGCTGCTAACATTGCAATGAAAGATGCAAAGGGTTATGGTTATAATAATTTTAAATTAAAACTTGGCCCAAATACAATTGTGGAAACATTAAAACAGGTTTCGGGGATCTAGTAAATTCTATATGGGAAAACATTCACATAATAAAACTCTTAATGGCGGGATAGACCGGGTAGATGGTATGGCTAAAGTTACAGGCACTGCAAAATATTCAGCCGAATATGATTTGCAGGGCCTTTGTTATGCAGTATTGGTTGGCAGCACTATTGCTAAAGGTACCATCACTGCTATGGATACCGGCGGAGCTGAAAGAGCCCCTGGTGTATTAAGTGTTATCACACATCTGAATGTACCGGTATTACCTGGTTATCAAAAAACTGCCGCTGACATAGCAAAACAGCCTGAGAGTAAAAAAGGATACAGGGTTTTCACTGATAATATCATCCGCTTTAATGGCCAGCCGATAGCATTGGTAATTGCTGATACTTTTGAAAGAGCTGTTTATGCAGCATCATTAGTAAAGGCTCAATATAAAAAAGAAGAACATCATACAGAATTATCTGCAGAACTAAAAAATGCTTCAACCTTAGAAGGGAATGCCTTTAAAGATTATCTCAGGGGGGAAGCGGATGCCTGGAATAAAAGTGAAGTAAAAATAGAGGCAAATTATGCCACACCCCTGGAAGTGCATAATCCGATGGAACTTCATGCTATCACTGTTGTGTGGGAAGGGCAGGATAAAATTACTGTATATGAAAAAGCGCAAGGCATAAAAAATGCCCAACAGGACATTATGAAGTTATTTGACTTACCGGAAAAAAATGTCCGTGTTATTTCTCAATACATAGGGGGTGCATTTGGCTCTGCTTTTAATACTTGGCCTTTTGCAGTTGCTGCAATGATTGGTGCAAAAAAAGTTGGCAAACCTTTAAAGCTTATGCTAACCCGGGAACAAATGTTTACCCAGATTGGATACCGGCCACAGGCAATACAAAAGATAAGCCTGGGTGCCGGAAAAGATGGTAAACTTACTGCCATTAATCATGAGGCTACCGCGATGACTGCATCGTACCAGGTATTTACTGAAGGTATTGTAAATGCATCCAGATCATTGTATGTATGCCCTAATGTAACCACACGATACAAAGTTTATCCTTTAGATTTTAGCCAGCCTACCTGGATGCGTGGGCCAGGAGAAACTACAGGAGCTTTTGCACTGGAATCGGCTATGGATGAAATGGCTTATGCACTGAATCTTGATCCGATAGAATTTCGTTTACGCAATTATGCGGATACAGATTTAGAGAATAATAAACCTTATTCAAGTAAATTTTTAAAAGAAGCATACCAGTTAGGTGCTGAAAAAATAAAATGGCAGGAGAGAAATATGCAGCCCCGATCAATGACGGATGGTGATTGGTTAATTGGTTATGGTACCGGAACAGGAATATTCGTTGCCTGGAGAGGAGAGTCAAAGGTTGCAGCAAGATTCTCTGCTGATGGTTCATTGGTGCTGCAAAGCGGTGTATCAGATATGGGGGCAGGTACCTCTACTACTATGACAAAACTTGCTTCTGATATATTTGGTTTACCGCCAAAGAATATAAAATTTGAAATGGGGGATTCCAATCTTCCTCCCGGTGGTTTTCAGGGTGGCTCCGGCACTACTTCCACATTAGGCACTGCCGTACATAATGTATGTACGAGTATGAAAAAAAAGCTGACGGAATTAGTTAAAGACAATTCAATTTTTCATACAGATAAAATTCATATTCCAAAATTAGAAGACCTGCTTTTTGAAAATGGCTATGTAAGTTTAGCGACTGAACCTGCAAGAAAAATACCATATACAGAAATATTAAAAAATGCAGGGTTGCAAAAAATTGAAATATTAGAAGAGTCGAAAAGCAATGATGTGATGAATAAGTATTCAGCTTTTTCTTATGCGGTACATTTTGTAAAGTTGATGGTCCATCCGGCTACAGGCGTTATAAAAATTAAGCAAATAGTTTCAGCAGTTGATGCCGGAAAAATAGTGAATGATAAAACTGCAGAAAGCCAGATCATTGGCGCTGTAGTTGGTGGCATTGGCATGTCGTTAATGGAAGAAGGGGTGATAGACCATCGCTATGGTAAATGGATAAATAATAATTTTGCTGATTATCATGTGCCTGTACAGGCCGATGTGCCGCATATTGAAGTACTCTTTGTAAATAAGTCCGATCCTATCCTCAACCCAATGGGTTCTAAAGGCATAGGTGAAGTAGGTTTGGTAGGTTTTGCGGCGGCGGTTTCCAACGCAGTATATCATGCAACAGGAAAAAGAATTCGTGAGTTACCGATCACAGCGGATAAGTTGATATAATATTTTTGTTGACCGGCATTCGTATTTCAATTAAACATTCGTTGTGTCACTCACTTGAATAGTTAGTTCTCTAATAAGCATTTATCTTAGCGATGGATATTGGTAAAATACCCAACATCGGCGAAAAACATTAAAAACAGTTTCAGGATTATCATAAAACAATATTTATGGGATTTTTTACAGACGATAATGATAGAGTAACCGGCAAAGCTGTTGTGACTGGTAAAGCCAAATATGCTGCTGAGCATGAAATTGCTAATATTACTTATGGCGTGTTAGCTGGAAGTACCATTGCCAAGGGCACCATTACAGCAATGGACACAAAGGGTGCCGAAAAAGCGCCAGGTGTGCTTGCAGTAATTACTCATCTTAATTCACCTGGCGTTCCGGGATTTGAGCTAGGTGTTAATGCAAAGGGGCCAGTAGGCGGAAAGAGCCTCCAATTATTTGATAGTCCGGCAATTTATTATGACGGGCAACCCATTGCGTTAGTAATTGCCGATACTTTTGAAAGAGCAGTATACGCAGCTTCATTGGTGAAAGCACAATATAAAAAAGAACCACATCAAACTGATTTTACCGAAGCCGGCAAATCGGTTAAAGCATTGGAAGGCACACGGTATAAAGATTACATCCGTGGTGATGCGGATGCTTATAAAAGTGCCCCAGTAAAAATAGAGGCGGAATATACCTTACCCATTGAAGTGCATAATCCTATGGAATTGCATGCCATCACTGTTAAATGGGATGGCGATGATAAGGTAACTGTGTATGAGAAAACGCAGGGGGTTAAATCCACCCAACGAAACATAATGACGGCCTTCAAATTAAAGGAAGAAAATGTACAGGTATATGCACCTTTTGTTGGTGGTGGATTTGGAAGCGCTTTAAAAACATGGCCCCATGCAATCGCTGCATTGATGGGCGCAAAAAAAACAGGCAGGCCGCTCAAGTTAATGCTTACCAGGAACCAAATGTTTCTTATGGTTGGGTACCGGCCATATACTCTTCAAAAAATAGCATTAGGTGCCACTGCAGATGGAAAGCTTGTTGGCATTTCACACAGTGCTGATTCGATCACTTCTATGTTTGAAGAATTTAATGAGGGCACAGTAAATTTTTCAAGGATAATGTATGCCTGTCCTAATGTGGTTACACATTACCAGGTATATCCCTTCAATATAGGCACACCGGCACCAATGCGGGGTCCTGGTCCGGCAACAGGAGCTTTTGGACTTGAATGTGCACTTGACGAACTTTCTTATGCTCTGAATATAGACCCAATCGAACTGCGTTTACGTAATTATGCTGAGAAAGATCCGCAAAGCAATAAACCTTACTCAAGTAAGTTTTTAAAGGAAGCCTACCAGTTAGGTGCTGACAAAATTGGATGGAAGGATCGTGATCCAAAGCCCGGTTCAATGAAAGAAGCCCGCCCGGATGACCCGTTCGGACGGGGTGAATGGATGGTGGGCTATGGAATGGCAACCGGTGTGTTCGGCGCCAATCGTGGCACTGGGCAGGTGCTGGCAAGAATTTTTGCCGATGGTACACTGATCGTTCAAAGTGCAGTTAGTGACAGCGGCCCCGGAACATCTACTTCCATGACAAAGATCGCATCTGATATGATGGGTGTTCCAACAAATAAGATAAGCTTTGAATTGGGTGATTCATCATTGCCTCCGGGCCCTACACAAGGTGGTTCAAATACTACCGCTACCTTAGGTTCAGCCGTGCATGATGCCTGTATAGAACTGAAAAAAAAGTTGGTGGAATTAGTAAAAGAAAACCCGGTATTTCATACGACCAAGATCCATTCAGTAAAACCAGAAGATCTTGTTTTTGAAAATGGATATATGATGTTAACCTCCGACAGAACAAAAAGGATCTTGTACACGGACGTATTAAAACAACAGAATTTAAATCAGCTTGAGGTAACACATGAATCGAAGCCCGATGATAGGATGAAGGATTACATTGCCTTTTCATATTCTGCTCATTTTATAAAAATACTGGTGCATCCTGCAACAGGTGTTATAAAGATTGACAAAGCTGTTGCTGCAGTGGACGCAGGAAAAATTATAAGTAAGAAAACTGCAGAGAGCCAGATGATCGGCGCTGTGGTTGGAGGCATTGGTATGGCATTAATGGAAGAAGGCGTACTTGATAACAGGTATGGAAAATGGATAAATAATAATTTCGCTGATTATCATGTGCCGGTACAGGCGGATGTACCGCACATAGAGGCTTTATTTGTGAATAAACCCGATCCCATCCTAAATCCTATTGGTGTAAAGGGGATGGGAGAAGTTGGCATTGTTGGTTTTGCACCGGCCGTTGCCAATGCGGTGTTTCATGCAACAGGAAAAAGAATTCGTGAGTTACCGATCACATTGGATAAATTGATTTAATTATTTATGAGTAGGATAACAATCAATTCCAACATCATGAGACCGTTCAATGTTTTCAAAATCATATGCTCTCAAAAGTCTAGCATACATGTTCATTGTGAGTCATGCTTGGTGAAAGTCATAGCACGACACAAACACATTTGACGTAGAAACTATTTTTTTTTATTTAAAACAACACTTATGCAACGTAGAAAATTCATTAAAGAAACTAGTATGATTGCTATTGGAGTTGGTGTTTTTGGTAATGTAACCTGGAGTAAAGACAGATTTATCGGTGATACATCAACCACAACCGATATTCTGGGACCATTTTTTAGACCGGGAGCACCTGTTAGAAGCAATATAAATCCACAAGGGTATTCAGGCAAAATATTCCATGTTTCTGGAACCGTGTTCAAAGAAGATGGAAAAACGCCTTTTAAAAATTCTCTTATAGAAATATGGCAATGCGACGAAAATAAATTGTATGATAATATCTCTGATGAATTCAAATATAGAGGTACACACAAAACCGGAGTTGACGGGAAATATCATTTTATTTGTATGCATCCCATTCCTTACCCAGCCGGTGAAAATTCTGACATTTGGCGACCAGCACACATCCATTTGCTTATTTCAGGAGAAGGGCAACAGGATCTTATTACACAGATTTATTTGGAGGGAGATCCTTACTTGGAAAAAGATATTGGAGCTGCGTCCCCAAACGCTACCAAGCGTATATTAAAAATAACAAGGAACAGTAGAAATGAAGAAGCCGTTTATTTTGATATTGTAATGGCAAAAGAGTTTAAACCTGACAACAGCGTTTTTGAAAAACTTATCGGTGTATACAAAATGAATGACAAATCAGTTATGGAATTTTTTAGAAAAGATGACCTTTTATTTCTGAAATGGAATAGTCAAATTCGTGAAGGACTTTCTTACAAAGGCAATAATACATTTGCAGGAGGAATAACAAACATGACCACCGCAAATTTTCAATTACAGACAAACAACGATGTAAAAGTTAAGGTACATTTTAAAACTATTAACAGTGGGGAATTTGATCTTGAAGGAATTAAAACCTTTAAATACAGGAGTTGATTTGTATGTCTTCACGTTTGCTCCTATAGTTAGAATTATCCTTACTTCATCATACCTAAATCAACAAGCCATTCCATAAACCGTTCAGGCCAATGAGAAACTGCCCCCTTGTTGGTTTTGCTTATTCCAAAACCATGACCGGCACCTGAATAAATATGAATCTCGGCAGGTACTCCAGCCTGTTTATATTTAAGATAAACATTTGCCATGCCTTCTGCTATCGCAGGCACGTCTTTAAAGCCACCTGCAAGAAAAAGAGGCGGAGCATTTTTTACGACTTCAAATCTTTTTGCTCCACCCGGATAGATCAATGCCTGGAAATTAGGGTACGAGCTTTCATGGTCAATTTTGTCGTTACTAGTTTTTATCCCATCATCAAATCTCATTGCTGACAAAGCTGCAACTTCTCCGCCTGCAGAAAAACCCATTACTCCAATTTTAGCAGTATCTATATGCCATTCTTTTGCACGGCTCCGCACCATCCTAATTGCTCTCTGTATATCAGCAAGTTCATCTTTATCAATAGTGTAGGTTGAATTTGTATCACGTGCTAAACGACATTGTAAAATAAATGCGGCAATCCCTTTTTCGCTGAACCAATGGGCAGGATTATAACCTTCATGATCTATCCAGAGATCCTGATGGCCACCACCCGGAGCTATGATAACTGCTACCCCACTTTCATTTTTTGCGGGAATATATGGAGTGATAGAAGGCTTATGAACATTGGATATCAGGTGATCGCCTGTAGCATTAATTCTTACTTTTTCAGCTCCGGTTTTACCTTCTGAACCAGGAGCGCCCTTGGGCCAAAGTAAAATTTCTTTCGGCTCCTGCGCTGATAATAAAGCAGGAAAACAAATTCCTAAAAGGAAAGTGCAACAAACTATTATATTTTTCATTTCAAGTGTTTTATAAAAAGTGTTGAGGTAATGAAGAATAATTGGGCAACTCTATAAAAAACTCTATAAGAAAAGGAGGAAAAAAATAATTTTCTCCTCCCTTAAAATTTTTTGAAATCAAAAAACTATTTCATATTCTTTACTACCTCTCTTACATACTTTATGCTTTGCGCTATTTCGGGTGCATTGTTCATCCAGTTATATTCATACTCCGCGAAAATCGGACCTTTAAATCCTTGTCTTTTCAATTCTTCCAAAACTGCCTTAATGTTTGATATGCCAGTGCCCCAGGGCACATCATGAGGCCCGACAGGAGGTTGCGGTCGACTGGCTCCCTGAGCCGGCTGACCTTGTCCTGGTGCAGGTCTGCTCATCTGAAAAGCAGTGTATTCGGCACTTGGCTTTTCATGCAGATCTTTCATATGCAATTCAAATATTCGGCCCTGCAATTTTTTCATCATTTGGATGGGGTCCAGACCTGAACGCACCCAATGCCCTATATCTGCACACGAACCTAACCTCTTACTGTAGCCGGCAGTGTATTTAATTAAAGTATCGGGGCTCCAGTAACGCGAAGGTCTTGGGTGATTATGAAAGGCAACATTCACTTCGTATTCATCGGCCAGTTTAGAAACCAATGGAACAAATTTAGGATCGGGTTCAGATACAAATTGCTTTAGTCCCATACCTTTTGCAAATTCAAATAATTGTTTCCAATCATGGTCAGTATTTGGTGTTACTACTCCATAAGATACAATTGAAATACCTTTCTTTTTAAGCAATTGTAAAACTGAATCTCTTTTAGAGGCTGTCATGTGATAATCCATTGTACCCTCTATCCCGGCTCCAATTTTTTGCGCCGGAAATCCTTCTACATATTTTATTCCAATACTATCTGCTTTATTCAGCGCCTCTTCTAATGTAAACATCTTGAACGAATATGCCTGAGTTCCTAATTTCCATCCCAACGATTCGGGTGTTTGTTGAGCTCTTGCATCTTGTGTATTGTTTGCAATTGCAAATAAAAACAGCAGAAAGGAAGCTTTAAAATAGTGCTTCATTTTAATATTAGTTTGTTTTAAGGTTTTAAAGATATTATTTATTACAAAGCAAAAAAATTTAGCGAAAATAAAGTTGATTGATTTAATGAATTATTGAATGGGTTTTTACGCTATCCTTTAAAAAGCTAGTGGCCTCGTCAGGAATCGAACCTGGATCTGGAGCTTCGGAAACTCTTATACTATCCCCGTCCGAACGGCGTTC
>JBPCQG010000234.1:0-3926 GCA_050998315.1 Chitinophagaceae bacterium
TCTTCTTTCGCTCACCAATCTGTTGCCTCCACATTGCATAATACAATCCCATTTGAGATATTAAATTTTCATGCGTACCTGTTTCTACAACATCGCCTTTTTCTAAAACATAAATTCTGTCAGCATGCATAATTGTGCTAAGACGATGTGCAATTAAAATGGTTATTTGTTGCTGTTGTGATGAGACTTCTTTTATCGTATTAGTAATTTCTTCCTCTGTTAAAGAGTCTA
Organism: Chitinophagaceae bacterium; assembly: GCA_050998315.1. GTDB lineage: Bacteria > Bacteroidota > Bacteroidia > Chitinophagales > Chitinophagaceae > Ginsengibacter. Next base: position 232 of record JBPCQG010000234.1, read on the forward strand.
ACGATGAAGTTGCTTCATCAAAAATTAATAAATGAGGATGACGAAGCAATGCCCTTGCAATGGAAAGTCTTTGTTTTTCCCCGCCTGATACTTTTATACCGCCTTCCCCAATTAATGTATTGAGTCCATTATCTGCTCTTGCTAATAGATTATTACACGATGCTTTATTGAGTGCATCCAAAACTTCTTCATCTGTAGCCGCAGGATTTACAAATAACATGTTTTCTTTTATAGTGCCTGCAAAGAGTTGTGTATCCTGTGTTACGAAACCAATTTGTGTACGAAGGGTATCAAAATCAATATTATTTCCATCAATGTTATTGTATAAGATTTTTCCTTCTAAAGGACGATACAATCCTACCAATAATTTTACTAAAGTTGTTTTTCCTGATCCTGAAGGTCCTACGAATGCAATTGTTTCCCCCGTTTTTACATCAAAACTTATATTGCTTAATGCAGGCTGGTTAGCGCTTTGATGTTTGAATCTCACATTTTGAAACTCCAGCTCTTCAATATTGCCAAAATGTTGAGGAGACTCTGGCTTTTGTTCCGGCGCTTTAATCATCAGGTTATGGAAATTACTTAAAGATGCTTCTGCTTCGCGATATGTAATAATAATATTTCCAATTTCCTGCAACGGACCAAAAATAAAAAATGAGTAAAAAGTAAGTGTAAGTAATTGCCCCGGTAAAATAATATTTCCAAAAATCAGCCACATCAGCATAAACATTATTACCTGGCGCAATGCATTTACAAACGTTCCCTGTATAAAACTTAAGCTTCTTATACTTTTTACTTTTTTTAATTCCAGTCCTAAAATCTTATAGGTATTATTATTTAGCCTTTTTACTTCCTGGTCAGTTAACCCCAGGCTTTTAACTAACTCGATATTCCTCAAGCTTTCTGTTGTAGTTCCCGCAAGTGAAGTGGTTTCCTTTACAATTGTTCTTTGTATGATTTTAATTCGCTTACTTAAAAAACCTGTTAGCAGCGATAATAAAACTATGCCGCCAAAATACACAGGCATTATTGACCAGTGTAGTGTAAAAGAGTAAACAGAAACAAAAATTACCCCTACCAATAATCCAAATAAAATATTAATAAATGATACTATGAACTTTTCTGTATCGGTCCGCACTTTTGTAAGAATGCTTAATGTTTCACCACTACGTTGGTCTTCAAATTCCTGGAAAGGCAACCTTAATGAATGCCGCAATCCGTCTGTAAATAATTTAGCTCCAAATTTTTGCACTACTACATTTCCAAAATAATCCTGGAAGGCTTTTGCAATTCTTGAGATCATCGCAACGCTGATCAATATTCCTAAATAACCCAATACACCCCATACAAATTCTGATTGAGAACGATCGCCTGTTTTTATAAAATCATTTTTAACGTAATACCCGGTTTCATGAGCATGCACTCCATACTCCTGGAACATCTTACCAAAAAAATATGGATCAAGAAGGGAAAATACCTGGTTGATGGCTGCAAGAAAAAGGGCTAATGCCATTAGCCCCTTATAGGGTTTTAAATACGAGAGTAATAACTTCATTAGGTAAAATTAAGCGAAAATGCATGTTCATATTTATTAACTGTGAGTATTGATTTACAAAATATACAATGAGAAGATTTCAATGGACTTGCATTTTCTTACATGGTACGTCCTACATCGTACATCAAACATCCAAATTTCATCCTGCCCATCCTTCCCTGTCAAGACTTCGGTATTGAATTGCTTCGGCAAGATGTTCAACTTTTATATCGTCACTGCCGGCAAGGTCTGCAATGGTTCTACTTACTTTTAAAATTCTGTCATAGGCTCTTCCAGAAAGATTTAGCTTTTCCATTGCCACTTTTAAAAGGTTGGAACCCGCCTGTGTTATCACACAAATTTCTTTAAGCATCTTGCTGCTCATTTGTGCATTGCAATAAACTCCGGGATTATTTTTATATCGCTCCGATTGCCGCTCCATGGCTTTAATAACTCTTTCTCTTATGCTCTCACTTTTTTCTGATCGATCGTTAGATGATAATTCATTGAAAGCAACAGGTGTTACTTCTACATGCAGATCTATCCTGTCTAATAAAGGACCTGAAATTTTGTTAAGATATTTTTGAACAGCGCCTGGCGGGCAAGTACATTCTTTATCGGGGTGGTTATAAAAGCCGCATGGGCATGGATTCATAGAAGCTATCAGCATAAAGCTTGCAGGAAATTCCAATGCAACTTTAGCTCTTGAAATAATTATCTTTCTCTCTTCCATCGGCTGCCGCATAACTTCAAGAACAGTTCTTTTAAACTCCGGCAACTCATCTAAAAACAAAACCCCATTATGTGCTAAAGAAATTTCTCCTGGCTGAGGAATACCGCCGCCGCCAACTAAACCTGCATCTGAAATAGTATGATGAGGAGAACGAAATGGGCGTTTGGAAATGAGAGTTGCATTCTCCGGAAGCTTACCTGCAACGCTATGGATCTTTGTTGTTTCCAAAGCTTCCTGCAAAGTAAGTGGGGGAAGTATAGTGGGCAAACGCTTTGCCAGCATTGTTTTACCGGCACCCGGCGGACCAATCAAAATTGCATTATGGCCGCCTGCCGCTGCAATCTCCAAAGCTCTTTTAATATTTTCCTGGCCTTTCACATCACAAAAGTCAATTTCATAATCACTTTGTGCATGAGCAAATTCCTCTCTTGTGTTTACAATTGTTGGCTGCAAACAATTCTCATCTATAAAAAAATTGATCACATCATTTATATGTTCAACACCATATACTTTCAGGGTGTTAACCATTGCTGCTTCCCTTGCATTTTGTTTGGGAAGAATAAGTCCTTTAAAATTTTCTTTACGTGCCTGAATGGCAATGGGTAATGCACCTTTAATAGGCCGTACAGAACCATCAAGACTAAGCTCACCCATTATCACGTATTCAGAAAGTTTTTCAGCATTTTCAAATTGATCACTTGCCGCTAAAGTACCAATAGCAATAGGAAGATCGAATGCAGTTCCGCTTTTTCTTATATCTGCCGGTGCAAGGTTTACAACTACTTTTGTTCGGGGAAAATGATAGCCGTTAGTTTTTATGGCGCTTTCCATTCTTTCCAGACTCTCTTTTACAGCATTGTCCGCAAGCCCCACAATGGAAGTGAATTTGCCGCTGCTTACATTTACTTCTACCGTAATTGTTATTGCCTCCACACCGTAAACAGCGCTGCCATAGGTTTTAACTAACATGTATTGAAATTAGAGAAAAAATATTTATGCCGGTAATTAAGTGCTGATGTTTAAACTTCTATCGCTGTTTATTTTGGGCTGTCATCATTAATACATTTATCATCTTCAGCTCCTGCTATCCATTACAAATCCGGCGCAAAGCCAACTCACAAAACCTTCGCCGTGTTTTCCATTCCTATCAGGCAGCTTTTAAATGGTAGAATATATTTCAACAATTAGAAAGACAAATGATATTACTTTATTTGTCTGGTTTCGTACAAATATGAAAAAGTCATGAAGAAAACACACATCTCGAACCACATAAACCCAAATATTCTCAAAATTTTTTTAATACATTTGAAACAATAAGAGGCTTTTGTTACATTTATATTGAAAAAAATTATTCATACAAAAAATGATAAAGCCTAAACTGAATCGCATATTACAAAACAAGACATCTTAAATTAAATATAAATGGAC
>JBPCQG010000298.1:0-22105 GCA_050998315.1 Chitinophagaceae bacterium
AAGAAAGGAGCTTGTATTCAGAGGTCAGCGCTGGTTTGATTTGCGCCGGCTGAATAAAGATCCACGATTTGCTAAAACACTTACGAGGAAGCTGAATGGCAAGATTACTGAGTTGCCGGCAAATGATCCAAGATATACCGAGTACATACCTTTAGATGTAATTGGCTTTACGGGGATGCAACAAAATATGAGATAATGCGAGCAAGTGAGATTTCTTTTTACTCGGTATGATATTAAATTGCAACGCTTATTATGAACATTAGAGATAAAGATATACTAAGAGGAGTTCCAAAACGTGCACTGCATGCAATCTTGACGTATCTCGTAGAACAAAAAAAATCCAATCTCAACATCTCTATCACTCCCCACTTCGTATTCCAATATTATAAGAACTTTCAATTACTATTACGCCTTCGTGGTGCAGCACTCTGCCTGCTCAAAACACAATTCGCAAAGAAGCCGAAGAATCCTGTTTAGGAAAGTTGTGCGTAATACGTTTTTAGTACTTCGTATCAAGACAAATCTTAATTTAAAATCTATCTGTAATGAACTTCAAATATTGCTTAACCGGAATACTATTGTTTTCTCTTAAGGTTTTCAGCCAGGAAATAAAACCACTTTCCGTCGGGGATAAAGTGCCGGCAATACAAATACATTCTATTTATAATTATCCTGCTTTACAATCCAATCTTTCGGCACATAAAAATAAATTGGTCATTTTAGATTTCATGGCAAGCAACTGCAGCAGTTGTCTGAAACTATTGCCACACCTTGATTCTATTCAACCAGTTTTCGGAAATAAATTACAGATCTTTCTTGTTACCTATGAGAAGAAAGAAAAAGTAAAAAAGTTTTTACAAAATCATCCCGGTTTAAAACTTCCCATAATAGGAGAGGACACACTTCTTACAAAATACTTCCCGCATACTTTTATCTCCCATGAAGTATGGATTAAAGATGGAGTTGTAATAGCCATCACTCATCCAGAATACGTAAACACCATAAACATTGAAACAGTTTTCGCAGGTAACAAAGTTGACTGGCCTGTAAAAAAAGATCTTGCAGATTTTGATTACAAAAAGCCCTTAATCAATCTTAACATCCAGAACTCGGGAAATAATCCTGCCGGTTTTACCTATTCTGCTTTCATGGGAAATATTTTGAATGTTCCTCCAAGGTTTACAGAATTAAAAGACAGCAGTACAAACACCATCAGGATATCTGTTATCAATCATCCTATTGCTGATCTGTACCTGATCAGCAGGAAGGAATTTAATTTTCCGCAGAGTCATATTATCTACGAAGTAAAAGACAGGCACCGCTTTATTTATAATCCGGCAAATTACTTCGACGTATGGATGAAGGAAAACACATTTTCTTTTGAACTTCTCCTTCCGCTCAATACCTCTCCGGAGAAAAGACAGCAGGTAATACAAAATGGGCTTGACCGGTATTTTAATCTTCATGCGAGGTTTGAGAAAAGACAGGTTGACTGTCTTGTTCTTACAAGGACAGATTCCCTTAATTGGCTATTGAAGAATAATATAATGCCGGCAAGAGAAATAAAAAACAGAAAGCAGAAATACATTTCGATAGACCAGCTTGTTTATTCACTCAACCGTACACTTTATGGGCAGCCTGTCTTTGATGAAACAGGTTACAATCAAAATTCAAGACTGGAACTGGATGAAGGTCTTTTCCAAAATATTCCTGACTTAAAGAGGTCATTGAGAAATTACGGAATGAAACTGATAACCGAAAAACGCGAAGTAGAAATGTTCATCATCACAGAGAAAGATTGATAATTATGATTTGGGAAATTTTATTGTTTTAAAGATCAATGATATGGATGGTGAGTTCATGAGTTATCAGATAATCTTGTTGCCATGCTTCTTTCAAGGCAATGTATTATGATCATGTAAAGAAAATTGGAAAACCAAGTAAGGAAAAGTTCTTTGAAATTAATGGCAAGCGTTATGGTAAGCCAAATGTTTGAAAAGCGATTTTGTCCTCGGATATAAAATGTTCATAACCTAAAATGGTGTTCAAAATAATCGCATTTCGGTAGGGACCCATACCCAAGTCCGGCGTAGTAAAACCGTGGGTATGCATCTCTGCATTCTGAACAAATATATCTTCCCTTTTAGTTATAGAGTAATTCCGGTTAACTCTATACTTATCATTATCTATCCATAGGATGTGATCTTTTAATGGGGCTAAGAATGATGGAACTGGGTGGTGGTAACCCGTTGCAAGAATAACCGCATCAGTAAAATGGTCAAATGACCTTTTCATTTCTTTGTGCGTGAACTTCATTTGCAATTTATCAGATAGAGAATGGAGTGAAGTGAGGTCACAGTTGGTCAACAGCCTTGTTATTCTTTTATCATCCTGCCGCATGTATAGTTCATTATAGATATTATTAATGAGGGAAAAATTAATGCCTTTATAAAGCAAATTTTGTTTTGATAGGGTGGCTGCTTTTTTATCATAAGGAAGATTATAAAAATAATTAATGTAATCCGGAGAAGTCATTTCAAGACTGAGCTTCGAATATTCCATGGGATAAAAGCGATCGCTTCGGGTAAACCAATTCAATTCTACAGACTTGTCGGAATCTGTTAGCAGATCATAAAAAATCTCTGCAGCGCTTTGACCTGACCCTACTATTGTTATTGACTTTAGTTTCGACAACAACTTTTTGTAATGGAGGTAGGTTCCTGAGTGTAAAACAGCAGGATGATTAATATTTATTCTAGGAGAAATTTTAGGTACAGAGCCAATACCAATTACAATATTCTTTGCTGAAAGAATTTCTGTCCTACCTGAAATATCCCTTACACTTACGAAATATAATTGTGTTGATTCATCAAGCTGTATAGACTCACAACTGTAACCGAAATGTAATGATGGTAAATGTGAGCAAACCCAGCCGCAATATTCATTATACTCTTTGCGGGTTACAAAATTATTTTCATGTATTGCAAAACGAAACAGTTTTTTTCTCGCTTTTAGAAACGCAAGGAAACTAAAGGGGCTGCATGGATCTGCAAGGGTAACAAGGTCGGCATAAAAAGGCACCTGTAAAGTGGCATTGGTTAATAATAATCCGGGATGCCAGTTAAAATTTTTCTCCCTATCGATAAAAATGCAATCCAGAACAGGAATTGAGTTTGCTAGTGCAGCTAATCCTAAATTAAAAGGCCCAATCCCGATACCTATAATATCATAGGTTTTATTTTCCATCTTTAAAAAAATTTATGTAAATAGAAACGAAAAGTGTGCAGGCAGTTATGATAACCATTGCACTTATTGAAGAAAATAAATCCAGTTGCTGGTAACCGAAAATAGGTAGCATCCAGCAAACCAAAATCCATTGAATACAATATATCTGTGTTATGTTACGGCTCATGTATGTTAGAAAGCTGAAAAAATAATTTGGAGAAACATAGCGGCTAAATATATTCCATACATAAAAGGTTATGAGCACGATTCCTATGTGTTGTAAAGTTGATGGAGGGTATGTCCTATAAAAGGAAATAGTTTTTCCATTATCAAAAAACTGCCCCGCGATTATGAGAAAACATCCGATATATTTAAAGTCATCAATAGGTTTGTCCGGCCTTTGTTGCAGATTATAGCCAATCGCTAAACCAGTTAAAGGATATACAAGCCAGGGAAATAAGGGGAAATAAATATCAGGTGGCTTCCCCCCTACCAACTGTAATGTATAATCAACAAAAAAATCATTCTTATGTATATCCCACATCAATGGAGAAATTAAACAAATTATTGCCGCAAGAATCCATGCAATATTTTGATAGCTTATAATGCGCTGAATCAGAAAAATTACAATCAATGCAATTGATGCAAATTGCAAAATATCACCGAGTACAAAAATTTTTAGTGTGCTGTCAGGTAACAAATTTCTAAATCCTTTCGGCAATATACCAAGCCACAAAGGGATAATAAACTTGAAAATGTTTAACGCATATCCTATTATTAATAGAAAAAAAGCTCTTTGAGATATCGACCTAAAAGTATGTTTTGAAAAAGTAAATGAGATTCCCATTGCAGTCATAAAAAGTTGCGCTCCTGGACCTTCGGCTATGAATGCAAAAAAATTACCTAAGAATGTTTCGCGCACGTAAGGCAAACTGTAAAGCATACACGAATGGATAGGTGCAATCATCAACACAGTAAACCCCTTTGCAAGATCGAGTGCTTGTATTCTCATGAGTTGATTTTAAAACAATAAATGTGTGCGCTCTTATAACTCATCTGCACCGTTTTCACCTTTTCAAAACCGCATTTTTCGAGCAGCGTTATTGATTTATGATTGTTGACATCTGGCTCAGCGTACATTTTTTTTGCCTCGGGAAATGAGAAATAATATTCAAGAAAGGAAGTAACAACATGCTTTGTAAGACCAGTGATCTGATGTTGGTTGGGTGACATTAATAAATGAAAACCACACTCTTCGGGAGAAGTCATGATATGTTCCTTTAATTCATCCGCAAACACACTGTAAACATCATATTGGCAAATGGTTTTGTTATTAAATAATCCGATGAAAGAGTGAGAATACGGGTTTAGCTCCATACATTGATAGATGGCAAAGAGTTGGCTAAAGTGGCCGTTCATCTGCCAGTATTCCAATGTATAGTCCATATTTACCCACTGATAAATTATTTGTAAATCTTTTTTAAGAATCAATGATCTAAACTCTATCGTGCCATTGATCTCATCATAAAATTTTGAATAAAGAATTTTATCGGAAGCTGTCTGCGGTTTGCAGAATAAAGGAGCCATATTCATATATCATATTTCAGTTATAATTGCAAACTATAGAAGCATTTAATAAATGATTATCTGAATATGGAAAACAGAAATATGAAAAACGCAATTTTATGGAATTTAGAATTATTTCGAAAGCAGGCGACGAAATAGAGATCGTACAGAAAATACCGCCTGATTTGATTAAGTATAAATTAGCCGGTGCAGAAACCAATATGGTTACGGGCTCTTTTGGAAACATGCTCTTTCATCATTTTAAAGGAGAAGGATTTGATATCTGGTATAGTAATTACCTGATAATGCATACTACCTCTATTATCGGTCGGGCAGAAATTCCTGTATTGGAACTTCATATTCCTTTTGAAAACCGCTTTGACGTAAACTGGGACGGCATAGGTGCCGCCAATTTATTTGAGAAACAGTTTGAGTTAAGTTATACCCCATTTGTAAATACTACTGTTGAATTTATTGGTGGTAAGCATTATCACACATTTGATATTCATTTCAGCTTTCATTTTCTTGAACCTTATGCTTCTCATTTTCCGCTACTACATGACTTTCTTCAGAAAGTAATTAAAAAGCAGCCCGCCAGCCTAATGGGTCTTACCAAGTTACTTGACCCGGATATGATCACAATGATTAAGCATATGATTAAGGGTGATTTTATTCCGGCACTGGCCGGTGATTTTTATGAGTCTGCCCTGAAACAGCTTTTGATCAGACTATTTAAAAGAATATCAGGAATTGATCCGGATGCTCCCGAAAAATTTTCACCAACCGATATTGAAAAAACAATAGAAGTAAAAAGGATCATTATAGTTGATCTCAGTAAGAATTATTCCATAACAGAACTTGCAAGAAAAGTGGCCACCAATGAATGCACACTTAAAGGATGCTTCAAGCAGATCTTCGGTACAACAATCTATCAATATAAACTTGCAGCGAAGATGGAATATGCTAGACAATTATTACTGGATACAGATCTTCTGATACAGGATATTTCAGAAATGGTAGGCTATGGAGAAAGATCCAATTTGTCTCTTCCGTTCACAAAGCATTTCGGATATGGTCCGGGATTTTTGAGGAAAAAGAGATAGGTCAATAAGATATATAGTTGGGAAGCTTACCATATAAAATTTCCATTGCCTTTTTATAATAAGATGGGTTAAGTTGTCTTCGCAAATTGTACAAAGCTTTTTTTATTTTAGTATGAACCGTTGTTTCAGCACAATTTAATTTTTGTGCTATCTCCTTTATAGAAAGGCTGTCATAAAAATGATAGTATATAATAATTTGCTGATCTACCGGTAAGCATTTTACAGCTTCCTGGAGAGCCGTTTTTTTTGCCTCAAAATCAAAAGTTACAGAATTTCCCCAGAGACCCTGATAAACATTTTTCATATTTTGAAAGGCTTTAGATAAAAGTAACCAAAAAAAATTGTTAGGCATACATGCCTAACATTTATTTTTGAATTTTCTGCAATTTTCACCTTGTGAATAATACAAGGGATGAAAAAAGAATGATTGCATTTGGTGCTTATATCCGAAAGCTTCGCAAGGCTAAAGACTTTACAATGAAAGATCTTGCTTTTGCCGCTGATATAGAATTAAGCCAGATTCATCGAATAGAAAAAGGAAAAATTAATCCTACTTTGACCACGATATTATTACTTTCGGATGCTCTAGAACTGGCACCTTCCAGGTTATTTGAATTTAAATCATAATAATTTCTTTTTCACAAAAGCATACCTCCTTTTATTAAAAAGCACTCAATCTTATTTCCTTTCTAAGAATAATAAAATTAATTTTCTATTCCCAAATTCATATAAACCGTTACACTTTTAAGACAGGCTTCTCCCAATAGACATTTGATATTTGTGGTGTCAAAAACAAAATCAAATGTTACATACAATTTCCTGGCAGCAATATTCAATATTTATTTTCCTGCTACTGGTAGTATATTATCTGTATGTAGTTTTCAAATATTATCGTATAGAATTAACTCATTTGCTAACGGGGGGGGGAAATATTTTTGCAGCTTATGAAAAGAAAACTAATAATAAAAACATTCCAACAGAAGATGTTTCATCTCTTTCTCCTGTAATGCACGATCTTTTGGATATCACAAAATTAATTTGCGAAGGTCATGCTTATAAAATTATCGGAAACACCTTATTTATTTCAAAAAGAACAGTTACAAAGCATGTTCAGAATATTTTTGAAAAACTTGGCGTATCAAATAAAATAGGGTTAATAAACAAGCTGCAGACTTAATTTTCACTATACAATGTGCTAATTCATCAAAAAATACGCATAAATGCGTATGAAAATAGTATGAATTGCTTATAGGTTTTGCTTTAAAAGTCCTTCAATTTTGTTAGCGGAAACTCCTTAATTTATATAGCTAACTTATCATGCCATTCGCACTGGAAAACTGGAACATTTTTATCAATACGACCTTGCACCCAGCCAATGGCAATTTATTATCACTTCCTGAGGAATCCCTTCAAAGCTTGATCAAACAATCAAAATACGAAGAAGACAGAGTCAGGACATTATTTCTTGAAGGTATTTTGGAAAGACCAAAGGTTAAGTATAAACAGCAATATGTAAAGCTAAGCCAGGCGGTGCTGATAGGCATGCTTGATAAACTATATGAGTATCGCCAGAAAAAAAATCTCAATAATAAAATTTTACAATTGTATGATACGGTCAGCTATCATGTTGAAAATATGCTGAATTTTATAGAAGATTTTTTTGGTAATTATTTCGACCTTAATGAGAAAGCTCCAACGGCTTATCTTATTGTCTCTATTAAAGAATTATGCAGGCAGCTTGAACTATTGAAAAAGGCTGTACAACCACCTACCGCTGCCGTTCATGAGGTTGGAAATATTCTTATTAATAACTTCAATAGTTTTTGCCTTGAAAAAAAAAACCGGCACTACCTACAATGACTTGATCTATCAAAAGGACCTGATGAATCAGCTTTTGACAGATGATACATTTGCCACAGAAAATTCAATAAAGGAAGTGCTGTTCTACTTTAATTATAATGACGATGATTATATAGCCTACCTGTATGAAAAACTTACTTCTCTTGTCAAATCGCTAAATAACAAAAGGGAAAAGATCGTTGCTTTACGGTTTGAGCAAAAAAATTTTAATCAATTACCCACAAGGCTTAACTGTCTGCATTCATCGGGCATGCCGACCCTTAAAGAACAGATCAATCACTGGATAGAAGAAGAAATAAAATTTTTAGGATTAGACCAACCTTATTCGAATGAAAGCAATCCTGCCGTTTCACAGGAGAAAGGGGATATATATGTGCATGTTCCATTCAAAGGTTCTGAAATTTATCTGTTGCATAAATCTTTTCTGGATTCAGGTGGCGCAGCCGGTGAAACGTATAAGAGCCTTTTTGAAAAAACTGGCTCACATCTTACCAATAAAAATCAAAAGGGATTCAGTACAGAAAGCCTGCAAAAGTGCAGTGATAAAGTTGATTATGAAGCAATTGAAAATGTAAAGCGTTTTTTGCAAAAGATGATCCGCAATATTGATAGTTATTAATGTCCGGAATTCACCTTCGGTTCACCTGGCTTCACCCGAATGGCTTATACAGCGATGTAATTTGCAACAGTATTTGAATGGTCACATTTTATTTGAATAAAAATAGTAAGACAATGTTTACAAATATTACCTGGAAAGATTACATATTATTTATTGCCACTGCTCTTTTCCTTTATTATGCCTGGCTTTTTTTTATTTTTTATGCAAAAGATATCCTGCGCATGTTAAATAAAAATAAGGTTCCTGAAAGCAAATCTGAAAATATAAATGAATCCGAAGAAATTTTTGGAATTGTTTACCGGTTGCAGGACGAAGTAAAAGGAACCATAGAAGAAGCCGCAGCAAAAAAATATGCGAAGGAAGAAATTATTCTTTCGCTTCAAATGGTGCTGGAAAAATATGCGTTGGGATCTACCCCTTTCCGGTTTGCGCTAAACAACTTCATAGAACGCCATTGTAAAAATAATTGCTCCATTCACCTTGAAGAAGATGAGTTAAAACAACTATGGGTAAGATAGGTGGGTGGAGTTTTTTTAACATTATAAAACTATAAAAATGTATAGAAAGAAAATGAAAAGAGTATGGCTAAGCTGTATGGTATTTATTATTAATGTCGCAGCCTATGCCCAGGACGGGAATGCAGGTATCAATGAAGCCAATACAAAAGTGCGGAGTTATTTTTCTGCGGGCACTAACCTGATGTATGCAGTAGGTGCAATCGTTGGGCTTATCGGTGCTGTGAAGGTGTACCAGAAATGGAATGCAGGTGACCATGATACCGGAAAGGTTGCGGCCGCATGGTTTGGCAGCTGTGTTTTTTTAGTGATAGTAGCAACCGTAATCAAATCATTCTTTGGAGTATAACTATGAAAGAAATTTTCATCAATAAACTTCATCAGTACATCAGTGAAAATAATCCTGATATACTCCTTCCATTGGAAGAAAAAAGTGCTGTGACAGAATATCTCACCAATAAAGTAATTACTGCCGATGCCCTGTTGAAACAACTGGAAGGGCAGCCTGAATACATCACTGAAGAAAGCTGCATGGATGCATTGACTAAGGATCTGCGTCCATCCAAATTCAATTACATCAAGAGTGTCCTAGAGTACGAATTTGAAAACAGTTATAAAGAATTTGTTGAATCGGGAACACTTCGGTTTGAAGCCATCAACCTTGTAAACCATTGCCAGCCTGTATTTGATGATCTGCATTTCAATGAAGAAAATGAGGGTAACAGATTTTTGAAATATGCCATCATAGGATCCATCAATGAATATTTAAATAATAAGCGAGCCTGAAAATGTGAGTCATGAGTTACAACAGTCAACAAAAATTACAGGATAATATTGCCGCTATCCGCATAGCGCTGGAATGGAAAGGAGAATCACTTTCCGATGAACAGGTACAGGCATTACAACGCTATGCAGGTTTTGGCGGATTGAAGGCAGTACTATTTCCTAACACTTCCGAAGAAGAATGGATAAAATTAAATGCTTCAAAGGAAGATGTAAGGTTGTATCCCCGGATAACAGAACTGCATCAATTATTACAAAAACATTTTACTGAAGCAGAGTATAAGCAGGTGATGGATTCAATTAAGAACAGCATCCTTACCGCATTCTATACACCTGCAATAGTTCCTGAAACAGTATTCAATGTTCTGAAGGAAAATGGTATCGAACCGAAGAGCATGTATGAACCCAGCAGCGGTGCCGGAATATTTATAACAGAATCTGCGAAAGCATTTCCAAATTTAGAAAGCATCACTGCGGTTGAAAAAGATATTTTATCGGGAAGGGTATTGACTGCTTTGGGCAGTTCGATACCCATCCCTGTTTCTGTGAAGGTAAAAGGTTTTGAAAATACGGATAATGCAGAAAATAATTTAAGCGATCTGATCATCAGCAATATTCCATTCGGAAATTTCAGAGTATATGACCCTGCATTTACTGCTGAAGCTTTATCCGGTAAAATTCACAATTACTTTTTTGCAAAAGGGCTTGAAAAAATTAAAGATGGTGGCCTGCTTGCATTTATTACTACTGATGCTTTTTTGAACAGCCCATCTAACAAAGCTGCCAGAGAATATGTTTTTGAACATGCTGATTTTATCAGCCTGAATGTAATGCCTGATAATCTTATGAAGGATACCGGCAATACAGAAGCCCCAAGTCATTTATTAATTGTTCAAGAAAATTCTGCAAAGACAGCACTTTCTGTTGATGAACAAATGTTACTAAACACAATTGAATTACAAAATGAATTTGGTGCATACCCGGTCAATGAATTTATAAACAATCACCCTGAAATAATTCTTGGTGATGAAATTAAAGCTGGCAAAGATCAATATGGAAAAGCGCATCAGACTGTCTGGCAAAATGGCGATATTAATGCGATAAGTGAAAAATTAAAGATTACAATCAATGAAGGAATCAGCCGCAATTTTAAGAAAGAATCTTTTGCACTGTCAGCAGTAAGGAAATTAGCAAAAGGAAAACAACTGACTTACCTGCCTATGCCGGAAAACAGGACTGACAGCCCTTCTGTACAATTAGGGCTTTTTGATATTGCCCCTGCTGCAAATATAAACCGTGCACTCTCTTACATTAATATTAAAGATATTTCTACAGTGAAGAAACAATCTGCGCGGATAATAAACATTATTAAAACGAAGGATAAGCCTAAGCAGGAAGCAATAGTATTGCTGGCTGCAAAATCAATTGCGTTTAAACATTACATCTATAAACTCTGCTCAAATGTTGAAGAAATAAGTTTTCCTGCTAACTGGTTAAACGTTTCAGATTTTCATAATGAATTAAATAACCTGTCTGATAAGTTACAAAAGTTTGACCATGATTTTTATAACCAGGGAGAAGAACTGTATCATGTTTCTTTTAAGAATGGAGCAGATATAATAACAGATATTAATCCTTATCATAAAGATGGGACACTCATGGTTCATGATAACCGTGTCGGGGTTGTTTCTATAAATGATAAACAAACATTTTTTGTACCGGCGCTGTATGATAAAAAAGACCTTGCATTTTATGATCAATATACTTTTATAAGAGATACTTACCTGGCGCTCGCTGATAAAGAAGCAAAAGAAAATATTGAATACGTTGGGTTAAGAAAACAACTCAATGAATCGTATGATGCATTGGTTGATGGCTATGGGATTTTAAATAGTAACAGGCAAAAAATTTTAAAAGATGAGGCATTTGGATTTATTGTGCTGGCATCACTTGAAAGAAAAGAAGGTGATCAATTTGTCAAAGCAGATATTCTCACTCATTCGCTGATTCAGAAACAGGAAGCATTTCATACGGATAATATTGTGGAAGCTTTGGCAAGAAGCCTGAATGATAAAGGTTTTGCGGATATTGAATTCATTGCAGCGGCAACCGGTACTTCTGAAGCGGATGCGATCAGCACATTAGGAAATCATATTTATGTAAACCCTGCAAACGACACATGGGAAACGTCAGACCAGTTCTTAAGCGGCAATGTAGTTATCAAATTAAATATTGCAAAAGAGAAGATTGAACAATACCCAAATCATATTCAATTACAGAGAAGCCTCGAAGCTTTGGAAAAAGTGCAGCCTGAAAAAATTCCTTTTGACCTGCTTGATTTTAATCTTGGTGAAAGATGGATTCCGAAAGAGTATTACAACCAGTTTGCCACTAATTTATTCGAGTTGGATACTGAAGTAAAATATTTTCCTTCTCTGGATACATTTAAGGTAAAAGCAGAAAGCGCCAATGCAAAAACCGACCAGGAATATGCAGTAACAACTAAGAATGGAAAAACAACATACGGACCCCGGTTGCTGGAATATGCATTGCTGAATACCTCGCCTTTTTATACCTATGAAGTTACGCTGGGAGATAAGACTATAAAGGTTCCTGATGATGAAGCTATACAACTGGCGCATCAAAAGATCGAATCTGTCCGCAATCATTTTACTGAGTGGCTGAAAGAATTACCGGACACAGATAAAAAATTTTTGGAAGCTCTCTATAATAATACATTCAATTGTTATGTGCTGCGGGAGTATGACGGAAGCCATTTACAGTTTCCAGGATTAAACAGGCACAAGTTAGGGATTGATGATTTGTATAGCTCTCAAAAAAATTCAGCATGGCGGATCATTCAGAACCGTGGTGCGTTGATTGATCATGAAGTCGGGCTCGGTAAGACTTTAACTATGGTAGTTGCCTCGCACGAAATGAAGCGCCTGGGAACAGTTCATAAACCAATGATACTGGCATTAAAAGCGAATGTAAACCAGATCACCGATACTTACCGTAAAGCCTACCCGAATGCAAGGGTGCTGGCGCCCGGTGAAAATGATTTTACTCCGCATAAAAGACTTCGACTATTCCATGAGATAAAAAATAATAACTGGGACTGTATCATTTTAACCCATGACCAGTTTGCAAAAATTCCGCAGTCACCTGAAATTCAAAGAGAAATTTTTCAAACCGAATTAGACAATATTGAAAAGGATTTGTACACGCTGAAAAATATGGGCGGTGAAATATCCAGGCGTATGCTGAAAGGGCTTGAGATCAGAAAAAACAATTTAGGCATAAAGCTCCAGGTTGTACTAATGAACATTGAACAAAAGAAAGATGCAGGCATCAATTTTAAAGAACTTGGTATTGACCATTTATTTGTTGACGAATCACATAAATTCAAGAACCTCACTTTTACAACAAGGCATGAAAGAGTTGCAGGTTTAGGGAATATGGAAGGAAGCCAAAAGGCTCTCAACATGCTTTTCGCCGTACGCACTTTACAGGAAAAATTCAACAGTGATCTCCGTGTAACATTTTTATCCGGCACTCCCATCTCCAATAGCCTTACTGAAATGTATTTGCTGTTTAAATACCTGCGGCCAAAAGAAATGAGCAGGCAAGGCATTGAAAACTTTGATGCATGGGCAGCTGTGTATGCAAGAAAAACGGTTGACTTTGAATTTTCTGTAACAAATGAAATCATTGCAAAGGAAAGGTTCCGTCATTTTATTAAAGTTCCTGAACTGGCATTATTCTATAATGAAATTACCGATTACAAAACAGCAAAACATATCAACCTTGATAAGCCTGAACTCGAAGAGCAATTAGTCAATATTCCACCTACACCTGACCAACAGGAATTTATTGTAAAGCTGATAACGTTTGCAAAAACAGGTGATGGCACACTGATAGGAAGACTACCATTATCGGATGAGGAAGATAAGGGAAGAATGCTGATCGCTACCAACTATGCCAAGAAAATGGCGGTGGATATGCGTTTGATTGATCCGTTGAAATATGAGGATCATCCTCACAACAAAGTCAATGTTTGTGCAAGAAAAGTAAATGAAATGTATCAACAGAGTAGCGAACAAAAAGGAACTCAAATTATCTTTTGTGATATAGGCACGCCTAAGCCTGATGCATTTAATATTTATGATGCGCTGAAGGAAAAGTTAGTCGCTGATTTTAATATACACGCTCATCATATCACTTTCATCCACGACTGGACAGACAGGCAAAAACCTGAGTTGTTCCGTAAAATGAATAGTGGAGAAATAAGAATTTTATTGGGCAGTACAGAAAAAGCAGGCACCGGTTTGAATGTTCAGCGGAACGTGGTTGCAATGCATCACCTTGATATTCCCTGGAAGCCTTCAGAACTTGAACAGCGTGATGGACGTGGTGCACGGCAGGGGAATGTTTTAGCGAAAGAAGGTTATGATAATAAAGTAAAGAATTACATCTATGCTGTTGAGCAATCCCTCGATAATTACAAATTTAATTTACTAAAGAACAAACAAACCTTCATCAGCCAGATGAAGAACTGTGAGCTGAATGTTAGAACGATTGATGAAGGCTCCATCGATGAAAAAAGCGGGATGAATTTTTCAGAATACATCGCTATTCTTTCAGGCGATACTTCATTACTGGAAAAATCAAAAATGGAAAAGAAGATTGCCGTTTTGGAAAGCCTGAAAAACGCGCATTATAATGAATGCATCCGTTCCAGATTTCAATTGGAAAATCTGCAGGGCGATAAAGAAAGCACCATAAAGACAATTGGTAAATTAACAACAGATGAAATCCTTTATAAAAACCAACTCCAATTTGATAAAGATGAAACTAAAAGAAATCCTATAAAAATAAATGGGATTGATTCTATAGATCCGGAAATAATTGGAAAACATCTTATTCATTTAACAGCATCATGGAAACCGGGGCTGGAAGAAAGTGAAATCATGAAGATCGGCAGCCTCTATGGCTTTGAACTCTTTATCAGAAATCAAAGAGAAGCTTATGAAGAGAAAGGAACCTTTGCATACCGAGATAAAAATATTTTTTACGCAGAGAGCAAAAGCGGTATTAAATATTTATGGAACCAGGGGTTTATAAATATTGATAATCCAAAACTCGCAGCCCGGTATTTTCTTAATGCCATTGACAGGGTAGAACCCTTAAAAGAAAAATACGAAAAGAGCCTGAAGGAAATGGATCAAAATATTTCCATGCTGCAACAATTGATTTTAAAACCATTTGAAAAAGAGGGTGAAATGACCCAGCTTAAATCAGATGTTTCAAAATTAGAAAGAGAAATTTCTATTAAAATCCAGGCTAATCAGATGAAGCAAAATGATAAAAAAGAAGAACAGGAAATAAAAGAAACACCTGTTATAAAAATGGATAATAAAGAGTTGGCATTACTAAAGAAGGACACACCGAAAAAAAAAAGAGCTTAAGAATATAACTGAGCGGTTAAAAATTTTTAAAAAAATCCTGCCGGCTACTGAACGCGGTGTGAAAGAACAGCTTTCCGGCATGAGATATTTGTAACAAGAATATGAGCAGTGTATATCAAATAAATAAAGGAATTAACAAACCGATTGAGTTTAAGGGGCTGAAGGCGCAGTATATCTGGTATCTCGGGGGAGGCCTTGTGATCCTGCTGATCGTATTTGCGATACTATATATAGCTGGTGTCAATCCTTTCATCTGCCTTGGCATCATTGGGATCTCCGGGACAATGCTCTTTATGTACATCTATAAATTAAGCCGGACGTATGGTGAATATGGAGTGATGAAAAAGATGGCCAGGAAAGGAGTTCCAAAGTGCATTAAAAATTATTCAGCAGCAAAGCTTACAAAGCAGTTACAGAAATGACAAAAGAATTAACGAACATATTACCCGTTTATGGTGTTGAGCATGATGCCATCCTTTCTAAGCAGGGAGATATTACCATTGCTTTCAAATGTGATCTACCCGAAATATTTACACTTTCCGACCAGGAATATGAAGCCTTTCATCACGCATGGATAAAAGCGATAAAAGTTTTGCCGGTGAACTGTGTCTTTCACAAGCAGGATTGGTTTTCTGAATCAAAACACATTGCAGATTTCACAAAAGAAGATAAAAGTTTTCTGACAAGAAGCAGTGAACGATTTTTTAATGAACGCCATTACCTCGATCATCAGTGTTATATCATGCTCACCAAAAAACCTGCTAACAGGAAGGTCGCAACCTCACTTTTTTCTAATCTGATAAAAAGAACTATTGTTCCTGAAGAAGTATTGCAGCCTAAACATTTACATGATTTTTTAAATCATGTAGGTCAGTTTGAAAGAATATTATCTGACAGTGGTTTTATGAAATTAAAAAGATTGAAGGATGCTGAACTCATTAAACTGATCCAAAAATATTTAAACCTTCAAACCAATGATACTGTACTAAGAGATATTGAATTTAAGAATACTGTACAAGTTGGTGAATATCATTTGCAGCTCTATACGATGGCTGATGCAGAGCATCTGCCTGCGCTTTGTGGATCAAGAATTAACTATGATAAATATTCAACAGATAAAACAAAATTCTCTGTTGGCTTTGCATCACCTATCGGACAACTGCTCTCTTGTAATCATATTTATAACCAGTATATTTTTACCAATGATGTACAAAAAACTTTGCAAAAGCTGGAGAGTAAAAGATTAAGACTACAATCTTTTTCGGCTTATTCAAGAGAGAATACAATTTCTAAAGAAGCAACTGATAGTTTTTTAAACGAAGCGATCAGCGAGCAGCGCTTACCTGTGAAAGCACATTTTAATCTTATTGTATGGACAGATGACCCTGATCGCTTAAAAAAACTTAGGAATATAACATCGTCTGCATTGACACAAATGGATGCCACTCCAAAAATGGAAACCGAAGGCGCCCCGCAGATCTTCTGGGCAGGAATACCCGGCAACGCTGCAGACTTCCCAATGAATGACACCTTTGACACCTTTTCGCCACAGGCCTGTTGCTTCCTGAACCTTGAAACCAATTACAGGTCTTCTATCAGTCCGATAGGAGTCAGGTTGGGAGACCGCTTGACAGGGCATCCCGTGCATGTTGATATTTCTGATGAGCCGATGGAAAGAGGTATCTGCACTAACCGGAACAAATTTATTTTAGGTCCTTCCGGCAGTGGTAAATCATTCTTCACCAATCACATGGTCCGCAGCTATTACGAGCAGGGCACTCATATAGTGTTGGTAGATGTCGGCCATTCTTACCGCGGCCTGTGTGACATGGTGAAGGGATATTACTTTACTTACAGTGAAACAAAGCCGATAAAGTTTAACCCCTTTTACATTGGTGAAGGTGATGTGCTGGATACAGAAAAAAAAGAAAGCATTAAAACATTACTCCTAGCATTATGGAAAAAAGACAATGAAACCTTTAACCGGTCTGAGTATGTCGCCCTATCCAATGCATTGCAAATTTATTTTGACAAATTAAAAAACAGCTATCTCTTTCCTTGCTTTGATACTTTCTATGAATTTTTAAGAGATGAATTTGTAAATGTTCTGAAAGAAGATAAAGTAAAAGATAAGGATTTTGATGTATCCAATTTCCTTTATGTGCTACGTCCATATTACAAAGGTGGTGAGTTTGATTATTTACTGAATGCAAAAGAGAACCTTGATCTGTTACAACAAAGATTTATAGTTTTTGAACTTGATAACATCAAAGATCACCCGATACTTTTTCCGGTTGTTACCATTATCATTATGGAAGTTTTTATTTCCAAAATGAGGAAGCTCAAAGGCATTCGCAAGATGATTCTTATCGAAGAAGCTTGGAAAGCCATCGCCAAAGAAGGGATGGCGGAATACATAAAATATTTATTCAAGACTGCAAGAAAATTCTTTGGAGAAGCCATCGTGGTTACACAGGACATAGAAGACATTATTTCATCTCCTGTCGTTAAACAAGCGATCATTAATAACAGCGATTGCAAAATTTTACTCGACCAGTCAAAATATCAAAACAAGTTTGAATTGATACAGGAATTACTCGGGCTTACTGAAAAAGAAAAAGCATTGATCCTTTCCATCAATAAATCAAATGATCCTACAAAAAAATATAAGGAAGTTTTTATCAGTCTTGGAGGTATGCTCTCAAAGGTTTATAGAACAGAAGTATCACCTGAAGAATATTTAGCCTATACAACGGAAGAAAAAGAAAAAATGAAAGTGCAGCAGGCTGCGGAAAAGTTTGGAGACATCGAAAAAGGAATTGCATCATTAACAACAGCATAATGAAAAAAATATTCATAGCCATCACTATTATGCTTGCCGGGTGCAACGATACGATTGATGGCGTATACACCTGTAGTTATGAAAATGAATTTTATAAAATCAATGATACACTGGTATTAAAAACAATATCAAAAGATATCTATCACATTGACAGAAGAACTGGGGTTAATCAAAAACTAAAAAGTGAAGCCTGGACACTTGAATATGACAAAGAAAAACAGGTTTTGACAGAAATGAAGAAAGGAAAAATTGTTGTTTTACTTGGCGGTGCATTGATCCTGGGAAACAGAACCTATAAAAAAATAAAATAATGAAAAAGCTGATAATAATATTACTCTTTTCAACAAATTCCTTGTATGCGCAAACCGGCATACTTGAGATCATTAAGGCTGGGATTAAAAAAGTGATCGTAGCAGTTGACCTGAAAATCCAGCGTATACAAAACAAAACCATCTGGCTGCAGAATGCGGAGAAGGTTTTGGAAAACAAAATGTCTGAGCTGAAGCTCAGTGAGATCGGAGATTGGGTCGAAAAACAAAGAAAGCTCTATGCAGATTATTTTGATGAATTGTGGAAAGTAAAAAATACAATCGCTACTTATCAAAGAGTACGTGATATTATCAAACGACAGGTACAAATGGTGAAAGAATATGAGAAGGCATATGCGCTATCGCGACAGGATAAAAATTTTACTCAAAAGGAAATTATTTACATGTACCAGGTCTATAGCGGCATGTTGAATGAGAGTGTAAAAAATCTCGAACAGGTACAGCTTGTTATTAGTGCATTTGTTACACAAATGAGTGATGCCAAGAGAATGGAGATAATAAATACGGCTTCTGATAATATTGAACAGAATATTTCAGACCTGAGACAATTCAACCAGGAAAATATCCGTACGAGTTTACAAAGAGCTAAGGAAAGAAATGATATTGATGTAGTTAAAAAATTATATGGATTATGAAAAACTTTTTAATAATACTATTTGTTTTATCGGGTAGTTTTTGTCAAGGACAAACCTATGAAGAGTGGTTCCGGCAAAAGAAGACACAGGAAAAATATTTACTCGAGCAGATCGCTGCATTGCAGACTTATATTGGTTATGCAGAGAAAGGATATTCTATCGTAATAGGTGGGCTTAACACCATCAAAAATATTAAGCATGGAGACTTTAACCTGCACAATAATTTTTTCAGTTCATTATCATCGGTCAAACCTGCTATAAAAAAATACAGCAAAGTGGCTTCCATCATTGCGATGCAAATTTCTATTGCAAAACAAGTCTCAGGTACAATAAAGTCTTGTAAAAAATCAAATATGCTTATGAGTTCGGAGCTAAAATATTTAAGTGTGGTCTTTAATAATTTATTGGGTGAGTGTGCTAAAAACTTAGATGAACTCTTTGCGCTTATAACAAATAATGAATCGCAAATGAAAGATGATGAACGAATTCAAAGAATTGATAAAGTATATGATGATATGAAGGATAAACAAGTGTTTGTAACCTCTTTCAGTCATTCCGCAAAAGGCTTATCCATCCAAAGAATTAACGATCACAATGATATTATTATTTCTAAAAAATTACATGGGTTATGAAAAAGTATATAATGATTTTCTGTTTTGCTTTTAGTTTCTGTTTTCATGCTTCCGCTCAATCGCAGGAAGCACAGCAATTGTTACTGAATGTTCAAAAGCTTGCCCAGCTAAAACAAATTTTGAAGGATATGTATAAAGGGTATGAAGTAGTAAGCAAAGGATACAATACCATTAAAAACATATCTGAGGGAAACTTTGATCTGCACAAAGTATTTCTTGATGGTCTCATGCAGGTTAACCCTGTAGTAAAAAAGTATAAACGTGTCATAGATATTATCGAAAAGCAGGGACTCATAGTAAAAGAATACAAAAGCGCATTCAGCAGGTTTAAAAAAACCGGGCAGTTCAATCTCACCGAAATAAATTATATGTCGGGTGTCTATACAAGTCTCCTGGACAGAAGCCTGCAAGGCCTCAATGAACTGCTGATGGTTATTACCGCCAATCAACTTCGCATGAGTGATGAGGAAAGGCTTGCAGCGATAGATAAAATATTTGTAAGCATGGAAGACAAGCTTTCTTTTCTCCGAAACTTTAATCGCAGTACAACTGTGCTCGCCATGCAACGGGGGAAGGAAGCGATTGATACCAAAATATCGCAACAATTATATGGAGTACATTAAAAAAGTGAATATGAAAAAGTGCTGGATTTTGTTACTGGCTGTAATTCTTTTTCCTCATCTAACTTATGCGCAGGGTGGCTTTGCAGATGAGATCAAAAGCCTGCACGAGGTGCTTGGAAAATTATATGATGAGATGCTGCCTTTGTGCAGTAAGCTGATTGGTGTCGGACGTGGCATTGCAGGCTTTGCTGCAACATGGTATATTGCTTCAAGAATATGGAGGCATATAGCCAATGCAGAGCCAATTGATTTTTATCCTTTGTTCCGTCCATTCGTTTTGGGATTTGCGGTTATCATCTTTCCTTCAGTAATTGCTATGATCAATGGTGTCATGCAACCTACGGTTACCGGTACTGCTGCATTGATGGTGGACTCTGATAAAGCCATTCAGGTGCTCCTGCAGAAAAAAGAAGAGGCTATTAAAAAAACTACGGTATGGCAGATGTATGTGGGAGAATCAGGCAGTGGTGACAGGGATAAATGGTACAAATACACTAATCCGGGAGATGATCCTGATGATGAGGGATTCTTTGAAGGAATAGGCAATGACATCAAGTTTGCAATGGCGAAAGCATCCTATAATTTCCGCAATGCAATCAAACAATGGATGAGTGAAATATTAAGGGTTTTATATGAAGCTGCTTCCTTATGTGTCGATACCATCAGGACATTCTATTTAATTGTACTTGCCATCATAGGCCCCCTCGCATTCGGCATGGCGGTCTTCGATGGTTTCCAGCATACATTAACCGTTTGGATTGCACGCTATATTAATATTTTTCTATGGCTTCCGGTTGCAAATATTTTCGGTTCTATTATCGGGAAGATACAGGAGAACATGCTTAAAGTTGATATAGCACAGGTACAGGATTATGGTGATACTTTTTTTTCTTCCACTGATACAGCATACCTCATCTTCATGATCATTGGTATTGTTGGCTACTTCACTGTTCCTTCTGTAGCGAATTACATTGTCAATGCAGGTGGGGGCAATACGCTACTATACAAAGTTACCAGTATTACCGCTTCCTCCAGCCGCACTGTAATGAATAGCACTTCCAGCGCCGCATCAAAGATTCAGCAAAGTATCACAGGCACCGGCAACATTGGTGGTTATATGCACAATAAATTATCCGGTAAATAAATATATGTTCCAGAAAATAAAAAATATTGATACTTCCTTCCGGCACATAAAAACATTTTCGCTTGTGCTGCTACTCGGTTGCTTCTCATTGTGCGGCTATGTATTATATAAAAGCTATGATCTCTCTGCAAGAGTGCAGGACAGGATTTATATACTCGCAGGCGATAAAGCACTTGATGCCTATGCATCAAATAGAAAAGATAATGTTCCCGTCGAAGCAAGAGACCATGTTGCTATGTTTCACCAGTATTTTTTCTCTCTTGATCCTGATGATAAAATGATCGATGCAAATATTGCAAAGGCGTTATACCTCTCCGATGTATCCGCCAAAAAACAATATGATAATTTAAAAGAGACAGGTTATTACTCTAACATAATTTCTGGTAACATCAGCCAGCATATCATCATGGACAGTATAACAGTTGACACTAAAATACAGCCCTATTATTTCAGGTACTATGGAAAAGAAAAGATCATTCGCCCTAACAGTATTGTTACAAGAAATTTAATCACTGAAGGGTTTTTAAGAAACGTGGCAAGATCAGATCATAATCCACATGGCTTCTTAATTGAGCGGTGGGCTACACTTGAAAATAAAGATCTAAAAACGGAATCAAGATGAAACTATTTAAAAAAAATAAACGAAATATTCCTGAAGCAGCAGCCGGAAAAATTGCAGGAACGATTTTGTTTATTCAAAACAAATTTGCTGGTGCAATGGCTAAAGTATCCGCTTCCTGGAAAACAAAACAGCAATGGAT
>JBPCQG010000354.1:0-25495 GCA_050998315.1 Chitinophagaceae bacterium
TTTTTGGACTGATGGAAAATCTGCAAGACGTTTGTTTTACACAGCTGGTTCTTATTTATATAGTATTAATGGAGTAAATGGAAAACCAGATAAAGATTTTGGAATAGATGGGAAAATTGATTTACATGAAGGATTGGATAAGGATGTAAAAGATCTTTTTGTTACCGCTACATCCCCCGGTATTATTTATAAAGATTTAATCATTATGGGCACACGGGTAGATGAAGGACCTGTTGCTGCCCCGGGACATATTCGTGCTTTTGATGTTAGAACAGGTAAACGAAAATGGATATTTCATACTATACCTTTTCCCGGTGAAGCCGGGTATGAAACCTGGGATAATAAAGAAGCTTATAAACATACAGGTGGGGCAAATGCATGGAGTGGATTTAGTTTAGACGAGGACAAAGGAATTGTGTTTGCCGCTACAGGCTCTGCTTCTTTTGATTTTTATGGAGGAAAAAGAACAGGTAATAATTTATTTGCAAATTGTGTGCTGGCATTGGATGCCGCAACGGGGAAGTATATCTGGCATTTTCAAACTATCCATCATGATGTTTGGGATAGAGATTTACCAACAGCCCCAATTTTAGTAACCATAAAAAAAAATAATAAAAATATTGATGCGGTTGCGCAGGTTACTAAAACAGGCTTTGTATTTCTTTTTGAGAGAACAACAGGGAAGCCGGTTTATCCGATTGAAGAAAAACCAGTTCCTGTAGAAACAGATTTAGTAGGAGAAAACCTTTCTTTTACACAACCTTTCCCTGTTTTACCAAAGCCTTTTGTTCGGCAAATATTTAATGAACAGGAGCTGAATTATTTATTACCTGACTCTTCCTTACAGCAACTAAAAGCAAAACTGCCCAATTATAAAATGGGTAATATGTTTTATCCTCCTTCAAAGCAGGGCACAGTTTTTCTTCCGGGACTTGATGGTGGGGCTGAATGGGGCGGGCCTGCTTTCGATCCTTCTACAGGTTTATTATTTGTGAATGCAAATGAAATGGCATGGCTTATTACGATTGTAGATCTAAAAGATAAACCTATAAGTAACGAAACATATCTTGATGCAGGAAAAAGATTATATCAATCAAAGTGCATGTCATGCCATGGCCCAAACAGGGAAGGAAGTGGAAATTATGCATCACTTACCAATGTTAATCGCAAATTAAAAGAAGAACAATTGTATCAACTTATATCTACCGGAAGAAGAATGATGCCGGCTTTTAATCAATTAGATTCTGTAGAGAAAAAAGCCATAGCCTCTTTTGTATTGGATATAAATTCTCTGAAAGTAAAAAAGTTTATTGCGCCTGTAATTATGGCTGATACATTTACCAAAGTGCCTTATACCATTTCGGGTTACAATAAATTTTTAAGTAAAGAAGGATTGCCTGCTATTCGTCCGCCATGGGGAACCCTAAATGCTATTGATCTTAATACAGGAAATTTAGTTTGGAAAGATACGTTGGGAGATGATGAAAGATTTGCAGACAAAGGGGTACCTACAGGAACAGAAAATTATGGAGGTGCTGTGGTAACAGCCGGTGGTTTGTTATTTATTGCTGCAACAAAAGATGGGAAATTCCGTGCCTTTAATAAACGAACAGGAAAACTGCTTTGGCAAACTGATCTTCCGGCAGCTGGTTTTGCTACTCCTTCCATTTATGAAGTAAAAGGTAAACAATATGTTGTTATTGCCTGTGGTGGTGGAAAGCTTAAAACAAAATCGGCTGATGTATATATTGCTTTTTCTTTACAAGGAAAATAAAATATCAGGATACTATCGATTCGGAATCATAAATAAGCACCTTACTCCACAGATCAGAACACTCGTCAATAAATTTTTTATGAACGGGATGAATTTGATACTCATCATGTGCAGCTTTGTTTTCAAATACAAGCAGTAAAGAATATGAATATGATCTTTCAATAACTGTTCTGTTGGTGCCTGCCGGTTTTCCTATGTCGCCAAACTTTACCGGTTCAATAGATGGTAATGTCTTTACGCCGTTTTCAAATTTTGTTAAAGCATCAGAAGTAAGATCATTTTTTATCCAAAAAAATACATGATGTACAAACATAATTGAGAAAATAATTTTGGTAAATATATTTTATAACTCATCTGTTCAAAATAATTTTTTTTAAATTAAATCATCAGAAATGTTACATTACAATCCATATTTTTATTCAGAAAAGGTTTTTTTCATTTATAAACTTGCTGTATCTTAAACACATCATATGAAACACTTCATTCTCTTTAGTTTTTTGATATCTCCGTTTATAAATAGTTTTAGTCAAAGCAATACTTCTGTGTCAATAGTGCCGCAACCTGTCTCAATGCAAATAGGCAAAGGAAATTTTATATTAAAACCAACAAGCGTTATAGAATTATCAGCAACTGATACCGATGCAAAAAGAGTTGCCGGTTTTCTTTCAAAAAAAATATCAACGGCAACGGGATATGCAATTCCTGTAGAGTTTGTTTCAGAATCTTCAAATTCATCCGGTAATATTCGTTTGTCTTTATTAAATGACGGCGCTTTGGGCACTGAAGGATATAAATTAAATGTAAGCTCAGGCCTTGTAATGATAACAGCAAATAAACCAGCAGGATTATTTTATGGTATGCAAACCCTGTTGCAGTTATTGCCAAAAGAAATTGAAAGTAAAACGGCAGTACAAAACATCAGTTGGGGTATGCCTGCTGTTAGCATAACAGATTATCCGCGTTTTGGCTGGCGTGGGATAATGTTTGATGTTGCCCGCCATTTTTTTGGTAAGAAAGATATTGAAGGATATATAGACCAGATGGTGCGCTACAAATTTAATTTGCTGCACTTAGGGTTAACGAATGATGAAGGACGGCGGATAGAAATAAAAGGTTTGCCCAAGCTTACAGACGTGGGTGCCTGGAATGTAAAGCGTGAAGGATACTTTGGTACTTTTCAGCCACCTGCACCTGATGAGCCACGTAACTTTGGGGGTTTTTATACACAGGAAGACATCAGAGAATTAGTTCAATATGCAAAGGATAGGTTTGTAAATATTTTACCAGAGATCAATATGCCCGGGCATAGCCTTGCAGCTATTGCTGCCTATCCTGAACTATCCTGTTCAGGCATTGCCGGTAATCCCCGGGTAAGTTCGGGCGAAAAAATTAAAGACTGGGCCCCTAAGCATGTAGCTCTTGTTGATGATAACCTCTGCCCCGCCAAAGAAATTGTATATGAGTTTGCGGACAAAGTAATAACGGAGGTTGCCAAGCTATTTCCTTTCGAGTACATACATATGGGAGGCGATGAAACTTTTAAAACTTTTTGGGAGAAAAGCCCCGAAATTGCTAAACTGATGAAAAAAGAAGGTTTAAAAAACATGGAGGAAGTGCAAAGTTATTTCGGAAAACGAATACAGAAGATAGTAGAATCAAAAGGTAAAAAATTTATGGGTTGGGACGAAATACTGGAAGGAGGATTGGCGCCTAATGCAGTAGTGATGAGTTGGCGTGGAATGAAAGGCGGAATAGAGGCCGCTAAAATGGGGCATGAGGTGGTGATGAGCCCAACAACATTTGCCTATCTTGATTATATGCAGGGAGATCCAATTGTAGAACCGCATGTTTATGCAACGCTTCGCTTAAATAAAGCATACCAGTTTGAACCTGTACCTGAAGGAGTTGATCCAAAATATATAAAAGGCGGGCAGGCAAATTTATGGACGGAACAGATTTACAATATGCGGCATGCAGAGTATATGACTTGGCCAAGGGGAATGGCAATATCCGAATCTGTTTGGTCACCAAAAGAAAAAAAGAATTGGGACGATTTTACAAACAGGGTAGAGAAACAATTTGGAAGATTAGATATAGCCGAGATAAAATATTCGCCAAGTATGTATGATGCTATTTTTACAGTAAATAAAACCCCAGATAACCAACTTAAAATACAATTGAGTACCGAAGTGAACGGACTTGATATTTATTACAGTTTTGACAATACTTTTCCGGATAGATTTTATCCGAAATATTCCTCACCGTTAATTGTGCCAAAGGAATCTGTAATGCTAAAAGTAATAACCTATAAAGGTAAACAGCCGGTAGGTAGAATGATTGCAATGCCAATTGAGGAGTTACAAAAACGTGCCAAAGGAAAAAAATCAGAATAGTAATAATGCTTTTAAATAATTATAAATAGTAGCTATGCCATTTAGGTTAACATCTGGGCAAATTCAATCTTATAAAAAAGATGGCTATTTAGTGCTTAAAAAATTTTGTAGCAAACAGGAGATTGATAAATTATATGGTGTGGCAATAGAAGACGATGCCATGCGAAAAAATGCTTTAGATCTGAATGATCAGTCAGGAAAGAAAACAAAATTGTCTTTATGGTTTACTCCCGGCAACGACGTATTTGGATATCTTACACGCAGCAAAAAGATGATAAATGCAGTTGCTCCTTTATTGGAAAGCAATGCTCCGGTTTGTCATTTTCATTCTAAGCTAATGCAAAAAGAACCCAGGGTTGGAGGAGCATGGGAATGGCATCAGGATTATGGTTATTGGTATAAAAATCAATTCATGTTTCCTGATCAACTGATTAGTATAATGGTTGCATTAACAAACGCTACAAAAGAAAACGGATGCCTGCAGGTAATTAAAGGTTCACATAAATCAGGAAGAGTTAATCATGGTTTTGCGGGGGAGCAGGTTGGTGCAGATATGGTGATGGTGAATAACGCCTTAAAAGCGATGGAGTTGATTTATTGTGAGCTGGAGGCAGGCGATGCACTCGTTTTTCATAGTAATATTTTACATAGATCAGAAGCAAATTTATCTGATTATTCGCGGTGGTCCGTGATTTCCTGTTATTGCTCTCAATCAAATTTAGCGTACAATGAAACTTCTGTTTCATGGAAGGTTCCGGTGGATATAGTACCTGATGAGGCTATTTTGCAATGGGAAGCAGAATCATTATCGAATGCAGATTTTCTTAAAAAAGAAAATGACCCTGCATTGAAAGATACCGGCTGGGAAAACGAGATAAAAATCAATTAGTATGATCCAAAGTACAAGTGAATAATCTTATTACATTTAGCAGTGAAAGCAGATACAAAAACATTACAGTCTCAAAATGAATTTTTCGGCCGCATTGATAAACTAAAAAATAATGATAGAAATAATTTTATGAAATATCTATTTATCAGTGTTTTTCTTTTAGCTTTTTTTTCCTGCGAGAACCGCCTTTTTGACAAGGATAAAAGACAACTAATTGCTAAAGATGAAATAAGAAGGAAATTAATAGGATCACGATCTTTTGATATAACAGGTTTTAAAGAAGATACCTTATCAAATTTTCCTGATTCAACATTTAAACACCCGATAAGGTATATGCTCGATTTTGTTTATAAAGATTCAGACAATGTATTACAAAAGAAAAGAGGCATTGTAATTTTTACACCTGACGGAAATTCAATTATTAATTCAGGCATCATTGATAGTGCTCAATAAATTCAGCGATGAAATTACCAAGGCAAGAAAGATTTTTGGCGTTAGATGTTTTTAGAGGAATGACTATCTGCTTTATGATCATTGTTAATACACCCGGCAGCGGTGCCGTTCCATTTGCTCCATTGGAACATGCAATGTGGCATGGCTTTACACCCACTGATCTTGTTTTCCCTTCTTTTTTATTTGCCGTTGGTAACGCCATGAGTTTTTCACTGGATAAATACAGGCAAATAAGTAATGCTGCATTTCTTAGAAAAATTTTTAAAAGAACATTACTGATCTTCTTACTTGGTTATTTAATGTACTGGTTTCCATTTTTTAGGTTAGATGACCAGGGTTCTGTTACAGGGGCGCCAATAGGTAATACACGGATCATGGGAGTGTTGCAAAGGATTGCACTATGTTACTTTTTTGCATCCATATTGATACATTATTTGTCTGCAAAAAAAGTGATCATTGTTAGTGTTATATTATTAATTGGGTATTGGTTTTTGTTGCTTCTTTTCGGAGATACGTCGCAACCATTTAGTATGTTAGGTAATGCGGGCGAATATCTTGATAGATTTTTAATGGGTAATGATCACTTGTATCATGGGGAAGGAATTCCTTTTGATCCGGAAGGCTGGTTAAGTACCATACCCGCAATTGTAAATGTTATGATCGGATATTATGCAGGCAGGTTTATACAAAAAAGTGGAAGAGGATATGATACATTAGCAAAATTAATGCTGGTCGGTTCATTATTTATTTTTGCTGCATTATGCTGGAACATGGTCTTCCCGATAAATAAAAAGTTATGGACAAGTCCATTTGTATTGCTGACCACCGGACTTGATATGATTATTTTATCAGCTTTAATATATGTTACGGAAATAAAGAAATGGAACTTGTATAAATGGCCAAATTTTTTTCTTGTATTCGGTAAAAATCCTTTGTTTATTTATCTATTATCAGAGCTTCTTATTGTTGCTTTTTATATGATTCGTACAGCTCCACAGGAAAATTTATATGGGAAGATAAATACTGTTTTTTTCCAGGCGATTGCCCCCGGTGCAATTGGTTCTCTTTTATTTGCTGTTTGTTATATGCTTCTTTGCTGGTATATAGGTTGGTGGCTTAATAAAAAGGAAATTTATATTAGAGTTTAGTGCATTTACGTTTAAAGTAAACTGTTTGAAATGTAATTTTTTGCTTTTTATTTTGCCTTTTTGTTTTTTATTTTGTTTGTCTTCCTGCAGTAAAAAAACAGCGACTACACAGAATAATCCCCCTCGTCCAACTCCGGTTCCTGTTCCGGTTGCAACAACTTATCAGCTTGTTTGGTCTGATGAATTTAATAAAGATGGGTTACCCGACAATACCAAATGGGGGTATGATGTTGGAGGAAATGGATGGGGCAATAATGAATTGCAATATTATACAAATTCGAGATCAGAAAATGCGAGAGTAGTAAGCGGTAATTTAATTATAGAAGCAAGAAAAGAAAATTTCACAGGAAGAAATTATACTTCGGCGAGGTTACTTACAAAAAATAAAGCCCAATGGACATACGGTAAATTTGATATCAGGGCAAAATTGCCAAGAGGAACAGGAATGTGGCCGGCTATATGGTTGTTGTCTTGATATAATGGAAGAAGTTGGTTTTGACCAAAATGTAATAGTTGGCACTGCTCATTGTAAAGAGTGGATTTAGTTTAGATGAAGAAAAAGGGATTTTGTTTGCCGGTACCGGCTCTGCTTCTTTTGATTTTTACGGAGGAAAAGAACAGGTAATAATTTATTTGCGAATTGTGTTTTTAGCATTACGCCGCCAGTATGTTTATAATATTCTTTATTATCCCAGGTTTCATATCCGGCTTGCAGGCAAAGCTTTTACCCCGTTTTCAAACTTTTTAATTTTCATCCGGTGTTAGCTCTTCTTTCATCCAAAAAAATACATGATGTACAAACATAGCGTTGAATTAATGATATAGAATTAACTATATTCGTTTCATAGTACAAAGCTATGCTTATCAATGCAACGTTTACCAGTAAAAATTCCACTGCTGTTAATATTGCTATTTTTTTTGCAATTAAATACAAGTGCGCAAAATCCCGAACCAGGTAGCGGCTCTGATTCATCTATTATTAAAAATGTTATTAGTTTTTACGATAAAGAAATTGGTGAGCAATCACATCTATACAATGGCAGAGAATATATAAATTATCCGTATCAGTTCAGTGAAGGGCATCCTTTTTTTGTGTGGGATAGCTGGCAAAAAGGAAATTTAGTTTATGATGGTACATTTTATAAAAACGTTTCAGTATTATACGATATTGTTAGAGACGAGGTAGTGATTTTACACTTTAATAATGTTTTTAAAATGAGTCTTATCAAAGAAAAAATAAAATCGTTTACATTACCGGGTCATACATTTATACAGATTGTAGCAGACAGTATTCATTCATCTGTTATTGCAAAAGGATTTTATGAATTACTTTATGCAGGTAAGGATAGTTTATTAGCAAAAAGAACAAAGAATACTCAGATCCTTTATAGGCAATCAGCTCCTGAGCTAAAAGTTTTTGCAAAAGATCATTATTATCTTAAAAAGAATAATAAATATTATACAGTAAATAATGAGAATTCATTTTTACATCAATTTGATAATAAAAGAAAGGAAATACGGCGATATAAAAAACAAAACAGGCTTAGTTTTAAAAATGATCCCGAAAATGCAATGATAAAAATTATGTCTTATTACGATCAACTAACCAATTAAAATGAAATGTATCTGTTATTTATTATTTTTATTTTTTCTCTTTTCTACTTCTGCAATATCAGCTCAGAAAATAAAAGAAGAATTAATTTCTGAAAATTTTAAAGATATAGGTATTGATAAGTTTGTAAAAGAAATTGAACAAAAAACAACGTACCGGTTTTATTATGATCCGGCACAATTTGATTCGCTTAAAATAAACATTACCATACACCAGCAGCCACTGAATTTTGTTCTTAAGCAAATTTTTTTAAATACAAATTATTATGCTGCAATTGATGCTGATCATCATGTTTTTTTAACCCGGGGAGAATCTATAGTTACAGAATTCCCAATCACAACATCTGCTGATAAAAACGATTCATTAAAAAAAGCGGCACCTTCCTTTACAGCAGAAAATAATAGAACCAGTACGGCTCCAAAAACTTTTGCTGACAGTAAGATTTATGAAATAGGAATAAAAACAAATGCAATAAAAGAGGGTAAAGCAACGCTATCAGGCTACATACGTTCTGCAACAACTAAAGAACCCATATCTGAGGCTTTTATAAATATGGAGAATGGACGTATTGTTGCAATTACGGGCCAGCAGGGCTATTATTCATTTGTGCTTCCTAAAGGACGGCATGTTCTTACTATTAAAAGTCCGGGTAAAAAATTAGTAAAGCGCCAGATCATAGCGTATGCAGATGGTACTTTGCCTGTTGAACTTGAGGATGAAATTACTACGCTAAAAGAAGTTATTGTTTCCTCGCAAAAAGAACGTAATGTGAATGCTCCGCAAATGGGAGTCGAAA
This sequence comes from Chitinophagaceae bacterium, assembly GCA_050998315.1. Classification (GTDB taxonomy): domain Bacteria; phylum Bacteroidota; class Bacteroidia; order Chitinophagales; family Chitinophagaceae; genus Ginsengibacter. The sequence goes on from JBPCQG010000354.1 coordinate 9,066, forward strand.
GATTAACGATCAGATCTGTTAAGCAGGTGCCAACCATATTTGGAGAGGCAGATGTTTTACGCGTAATACAAACATTACCGGGTGTAAAAACAGTAGGAGAGGCAAGTACAGGCTTTAATGTAAGAGGAGGCGCTGCTTATCAGAATTTAATTCTTTTTAATGATGAGACTATTTATAATCCTTCACATTTTTTTGGATTTTTTTCTGCCTTTAATCCTGAAATTATTAAAAATGTTGAATTATATAAAAGCAGTATTCCGTCAAAGTACGGAGGTCGCTTATCTTCTGTATTGGATATCACAGGGCGTGAAGGCAACAAAAAGAAATTTTCAGGCACAGCCGGCTTAGGTCTTCTCACCAGCAGAATTAATGTGGAAGGGCCGATCAAAAAAGATAAATCATCTTTTATTTTAGGAGGTCGTACTACTTACTCTAATTGGTTACTCAAGTTATTGCCGGAAAACTCAGGGTACAAAAATAGCAGCGCAGATTTTTATGATGTTAATTTATTATTTAGCCAAAAAGTAAATGAAAAAAATGATCTCTATTTTACCGGTTATTTAAGTAAAGATAAATTTAAGCTGAATACTGATACAGTGTATGGATACAGCAACAAAATTATATCAGCAAAATGGAAACATGTTTTTAATAAAAAGTTATATGGGTTTTTTACTACCGGCTTTAACAGGTATGAATATGAGAACTCCAGCATTCAAAACCCGGTGAATGCGTATAAAATGAGTTTTGATATTAACCAGGTAAATTTAAAAACAGATTTTACATATACTTTTAATCCTACGCATATACTCGATTTTGGATTAAACTCTATTTTTTATAAGCTTCATCCCGGAAGTTTTGAGCCGCAGGGGAAGCAATCTCTTGTAATATCAAATGTAATGCGGGCAGAGCAGGCTCTTGAAAGTGCTGTATATATTGGAGACAGGTATGATATTAGTTCGAAATTATCACTGAGTACAGGTATTAGATATTCAATTTTTAATTATTTAGGTGCACAAAAAGTAAATACTTATGTACCAAACCTGCCAATTGATGAAAGTACTTTTTTAAGAAGCGATGAATATAAATCAGGGCAGATTATTAAAACTTATCAAGGCCCTGAAATTCGTTTGTCTGCTAAATATTCTTTTGATCAAAATTTTTCAGTTAAGGCAAGCTATAATACTTTGAGGCAATACATTCACATGCTCTCAAATACAACAGCTATTTCTCCCACAGATATTTGGAAGCTTAGTGATCCAAATATAAAACCTCAGTCGGGTGATCAGGTTTCTCTTGGGCTATTTAAAAATTTTAAATCAGATGCCATTGAAACTTCTGTTGAAGTTTATTATAAAAATTTAAAAAATTATCTTGATTATAAAAGCGGCGCAACCTTGGTTTTAAATCAACACATAGAAACAGATGTTATCAATACAAAAGGCAAAGCTTATGGTGTAGAGTTTATGATAAAGAAAAAAACAGGTAAATTAAATGGATGGCTTAGTTACACTTACTCCCGCACTTTACTTAAAATGGATGATCCAAATATGGGAGCCATAGTTAACCGTGGTGAATATTATCCTGCCAACGCTGATAAACCTCATGATGCAACTCTGGTTGGCAATTATGCTATCAACCACCGCTTTAGTTTATCGTTAAATATAACATACAGCACCGGCCGGCCAATTACATTACCCATCGGAAGATTTTATTATGGCGGGTCTCAGAGAGCTCTTTATTCTGACAGAAATGCCTACCGCATTCCCGATTATTTCCGCTCAGATTTTTCAATGAATATAGACGGAAATCATAAAGTAAAACAGCTCACACATAATTCATGGACAATTGGAGTTTATAATCTTACCGGAAGAAAGAACCCATACTCTGTATATTATACTTCTGAAAATGGATTGATAAATGGTTATAAGCTTTCCATTTTCGGAAGTATTATCCCGTTTATTAATTTCAACATAAAATTTTGATATGATGAAAAGAAATAAAACAATTTATTTTTTTGTTATGCTGATGCTTACCGCAGCTTGTAAGGAAAAATTTGATCCTCCGATAAACCCTCAACAAACAAATTACCTGGTAGCAGAGGGTTTTATAAATGCCGGACAGGGATCTACAAATATTCAATTGAGCCGAACTACGCAATTAAAAGATACAGGACAAATAAAACCTGAATCAAATGCAACAGTCTCCGTAATGGGAGAAGATAATTCTGTTTACTTATTAAAAGAAACAGGGAATGGATTGTATTCATCATCCCAATTAAATTTAGATAAAAATAAAAAATACCGTCTTCACATCATAACAAATAATGGAAAGAATTATTTATCAGATTTTGTTGCGGTAAAACTTACGCCACCGATTGACAGCCTTAACTGGCGCTTTGAAAATGATGGTGTGCAGATTTATGTAAACACACACGATCCCCAAAATAATACTAAATATTACAAATGGGATTATGAGGAAACCTGGGAGATACATTCTTACAATGCCGCACGTTATAAGTATCATGTCACACCTTTTATAGGTGTGGGGGACAGAAATCAGGATGAAATAAAGAGCATGTATTATTGTTGGAAAACAAAAAATTCAACTAATATATTATTGGGTTCATCAGTTGCATTAAACAGTGATGTTATTTCCTTACAGCCGGTAACGCTGATTCCGCAAGGCTCTGAAAAATTAAGTGTGCGTTACAGCATATTGGTACGGCAACATGCATTAGACCAGCAGGGCTATGAATTTTACCGGTTAATGAAAAAAAATACAGAATCTATTGGTTCTATATTTGACGCACAGCCTTCTGATATTACCGGAAACATTCATTCCGTCAGCGATCCCAATGAAAAAGTGATTGGATATATTGGAGCATCTTCAGTACAGGAAAAGAGAATCTTTATTTCAAATTCGGAGCTGCCTGCCTGGTTTTATAGCTTTCAATGCACATCGATATATGTAGTGAATAATATTGACAGTCTTGTAAAGTATTTTACGGGTGATAAGTACATTCCATACGAAAAAAAAGGTTTTATTGAAGGATATTATGCTTCTACCTCTCACTGTTTGGATTGCAGGGAAAGGGGAACCAGTTTAAAACCCTCTTTTTGGTAAAGTATAATCTATCATAAAATGGTTAATTATTATTTTAAGAGAAATACGTTTTCAAAATACCTATTGATATTTCTGTGCCTTGCCGTTTTATCATTAACATCTTTGGGGCAAAATGATGCATTAAACAGTATTACAAACCGGTTTAATAATTATCAGCAAAATAATCTGCAGGAAAAATTATTTATTCATTCAGATCAAAATCTTTACATAGCGGGTGAAATTTTGTGGTTTAAAATTTATTGTGTAGATGCTGCAAATAATAAACCGCTTGATATAAGTAAAGTAGCATATGTTGAAATTTTAGATAAAGATCAGCAACCGGTATTGCAGGCAAAAATTTCTTTAAAAAAAGGAAGTGGAAACGGTTCATTGCTTTTACCTTCCACTCTTCTTTCCGGTAATTATATTTTAAGAGGCTACACCAGTTTGATGAAAAACTTTGATGCTGAATTTTATTTCAAAAAAAATATAACCATTATTAATACTTTCAAAAATGAAAGCGCTGCACAGAAAAATGTTGCTGACAGTAATAAATATGATATCCAATTTTTTCCTGAAGGAGGATATTTGGTGAATGATCTGCAAAGCAAAGTTGCGTTTCGGGTAACAGATGCATCTGGTAAAGGGATTGATTTTAACGGAGCAGTAATTGATGATAAGAATGATACAGTTGTACAATTTCATCCTCTTAAATTTGGCATTGGCTCTTTCAATTTTACTCCTAAAAAATCTGCTCATTACAGAGCTGTTATTAAGCCTCTCAATAATGATTTTATTACTCAAACACTGCCTCACGTACTTGATAATGGTTTTGTAATGAATGTAACTGATGCTGAAAAAGAGAGTTTAAAAATAAATGTTAGCACTACTACAACAGATCAATCTATTTATCTCATCATACATGCAGAACGCCAAATCAAAGTTGCAGAGGCAGGCGTTTTTAAAAATGGCAGTGCAGAATTTAAAATTGATAAAAATAAATTAGCAGACGGAATTTCATATATTACTTTTATCAAAAACAAAGATCAGCCGGTATGTGAGCGTCTTTATTTTAAACATCCGCACCAGCAGTTAATTATAAATACCAATGCGGATGAAGACAAATATTTTACCCGAAAAAAAGTCACCATAAATGTGCTTGCAAAAGATGAAACAAATAAACCACAGGTTGCAGATATGTCTGTTTCTGTATTTCTCTTAGATTCTCTGCAATCGGCTGATGATGCTGATATATATAATTACCTGTGGTTAAGCGCTGAGTTAAAAGGCCGAATAGAATCTCCCGGATATTATTTTAAAACAAATAATAAAGAAACTAATGAAGCATTGGATAACCTGATGTTAACACATGGATGGAGAAGATTTAAATGGGAAGATGTTCTTGAAAATAAAAAGCCTGTTCTGCAGTTTCTTCCTGAATATGAGGGACATATTATTACCGGAAAAATTGTTAGCGGGCTGCCAAAAAATTCTGTAGAAAATATTCAGGGTTTTCTTTCTGTGCCCGGCACACGTTTTCAATTATATACTTCAAAAAGCAATGCTGATGGATTGATGAATTTTTATACAAACAATCTTTTTGGTTCTAAAATACTTGTTGCACAAACCAACACGGAGGAAAATAGTACACATCATTTAGATATTTTAAGTCCTTTCTCACAAACATTATCTTCTAATAAAATTCCGGTGTTTTCATCTTCAAAAACATTACCACCAGTCCTGCTACAAAGAAGTATAAATATGCAGGTAGAAAATATTTATGCGGCGGGAAAACTGAATCATTTTCAATCTGTGAAAACAGATACCGGTGTATTTTATGGCAAGGCTGATGTAAAATATAATTTGGAAGATTATACCCGTTTCCCAACAATGGAAGAAGTGTTACGGGAATATGTGAGAGAAGTGAACGTGAGGGAAAAAAGAAATGAGTTTTTTTTAACGATTGTTTATAAAGATGAGAATCAGCAGGCTGTAATAAAAAATCCTGTAGTGCTTTTAGATGGAGTACCAATGTTTGATAAGGGAAATAAAATAACACATTATAATGCGCTTAAGGTTAAAACTTTGGAAGTAGTAAAATCTAAATACTTTTTGGGGCCTGCTACCTTTGATGGTATCATAAGTTTTTTTACTTATAACGGCGATTTGAGTGGCTTTGAACCGGATACAACAGCAACCATAATTGATTATGATGCATTGCAGTTTAAAAGAGAATTTTATTCTCCTGTTTACACAATCCCGGAGCAGGTTACAAGTCGCCTGCCGGATTTTAGAAATTTATTATTTTGGTCTGCAGATATGCTCACAGATGCAAAAGAAAAAAATCAGGTAAGTTTTTTTACGTCAGATCAGACAGGAAAATATGCAGTTGTGTTACAGGGAATTTCCGGTAACGGCAACGCCGGCTCAAAAGTTTTTACCATAGAAGTAAAACTTCAGCAACAAAATAGATAATTTATTAATTCCCCTTTAAGTATAAATATTTGAAAAAGATTTTTTTCTTTATGAAATATCTATTTTTTGTTCTTCTTCTTTTAGCTTTTTTTTCCTGTGAAAATCCACGCTTTGACAGGGATAAAAGACAAATAGCTGCTAAGCATGAAATAAGCAGCAAAATACCCAGAGCACATTCATTTGATATAACAGGTTTTAAAGAAGATACATTATTGACTTTTCCGGATTCAACATTTAAACACCCGATAAGATATATTCTTGATTTTATTTATAAAGATTCAGCTAATGTATTGCAGAAGAAAAGAGGTATTGTAATATTTACTCCTGATGGAAATTAAATTATTAATTCACAGATCACTGATAGTATTCCTTAATCTATGAAAACAGTGAATATATTTGTGGTGTTCTTAATTTTTTCTTTGCTCTTTTCATGTAAACAAAAAAATAATATATAAGGGTTTAATTTTATTTATTATTTAAAATAAACCACATGAAATATAATTTTTTATTTTTTATTTTTTCTTTTAGTTTACTATTTTGTTTGTCGTGCTGCAGCAAAAAAACTGTGACTTCTACGAATAACAACCCTTCTCCAACGCCTGTTCCTGTTGTTACAACTTATCAGCTTGTTTGGTCAGATGAATTTGATAAAGATGGTTTACCTGACAACACCAAATGGGGTTATGACGTTGGTGGAAATGGATGGGGCAATAATGAACTGGAATATTATACAAATGCAAGACTTGAAAATGCAAGGGTTGCAAATGGCAATTTGATCATTGAGGCGAGAAAAGAAAGTTTTGGCGGAAAAAATTATACTTCGGCACGGTTACTTACAAAAAACAAAGTTCAGTGGACGTATGGTAAATTTGATATCAGGGCAAAATTGCCAAGAGGGACAGGAATGTGGCCGGCTATATGGTTATTGTCAGCTAATGATCCATTGCACTGGCCGGATGATGGAGAGCTTGACATAATGGAAGAAGTTGGGTTTAACCAGAATGTAATAGTTGGCACTGCTCATAGTAAATCATATAATGGAGCTAATGGTAAAGGAGGCAATACATTAATACCTGATGCTGATAATGCCTTTCATGTATATTCAATTGAATGGACAAACAGCCAGGTAAAATGGGCGGTTGACAGCGTTTCATATTATACTTATGCTGATCCGGGTTTTGGTCCCAACGCATGGCCCTATTATAAAGATTTTTTTATGATTTTAAATATTGCAGTAGGTGGCAACTGGGGCGGACAAAAGGGTGTTGATGATACTATCTTTCCTCAGCAAATGCTCATTGATTATGTAAGGGTTTATCAAAAGAAATGAATTAAATGAAATGAAAAATAATTCTGATAGCTGTTTCATTGGTTGTTGTTATTTTAATAATTGCTGCATTTACTAAACCTAATGATAAAACAATAATGGAACAAACAGTAAAAGCGGTATGGGGAGACTTAACGCCGCGAAAATATAAGTTCCCTGAATATTATGAACAGTTTATGGACATCAACAGCCAGAATGTAGATATTGATGACTGGCTTATAGTAAAGCGTATACAATATACTTTTGGTAATGATAAAAAAACAATTGGCTATGCTGCTTTTGGTAAAGTAATGATCGATAAATGAATTTTATTTTATCTCTTAATCATCTTATCAGTACTACAGTTCCATGCTCCTGCTTCCTTTCACCTTCACCGAAGTTATACCCGGCTACATAAACGTAAACTCCAACAGGTACGTTTTTACCTAAGTAGGGTCCGCTGAAAAAGTCTACTCATTTTCTATTGTAAAAAAAAATTAGCCAGCTATTTTATTATTGGCGCTATAGCTACGTTGAATCAAAAATACATCTTCCATATAGCGCTGAAGTATGGCTTTTAAAAGGCATAAAAATATCCTTTCGGATAGTTTTACGAGGTTCATTATAAAATAAATGCTCATGATCCAGCTTTCGGAAGTTTCCTTCATTCTTGCTTTGATTTTTTGTAAGCCATACGCATTTTTCCCTTGTCCAAACTTTCCTTCAATTTCATTTCGACCTGCCATTTCTTTTTGAAGTTTTCGTTTTTCGGCACTGCTTATTTTGGGTGGTCGTCCCAGTTGCTTTCCTACAAATCTGATTTCTTTTTCTTTTAAATATTGACGGTTAGCCTTATTGCCAAAGATGGCATCGGCTGATACTTTTTCGGGATAACATCCATATATTTCTTTGTATGTTTCCACACTTTCTTGTAGCCGTGTTCCTTCATTAAAGTTATCCCAGCTAATTGTTTGCACGTGTGTGTAACCAGCTTTAAGCATCACCAGTTGTTTACTGCCAAACTCTGTCTGCACACGATCTTTACCTCGCGGCATAGGGCGAACATGTGGCTGATAGAGGCTTACAATACGATGTTCAATCGTTCGCTTATCTTCTGTATACATTTCATGTTGCTGCCGGTAAACTTCATGTATCACAGCCAGGAGTTTCCAATCTCTTTTATTCAATGCCATCCTTAAAGTTGAATGCTCTTCAATAAGCTTGTTGATGTACTTTATATCTCTTGATACATACTGCAGTTGGCTGCGCAAGCCTTTTCGTATGTTCTTTTTTGTTTTCCTTTTCTTTTTGGCAATGCTAAGATATTGCTGGCGGGCTTTGTTTTTATACATGCGTGGCTGCCGCAATTTTCCTGCTTTACAAATTTGCTCTATCATTCTTTCTAACTGCTCACGGCTTTCATTTAGCAGCTTCAGATCAGTGGGATATTCTATTTGCTGTTCTGCTATGGTTGCATCGAGCAGCAGGGTTCCGCTATTAGTAGCAGCAGCCCTATTGTTGTTATTAGTAATATCATTGTCTTCAGTATTATTTGATGGTTCAATGTTCTGTTCTTCATTATCACTGTTGCTGCTTTGATTTGCTTTTGAAGAAGTATCTGAAGTGTTGTTTTCATTATCGCTTGAAGTGCAGTTAGCTGTAGCTATTGGGGGTGATGGAATAACACCGGCTTGCTGAAGTACTAACCGGTTAAACTCTTCCATTACATCCTGTCCTAAACGATAGCGGATGCTTACCATCAGCGATGCATCAAAAGGTTCTTCAGTGGTAAAGCTGCTAAAACCAACAAAATATTGCAGGTACATATTTTCCTGTATCTGTGCCACTACTTCACGATCATCGATGTTAAGCATGTGTTTGATGATGACAGCACCTATAACCATACGGGCACTTAGGGAAGGTGCGCCAAAAGCACTGTCCATCTTTCTGTAGTAAATGTTAGCAAGCTTGTCCCACGGAATGGTAGCTGCTAATTTTACCCAACGGTTTTCTTTATCCAGGTGCTGAGAAAACGGTGTTTGGAAACCTTCAATCGTAAGTTGAGATTGTGGAGTATAACGTATCAAAGTGCAAGGGTTTTATACCTTTAAGACAATTATCCTTGCACTTTTGATTCATTTATTATCAGTAAAGTTGTTCACAGTTGTGGATTGTATAGTTATTCAGCAAACCCTAAGTAAGTAATTAATTTAATGGTGAAAAATAAAATCAATAAGAGAGTAGAGTTGCTAGTAAGGTACAAAAAATTGCTTATTTAAGAAAAGAAATAAATGACAGAGAATAAAATTCTACTTAACAATTTTCTCTGAAATTTTTCCTGATTGTTTATTTTTTAAGATGAGTTTTTTTGTGCCGTAGTGGGTCATTTCTTCTTTTATTAAATAATGATCATCATCGTAAGAAGTAAGATGATTGTTTTTGGTAACACCTTCTTTTCCACGCCACACTTCCAGTTGTACAGGCGCCCATTGTTTGTTTTTGGCAGAGCGGTAAGCAGCATCTAAAACAGCATTAACAACATAGCCATCATAAAAAGTTTCTTTGGGTTGTTTGTTCTGTTCTAATGAATTAAACATATCCATGAACATGTGGTTGTAGCCAAGTTCATTTAATTCATCACCAACCGGAAAGAGCCAGCCTGTGTTGCTTTCAGCTTTCTCAGCAACATAATCTGCACCTTTACCGGTGGTAAATATTTCAAATCCTGTACGTAAAAAATTATTTATCCATATGGTTCCTTCTGTACCCATAACTTCATCACGTAAGTCAAGCCCGCCACGGAAAGTCCAGCTTACTTCAAACTGTCCTATTGCACCATTCTCATATTTTACCAAGCCAATTGCATGATCTTCGGCATCAATGGGCTTTACCTGTGTATCAGCCCAACACATTACTTCAATAGGCTTAATATCTTTTCCAATATAACTTCTTGCAATCTCCACACAATGACATCCAAGGTCTAAAATACATCCGCCTCCTGCCTGTTCAATATCCCAAAACCATTCGCTGTGCGGACCAGGATGTGTCTCTCTTGATTTTGCCCAAAGTATCCTTCCTAACCCGCCGCTTTTTACTGTTTCAATTGCTTTTAAAAATTTTGGTGTATAAACAAGATCTTCTAAATAGCCATTAAATATTCCTGCATTCTCTGCAGCCTCCATCATTCGTTTCGCTTCTATTGCATTGCGGCCTAAGGGTTTGGTACACATCACTCCTTTTTTGTGTTTGCAGCAAAGCATTACTGCTTCCTCATGTAAATTGTTTGGGAGAGAAATACAAACAATATCTATATCAGCATCAGCAATGGCATTCTCCATCTTTGTGGTATGGTGAGATACATTATAATCGTCAGCAAATTTTTTTGCGGACTCTTCTTTTCTGGAATAAACTGTTACGATCTTATCTTTATTTCTATAACCTTGTAAAGAATCTGCATAAAAACGTGCAATAAATCCTGAACCCAGCATGGCAATCTTCTTCATAAATAAATTTTAAATATAATTTTTATAAAGAGCAAAAGTATCGTAGTTTAAAACCCGATTAAGTTGTTATTGAAAGACAATAATATTTTTTATAGAAAATATTTTTTTCTGATGCAGCAACCTACAAGTATTTTCAATCTTGTAATAACAAATCTTAACAAAATTTTGCAATTAGTAATTAATTGTTAAATTGAGCGGGATTTCTATACTACGATTTATACTAAAAATTAAACCAACCGATTATGCTATCAAAATTATCTTCACTCAGGGTTTTATTAATAGCGGGCTTATCGCTCTTCTGTAATGTTCTTGTTGCCCAGCAAAGGACGGTTACAGGGAAAATAACAGACCCAAACAATTTGCCTGTAGCAGGGGCAACAGTTTCTGTAAGAGGAACCAATGTTGCAACGAGCACTGATGCAAATGGTAACTTTTCCATCTCCGTTCCTTCGGGTAGAAATTCATTAACGGTTACATCTGTTGGTTTTGAACCACAGACAATTGATGTAGCAACTAATACTAACGTCTCATTATCTTTAGTAACAACAACTTCTACTTTAAATGAAGTAGTTGTTACCGGCTATTCTTCACAAGCAAAAAAAGATATTACCGGTTCGGTATCAGTTGTAAAAGTGGCAGATATGATAGCTGTTCCCAATGCAAGTGCAGAGCAACAATTGCAGGGAAGAGCCTCAGGAGTAACAGTAACTGCTTCCGGACAACCGGGTGAGGGTGCCAGTGTTAGAATTCGTGGATTTGGCTCATTGTCGGGTAATAATCCTTTATATGTGGTAGATGGTGTTCAAACCGGAAGCTTAAATGATATGAACCCGAACGATATTGAATCAATCCAGGTTTTAAAAGATGCTGCGGCTGCGTCAATTTATGGTTCCCGTGCTTCTAACGGTGTAATAATTGTTACCACTAAAAGAGGACGTAAAAACAATACAGTTAGAGTAAATTACGATGTTTATTATGGGGTGCAGGCCCGTGGAAAGGGCTTTGATTTATTAGACCCGCAAGGTAATGCTGATTTAACATGGTTGGCCTTAAAAAATTCCGGCCAGGTAGAAGCGAATGGTAACCCTAAACATCCGCAATATGGTAATGGACCAACTCCTGTTTTACCTGATTTTATTTTAGCCGGTGCTCAAAGTGGTGTAAAAGCCGGAGATCCAGCCGCAGATCCTAGCAAATATTTTTTAAATTTAGATGATCCCAATAGTTCCTATCTGATAGTACCCGCAAATAAATCGGGTACCAATTGGTATAATGAAGTGTTTAGTACCCAGCCACTCACCAGCCACAACCTTTCAGTTTCTGGTGGCGGTGATAAAAGCCGTTATTATTTGGGAGTAAATTATTTTGACCAAAAAGGTACCGTATTGTCAACTTTTTATAAAAGATATTCTATACGGGCAAATTCAGAATTTACAGTAAAAGACAAAATCAGGATCGGTCAAAATTTAATGCTATCCTACAATAATAATATTAGGATCGGCAATCAAAGTGAAGGAAATGAGATTTCATTGTCTTACCGCATTCAGCCTATAGTACCCGTTTACGATATTATGGGAAATTTTGGTGGTCAAAAAGGACAGGGATTAGGAAACGCATTAAACCCTGTAGCCTATCGTATACGGGCAAAAGATAACCGCGGCCATGGATATAAAGTTTTAGGAAATGTTTATGGAGAAGTTGATTTTGCAAGAAATTTTACAGCAAGAACAAGTTTTGGAGGCGAACAAAATTTGTATAATTATTATTATTTTGGTTTTAAAACATATGAAAATTCTGAAAATAATTCAACCAATGATTTTAATGAAGGGGCTGGCCAAAACAGAAGCTGGATATGGACCAACCAGTTAAGTTATAAAAACACAATTAACAATCTTCACCAGGTTAATGCTCTAATAGGATCAGAGGCTGTTAGTAATTCTGGTCGTAGTATTTCTGCTAAAAGATTAGGGTATTTTGTGGATGATCCTAATTACAGATCGATAGCTACGGGTTCTGGTGTACAAACCAATGATGGCCAACCTGATCCTCAGAGAACTCTTTTTTCCTTATTTGCCAAGGCAGATTATATATATAATGACAAATATATAATAGGAGCAGTTATAAGAAGAGATGGTTCTTCGGTTTTTGGTGAAGAGAACCGTTATGGAATTTTTCCGGCTGCTTCCATAGGATGGAGAATTTCACGTGAAAGCTTTTTCCAAAATGTTGGATGGATCCAAGATCTTAAATTAAGAGCAAGTTATGGTGAAATGGGTAACCAAAATATCAGCCCTGATAATGCTTTTTCAACTTTTGGTGGGAGTTTAGGATCTTCATTCTATTCTCTTGATGGCAGTCCCAACAGCGCAATGCAGGGGTTTAGGCAACTCAGAATTGGGAATAAAGCAGGTAAATGGGAAACAAATAAAACTACCAATGTGGGATTTGATGGCAGTTTTAAAGGAAACTGGGAAGTGATTTTTGACTGGTATGTTAAAAAAACAAGTGATCTGTTATTTGTATTACCTGTTGTTAATTATACACAGGGCAATGCTGATGCACCGGCAGTAAATATCGCTGATATGAAGAATACAGGAATTGATGTAGCACTTACAAAGAGAGGTGATTTTTTGAGAAAGAAATTCCGGTATGATGTTACCGCTACTTTTACAACATATAAAAATACGATTGTAAAACTCGCAGAAGGAGTTGATTTTTTTAACTCAGGAGGCTCAAGAATAGGCGATTTTGCCCGCAACCAGATTGGTCATTCTGTTTCAGCCTTTTATGGCTATCAAGTAATTGGAATATTCCAGGATGAGGCTGATGTATCAAAATCTGCAAAACAAAAAGATGCTAAAACAGGCAGATTTAAATACCTTGATGCAGATGGTAATGGCGAAATAACTGATAAAGACAGGGTGTTCTTTGGCAATCCCAACCCTAAATTTACGTATGGCTTAAATTTAAATCTTGCCTATGGAAATTTTGATCTTTCCAGTTTCTTTTATGGTGTGCAGGGGAAAGATGTAATAAATTATACCAGGTGGTGGACTGATTTTTATTCTTCATTCCAGGGAGGAAAGTCGAAAAGGGCTTTAACTGAAGCATGGACTCCTCAGAACAGGGATGCCAAATTACCTATTGTAGAAAACAGTTCAAACTTCAGTAATCAGCAGGTTCCTAATTCATATTTAATGGAAGATGGTTCTTATCTTAAACTAAAAAATATCATGTTGGGATACACTTTACCAAAAAACATGATGAACAAACTGGGCATAGACAGGTTAAGAGTATATGTGCAGGCGGCCAATTTATTTACCATAACTAAATATACCGGCCTGGATCCTGAATTTATCGGAGATGATACCGCTTTTGGTATTGATTATGGAAATTATCCAAATCAAAAACAATTCCTTTTTGGTTTAAACGTAACTTTTTAAAAGATTAAGCTTAAAATACGCATTATGAAAAATAAAATAATAATTGCTTTACTATCAGTTACCGTTGTAATTGTAGTTTATTCATGTCGTAAGAACTTTTTGGAGCGACAACCCTTAGGCTCATTAGATGAAAACCTATTGGCAAATCAAAAAGGGGTTGAAGGATTACTGATTGGCGCATACTCATTATTGGATGGCTACGGGGCAGGTGGCAACTGGGATGCTTCCGGCTCCAACTGGGTATATGGCAGTGTGGTGGGTGGCGATGCCCATAAAGGGTCAGATGCCGGCGACCAGCAGGATATTAATCCTATGGAACGCTACGAATCCGGGGCAGTTAATGGCTACTATAACAATAAGTGGAAAACTGTTTACGAAGGTGTAACAAGAGCCAACAATACTTTGAAGACAATGGCAAAAGCAACGGATATTAATGATGCTGATAAAAAACGTATAACAGGAGAAGCACGTTTTTTGAGAGGGCATTATCATTTTGAAGCTAAAAAAATGTGGAATAAAATACCGTATGTGGATGATAAAAACACAGAACTTTTCCTTACGAACGATAAGGATGTATGGCCCCAAATTGAAGCTGACTTTCAATTTGCTTATGATAATTTACCCGAAACACAGGATAAAATAGGAAGAGCAAATAAATGGGCGGCAGGGGCATTTTTAGCCAAGGTAAAAATGTTTAAAAAAGATTTTGCAGGCGCCTTACCTATTTTAAATGCCATTATTGCCAGTGGAAAAACTTCTAAAGGAACTCCCTATAAGTTAAATGCTAAATTTGAGGAAAGCTTTGATGCTGATACAAGAAATAGTTCTGAAGCTGTGTTCTCGGTTCAATATTCAGTAAATGACGGCGCTAACGGAGATAATGGCGGTTGGGGCGATGTATTGAACTTTCCATATACCGGTGGGCCGGGTGGTTGTTGTGGTTTTTTTCAACCAACGCAGGATTTGGTTAACTCTTATCAAGTAGATGCTGCCGGTTTACCCATGCCTGACACTTATAACAGCACCGAAGTAAAAAATGATCAGGGTTTACTTTCCACCGATCCTTTCACTACTGAAACACGTCCATTAGATCCGAGATTAGACTGGACTGTAGGACGGCGCGGCATACCATATAGGGATTGGGGCCCGCATCCGGGTCAGCAATGGATCCGTGACCAGGCTTATTCCGGACCATACGCTCCTATAAAAAATACTTATAAAAAATCTCAGGAAGGTAAATTGACAGATAAATCATTTTGGACAAGTGGCGTAACAGCAAACAATTATACCTTAATTCGTTTTGCAGATGTTCTTCTTTGGGCTGCCGAAGCTGAAGTAGAAGCAGGTTCTTTAACGAATGCAACTACATTGGTTAACAGAGTTCGCTCAAGAGCTGCAAATCCTGCAGGCTTTGTAAAAAAAGCAGATGGTTCGCCTGCGGCTAATTATCAAATTGGGTTATATCCTGCATTTACAGATAAAGTAATGGCAAGAAAAGCTGTTCAATTTGAAAGAAAATTGGAATTGGCAATGGAAGGCCATCGCTTTTTTGATGTGGTACGATATGGCACAGCTGCTGCCACGCTTAATACATACCTTGCTTATGAAAGCGTTAAACGCAGTTATTTAAAAGGCGCAACTTTCCAGACAGGGGCGGATGAATACTTCCCAATTCCTCAGGCGCAGATAGATAGGAGCAGTGTTGGCGGCAAATCAACGCTTACACAGAACCCCGGATATTAATTAACACGTATAAATTTTCATAGTAGGGCAGAGAAATTTTTCTGCCCTATTTTTATACCAATCATATATCATTAAAGAGCTATTTAAATACTTTATGTCCAAATTACATTTCTGCCTTTTTTATTTTTTTATTCTTTTTTTAGCTTCCTGTTCTAATAACACACCTTTATTTAAAAAAGTTTCTTCGGCAGCAAGTGGCATTCTTTTTAATAATACCATTAAAGAAACAGATTCTATCAATGTACTTGATTTTGAAAATATTTATAATGGAGGCGGTGTGGGAATAGGAGATTTTAATAATGATGGTTTGCAGGATATATATTTCACAGGTAACATGGTATCTAATAAATTATATCTGAATAAAGGACAGTTAAAATTTAATGATGTAACTAAAATAGCGGGCGTAGACGGGAAAGGCAGATGGTGCAGAGGCGTGGCTGTTGTTGATATAAACAATGATGGCTGGCAAGATTTATATGTATGCACGTCCATAAAAAAAAATGTTGAAGAAAGGCAAAATATCTTATACATTAATCAGGGACTGGATAAAAACAAAGTTACTGTCTTTAAAGAAATGGCTGCCGAATATGGGCTTAATGATACCACACATTCTACAATGGCAACTTTTTTTGATTACGATAATGATGGTGACCTTGATGTTTACATTGTAGCCAATCAGATTATACATGGAGATTATCCTAACCGGTTTAGGCCACGCATCATTAATGGTGAGCATCCCAGTACAGGAAGATTATATCGTAATGATTGGAGTGATTCTTTAAAGCATCCATTTTTTACAGACGTATCTAAACAAGCAGGTATTACTATTGAAGGATATGGGCATAATGCGGCAATTAC
>JBPCQG010000423.1:0-4064 GCA_050998315.1 Chitinophagaceae bacterium
TGGAGTTTGACAAAGCCTGTTACTTCTTTTGCCATGTTTTACTTTTTTGGTTTTAGCGTTCTCCTTTTTTAAAAGGAAAACTCCCAATTCAATATTATTCTTATAGAACTTTTTTGGGAGGGCAAAGTTAGGAAAATAATTTTATTTATCAACCGGTTTTTGAAAGATAATTCAACATATCTATCAGAGTACAACTATTCCTTTTGCCTGGAGGACAATTTCTTTTTTAGGCTCTTTAATAGCTGCAATTTCTTCTTTAGATTTTCCGGCATCTTCTGCATAGTGGCGAAGCATATCTACCGAAGTTTCTTTTAATGTTGCTGTACCATCTGCAACAATGGTTTTTCCCTGCATTGAGACCGGGCACAAAAAATTTATGATCCTTCATCCTGATCATAATCGTACCATCTGTAGTTTGCATACGAAGCCAGCAACCTTCTGCTTTGCAAACTTCCACTACTTTTCCTTTCACTTTTACTTCTTTTGATTGTTTGGAATCTAATAAAGAAGGCAACTCACTTACATTAAAAGCATTTTCTTCTGTAATGGTAACCCCGAAGTTCATCCCTTTATTTGCAGGGCCTTCAGGGGGTTGGGCACTAATAGAGAACGCTAATGCGATGATCGGAATTAATAAAAATATTTTTTTCATAATGCTAATTTTTAAGACAAAGAAGCCACGTTTTGGGGCTCAGAATATTACCCTAATTTTTCTACCTGCATATAATTTAGTTCCACAGGTGTTGCTCTGCCGAATATTTTAACCTGAACTTTCAATTTCTTTTTCTCATCGTTCACTTCTTCTATTACACCGTTAAAGTCGTTAAAGGGACCGTCAATAATTTTAATTGTTTCGCCAATAATGAAAGGCTCACTCATTTTAATACCCCTTGCATCAGCCATTTCATCAACCTTACCAAGCATTTTATTTACTTCTGCTTTACGTAGAGAAATGATCATTCCTTTAGAACCTTTACCATCTGTTAAAAAATGCATTACATTACTGATATTGCTAAGATGCTGAACCATTTCATCGGAAAGTTTTCCATTCTCCACTTCTATCATTACATATCCTGGATAGAAATTCCTTTCCCGCATCACTTTTTTACCATTCTGTACTTTATACACTTTCTCTACAGGTAAAAATATTTGTTTGATGATTTTATCCCAACCATTACGAATAATGTCCTTGTCTAAATACTCTTTTACTTTACGTTCTTTTCCACTAACAACTCTCAGCACATACCATTTGCTTTCCTTTTCAGAAATAGCTTCCATTTCAGGCGTAGTATCATTTGCGGCGCCTTCGTTTTCAGGTATTGCTTCTGCCACCTTATTTGTTTCTTCTATATTAGTTGTTTCTTCCATTTTACTTAAATAAGGAATAAATAAATTTTAGTATACCATTTATGCCAAAATCCATAACCCCCACAACGGCAGTTATTAAAAGAGTTGCAACCAATACAATCATGGTAGATTGTTGCAGTTGCTCCCAGTTTGGCCAGGTTACTTTTTCTCCCATCTCTTTGTAGGAGTCTCTTATGTATGCTGATATTTTATTCATAATTACTTATTTACCGGGCACGGGCACAAGGATTCGAACCCTGATCAAAGGTTTTGGAGACCTCTATTCTACCATTGAACTATGCCCGTAAGAATCAAAAGTCATCGGTCAAAGGAAAACCCTCTAACCAATGACTTTTTAAAAATCAAAGATACTATTTTATTTTAAAATCTCTGTAACCTGTCCTGCACCTACAGTACGACCGCCTTCACGAATTGCAAACTTCAATCCTTTTTCCATTGCAATTGGCTGAATCAACTTAACAGTAAGGTTTGTATTATCACCAGGCATAACCATTTCGGTTCCTGCTGCCAATTCCACTTCACCTGTAACATCTGTAGTACGGAAATAAAACTGAGGGCGGTACTTCTGAAAGAATGGTGTATGACGCCCCCCTTCTTCTTTACTTAATACATAAACCTCACCTTTAAATTCAGTATGAGGAGTAATTGAACCCGGCTTGCAAAGTACCATTCCACGACGGATCTGGTTCTTTTCAATACCACGCAACAATAAACCTGCATTATCCCCAGCTTCACCTTCATCTAAAAGTTTTTTAAACATTTCAACACCTGTAACTACAGATTGTAGTGGTTTTTCCATTAAACCTACAATTTCAACAGCTTCGCCAACTTTAATCCTCCCTCTTTCAATACGACCGGTAGCTACAGTACCCCTACCAGTAATTGAAAATACGTCCTCAACACTCATGAGGAAAGGCTGATCAACGGGACGGGGAGGTAATGGAATATATGTATCTACAGCCTCCATTAACTCATCAATCTTTGCAGTCCACTTGGCATCACCTGCCAAAGCTCCTGTTGCAGAACCCTGAATAATAGGTGTGTTATCACCATCAAAACCGTAAGAAGTTAATAACTCCCGGATTTCCATTTCCACTAATTCCAGTAATTCAGGATCATCCACCAAATCTACTTTATTCATAAAAACCACAATACGGGGAACACCCACCTGGCGAGCCAATAGAATGTGTTCTTTTGTTTGCGGCATAGGGCCATCTGTAGCAGCAACCACTAAAATTGCGCCATCCATTTGAGCTGCACCTGTGATCATGTTCTTCACATAATCGGCGTGACCTGGACAGTCTACGTGTGCGTAGTGACGATTAACTGTTGCATATTCCACATGAGCAGTATTAATAGTGATACCCCTTTCTTTCTCTTCAGGCGCACCATCAATCTCATCATAGTTTTTCTTTTCCGCCAAACCTTTTTTAGACAAAATATCGGTTATAGCGGCTGTTAATGTGGTTTTACCATGGTCAACGTGACCGATAGTACCAACGTTAACGTGGGGTTTATCCCTTTTAAAGTTCTCTTTTGCCATTTTATTTTTGTTTTTATAATTGTTTATTAAAAAATTTATGTTACCAACTTTTGTTTTTCATAGCATCCGCGTTGTGTCACTCACTTGTGCTTTTGTTCTTTATTCTGCACAACAATGACGAGCTGTTGATGAGAATTGAACTCACGACCTCTTCCTTACCAAGGAAGTGCTCTACCCCTGAGCTACAACAGCTTGATAAAAAAAGTATGAGCGGAAGACCGGGCTCGAACCGGCCACCTGAAGCTTGGAAGGCTACCGCTCTACCAAATGAGCTACTTCCGCTTATTGATGTGCAGATGTGCGGATGTGCAAATCTGCGAGTGTAAAAGAACTATTTAATTTGCACATTTGCATATTTACAAATTTGCAAATTATTTTTGTGGGCAGAGTAGGGTTCGAACCTACGTACTCGTGAGAGAACAGATTTACAGTCTGTCGCCTTTAACCACTCGGCCATCTGCCCCAAATTTTTGAGCCAGTGGAGGGATTCGAACCCCCGACCAGCTGATTACAAATCAGCTGCTCTGGCCAACTGAGCTACACTGGCGTTTATGTTAAACTCCCTCCTGCAAAGAACTTCCAGCCGAACATACTTTTATAGGCTGTTTTTTGGGAAGGCAAAGGTAATGGAAAATGTTTAATGCAAAAATTTTGAAAAAGAAATTTTAAAGTGTTTAGGTTATAATAATATCATTTTAAAAAAGGTTAGATCACTATCAAAAAAGTCCCCCGATTTCGGGGGACAAATTATAGTTTAAGCGGCTAATTTTTCTTTCTTTCGCTTTATTTGAGTGATTACAGAATCAAGTGCTATATCAAAACTTTCTTCAAAAGATTTTGAAGAATGCTTTACAAAAAAATCATGGCGGGGAACATGCACTTTAATTTCTGCGATCTTATCCTTAATATTATGCACCACATTATCTAATTTTAAAAATACATCAACTGTTGTAATTCTTTCATGAAATTGTTCAAGCTTGGAAAGCTTTTTTTCTACATATGACATAAGTTTTGCGTCTGCGTCAAAATGCAAGGTTTGACTGTTTCCGTTCCTAGTAATCTTACATTTTATCAGTGCAAAAATAATAATGCGATGGTTGCATAACGAGGTCATAGGCAAAAGCATAATAGATGCTCTTGGCTTATGAAGTTA
>JBPCQG010000323.1:0-10184 GCA_050998315.1 Chitinophagaceae bacterium
AAAATATTGCTGCTCGGGATCATTGCTCATATTTACAAAAGGCAATACTGCAATACTTTTTTCAATTAAAATTTTGGTGGGTTCTTTATCAGCAAGTTTAGTTGGGGATTTTATCATTGGTTCTGCGCAATCCACTATTACTTCATAAATTCTCACCGGTTCCTTTACATGCTTAAGTGTTTCTTCTTTAACAAAGCGTGTTTGTATTTCTTTTCTGTTAGCCACATTATTACGCACAGTTTCCGAAATACATATTCCACCAATAGGTGCAAGCGACTGCAATCGTGAAGCAATGTTTACACCATCGCCAAACACATCATCGTTTTCAAATACTACTTCAGACTGATGAATACCTATGCGAAGCTGCAGGCCTTCTATATCTTCACATCCTTTTATAATTGAGCAGGCACAGAATACAGCATCTGTTACTGTAGAAAAAGTTGCCAGTACGCCATCCCCTAATTCCTTGATCCATTTACCACCATATTTCTCAATAATTGGTTTATGCAATAGCCTGCTTTTATTCAACAACTCAAATGCCTTGTCTTCATCCTCACCCATCAATGCAGTATAACCAACAATATCGGTAAACATTATAGCGGCTAGTTGGCGTGATTGAGGCACGTTTAGGTTTTTATAATGAGTAAGTTAAGAAAATGATAGTTGATTCAAAATTTAAAATTTCAATATACAGCTTCATTAAGGGCTAAGTAGATTTAATTTTTTTAATAGCGTATTGAATCGTAAGTCTGTCCTAAGCCCATCCACTTTTGGATCAATTTTCAAACTACATAGTGACTCTTCATGCATCGCATAACTTTTTTCAAGCCATGCGAAAGCTTTATCGTTTTCACCAAGAGATGCATATATTATAGCTATTCCCCGATAATCGTTTCCAGTCAAAACCTTGTCTGCGTCTACTTCCTCAATTATTTTTGTGGCTTCTTCCCTTCTGCCTGCGGCAGCATAAATCTGGGCAAGTGCAATATCAGTTTTCACCTTGTTGCCTGTTCCATTTCCCCAGAGCTGGTTTTCAGCAATTGCTTCATCAAACATTCCCTTACCCTGAAGGGCAAGAGAAAGAAGACGATGAGCCGGAACAAAGTTGGAGTCAAGCTCGAGTGTTTTCATCGCTATATCAATAGCTTCATCGTATTGCCGTTGATAATAATAAAATATTCCTTTGTCCTTTAATATCCCTTGGGATACAGGGTCAAGTTCAACGGCCAAAGAAATCTCCCGCAATGCTTCTGAAGGATGGCCCGTAAACATCAACAATTCGGCATACCAATGATGACCAGTTGCGTAATTAGGATTCAGTTCTATTCCAATTCTAAATTCCCTTGCAGAATTATCCCAATCCCACTCATTCAACATGATTGAAATGGCTAATGAGATATGAGCTTCTGCAAGTTGACTGTCAATTTCCAGGGCTTTGTTTACTGCAGCCATTTGTTTTGGAAAAAGTTCTCTCCGCGAAATATTTGTGTATTCGCCCATCAGGCTGTAAGTATCTGCAAGGCCGGTCCATGCCAATGCATAACCCGGATCTTTTTCAATTGCCTTTTCAAAAAATCGTATCGCTGTTTTCAGTCCCTTCTCATTTCTTTTATTCCAGAAGTAACGGCCCTGAAGATAGAGCTGATAGGCCTCAGTATTTTCTGTATAACGTTTCTGAAGCCTGTTTTTCTCATATCCTGTAAGTTGCATTCTTAATGCATCAACAATTTTTGCCGCAACTTTTTCCTGGATATCAAAAATATCATCAATAGTTCCCCGGTAAGTTTCGGCCCATAAATGTATATCCCGGTTAGCTTCCACAAATTGAGCAGTGATCCTGAGATTGCTGCCTTGCTTTCTTACGCTTCCCTCCATAATATAGCTGGCCCCACTCTCCATACCTATTGTTTTAATATCCTTATTTGTGCCTTTGTATTTCATTGAAGTAGTTCGGGAGATCACCCTCATTTCTTTAAGTCTTGATAAGTTGGAGATAAGCTCTTCGGTGAGGCCATCACTGAAATATTCCTGTTCAGCATCATTACTCATGTTCACAAAAGGCAATACCAGAATATATTTTTGCTGCTCTTTTTCGCCCTTGCCATCAAGACTTGTTGTATCAGGAATTTTTATACCGGGATTGCTAATGGCAAATATCTCTACCTGTTCCTTTACATTTTTTAGAAGATACTTTCCCAGCGGAACGGTTTGAATGTCTTTCTGATTTTTGATATCATCGTACACCTTAGCAGAAATAAAAATACTGCCAGGCTCCGCAAAGGATTCCATTCTCGACGCAATATTTACACCGTCCCCATAAATATTATTTCCATCCAAAATTACATCACCGGTGTGCATACCAATGCGCAAGGGTACAATGGGAGTGGTTTGCATATCAAGTTGCAAAGCAAGCGCAGCCTGAACAGCTTCAATGGTACTTGTAAAACTGCAAAGGGCGCCATCACCCCTAAACTCCAGTATACGACCCTGGTGTTTCGTTACTTCTTCTTCCAGTTTTTTTTTCAGTTTGTGCCGGAGTTGTAGGGCTAATACTTCATCTTCCTGCATAATTCCAGTGTATCCTTCAATGTCAGTAAACATGATAGCAGCAAGTTGGCGGGATTGGGGCATGATAAACCTGATCGTTGAAAAAGAAATTTACTAATATTTTTAAACAAATTAACTTTATCTCTAAGATTAAGTACAATGGAATATGTTGACTATTATAAAGTTTTAGGTGTAGATAAAAAAGCTACGGCAGATGAGATCAAAAATACTTACCGCAAGCTGGCACGTAAACATCATCCTGATCTAAACCCAAATGATAAAGAAGCTCATAAAAGATTTCAGCAAATAAATGAAGCCAATGAAGTGTTGAGCGATGCTGAAAAGCGTAAAAAGTATGACCAGTATGGCAAGGACTGGAAACATGCAGAGGAATTTGAAAAGCAAAAGCATTCTCAGAGGCAGTATTCAAACCAGGGTGGACAAACTTTTTCAGGCGGGTTTGCAGAAGATGATTTTTCAGATTTTTTTTCTTCCATGTTTGGCGGGCAGGAAAGTCGCAGCAGGAGCAGGCAAACAAAATTCAGAGGTCAGGATTATAATTCAGAGCTACATCTTAATTTATTAGATACTTATAAAACACATCAGCAAACCATAACTGTTAATGGAAAGAATGTACGCATTACTATTCCTGCAGGTGTAGAGAACGGTCAACAAATAAGACTTAAAGAATATGGCGCTCCGGGTGTTAACGGCGGCCCCAATGGTGATCTTTATATAACCTTTTCCATATCAAATAACACCAAATTTAAAAGGGTGGGAAATGATCTTTATACAACTGCGGAGATAGATATATATACCGCTGTGTTGGGGGGAGAAATAACTATTGATACTTTAAGCGGGAAAATAAAACTTAAAGTGACTCCTGAAACACAGAATGGCACGAAAATAAGATTGAAGGGTAAGGGATTTCCTGTTTACAAAAAAGAAGGAGAATTTGGCGACCTGTTCGTTACGTTTTCTGTAAAGATGCCAACTAATTTAACTGAAAAACAAAAAGAATTATTTAAGGAATTATCAAAAACCACATCTTAAAAATCACTTTAATGCCCGAACATTTAATATCTGCCCAGGATTTTTGTACTTATTATAAAGTAGAGTATTCTTTTATAAACTCCCTGGTAGAATATGGATTGATAGAAATTATAAAAAAAGAACAAGCCAGTTTTATTGATATTGACAGGCTGCATGATTTAGAAAAATTTGTACGGTTGCATTATGATCTCGATATTAATCTGGAAGGAATTGAGGCCATTACACATTTAGTGCAAAGAGTAGAAAACATGCAATCTGAAATAACAGCGCTCAAAAACAGGCTGTGGTTGTATGAGAATGATGGGAACTAATAATTAAGGTTGTAAAATCAGCTCAGTATTAAAAACCTTTCAGCATAATTTATTTGTTTGTGCCTCTGTACAAAAAAAATTTATCTTTTTATGAATGCAAAAATTAAAATGCGGGAAAATATTACCCCGGTTATTTGAGGGCGGTCTGAAAGATTAACCAGTCTGCGATAAAATATATTACGTATAAAATCGGCACGAAATTTAGCAGAAAAATACAAATCATTTAATCTTACGTTTATGGCAAAATCAATAAGTTCTAAAAAGAATAATCCAATAAAAACAGCAGCAAAAAGATCAACTCCTTCCTCCCACTTTCAGCCTAAAGAATCAAAAATTGCAGCTACTTCTTCCGATGAAGAGGAAACAGGTTTGGAAAAATTATTTACCGATTCCATAAAAGACATTTACTGGGCAGAAAATCATCTTGTAAAATCATTACCCAAAATGATCAAGGCTGCTGCATCAACAAGGCTCCAGAATGCATTTAGTGATCATTTAGAAGTAACAAAGAAACATGTTAGCCGGCTGGAAAAGGTTTTTGAATTACTTGGAAAAAAAGCACAGGCAAAAAAATGTGATGCTATGGAAGGGCTTACCAAAGAAGGGGAAGGGGTTATAGAAAGTACTGAAAGTGGTACGGAAGCAAGAGACCAGGGACTTATAATGGCTGCCCAAAAAACAGAACATTATGAAATAGCCGCATATGGAGGTTTATCAAAGCTTGCTGAAAAATTAGGTCATAATGATATTTCAAATATTTTGCAACAAACATTGGCAGATGAAAAAGAAGCAGATGAATTATTATCAGCTATTGCAGAAAACCCAAATCAAAAATAACAGGTAAAATATTTAATTAAAATAATCAACTACTGCATTGCATATTTGCATCATATCTTCACATAATTAAATTAACTATAACAATAAATTTTTTATGCCCAAAAGAACAAATAAAAATATTTCCATGCCTGAAAATAATGATAAGGTAACCGAACTGCAGAAGAATACCACAGATGCAGATGGCCAATTTCTTACCACCAATACAGGCCTGCGTATAAACGATGATCAAAATTCATTGAAGGCAGGTGAACGTGGCCCTACCCTTCTGGAAGATTTTATCCTGCGGGAAAAGATTACACACTTTGATCATGAGCGCATTCCTGAAAGAGTGGTACATGCCCGGGGCTCTGCAGCGCATGGGGTTTTCCAGGTATATGAAAATATGAGTAAGTATACCAAAGCCAAATTTTTACAAGATCCTTCAGTACAAACTCCTGTGTTTGTTAGGTTTTCAACAGTTGCAGGTTCCCGTGGCTCTACTGACCTGGCAAGAGATGTACGTGGATTTGCAGTAAAATTTTATACACAGGAAGGCAATTTTGATTTAGTTGGAAATAATATGCCTGTATTTTTTATACAGGATGCTTCTAAGTTCCCTGATCTTATTCATGCAGTAAAGCCGGAGCCTCATAATGAGATCCCACAAGCGGCATCTGCTCATGATACATTCTGGGATTTTATTTCAAATGCGCCTGAATCTGCTCACATGATAATGTGGGCTATGAGTGACCGTGCACTACCACGAAGCTTGCGCATGATGGAAGGTTTTGGTGTGCATACATTTCGTTTAATAGATGCTGAAGGAAGATCAAATTTTGTTAAGTTCCACTGGAAGCCTTTGTTGGGAATACATTCTGTAGCATGGGACGAAGCCCAGAATATTTCCGGTAAAGATTCCGATTTTCATCGCCGTGATCTTTGGGAAGCAATTGAAAGAGGCGATTTTCCTGAATGGGAATTTGGTGTACAAATAGTACCTGAAGAAGATGAGCATAAGTTTGAATTTGATCTGCTTGATCCAACAAAATTAATTCCTGAAGAACTTGTACCTGTAATGAGAATTGGCAAGATGACATTGAATCGCAATCCTGATAATTTTTTTGCTGAAACAGAACAGGTAGCCTTCCATATCGGCCATGTAGTGCCGGGAATTGATTTTACAAATGATCCTCTTTTACAAGGGCGTTTATTCTCTTATACAGATACACAATTGACCCGTTTGGGAGGTCCAAATTTTCAGGAAATTCCGATCAACAGGCCTTTGCATCCTGTTATTAATAATCAGCGGGATGGACACATGAGGCAGGACATAAATAAAGGAAAAGTTAGTTACAATCCGAACACGCTTGGTGGTGGTTGTCCTTTCCAGGCAAAGGCATCAGAAGGCGGATTTGTGAGTTTTCCTGAAAGAATTGACGCCAGCAAAATAAGAGAAAGAAGTAAGAGTTTCTTCGACCATTTCAGCCAGGCTAAACTTTTTTTCAACAGTCAGTCAGAGCCGGAAAAAAATCATTTAACAGATGCATTATGTTTTGAACTGGGTAAGGTTGAAAAAGTTGAGATAAGGCAGCGGATGCTTTTTTTACTTTCACAAATTGATGACGGGCTTGCGGGACAAGTAGCTTACTCTCTCGGGCTTCATGTTCCTAAAAACTTAGATACTCCATTAAACCAGGTTATACCTGCCGATGGTGATCCCGAAAGATATAAATCTGTCGTACGTGAAGGTTCACTTAATAAATCTGAAGCGCTGAGTATGGCTAACACTACAAAAAATACTATACGCACAAGAAAAGTTGCAATTCTTGCAGCAGATGGCGTAAATGAAAATAACCTTATGGCAATAATTGATGCTTTAACAGCACAGGGTGCAATAGCAGATGTTATAGCGCCAAAGCTTGGTTTTATTACAGGAATGAATGATACAAAAATCCCTGCTTACAAATCTTTTTTAACTGCTGCATCTGTTTTGTATGATGCAGTTTATGTACCGGGCGGAACTAACAGTGTGGCGACTCTGGAAGCAGAACCTGATGCAGTGCATTTTTTAAATGAAGCATTTAAACATTGTAAAGCTATTGCAGCAGATAAGGAAGCTTTACAGGTATTAAGGGCAACATATTTTGGCAGAAAACTTCCGGAGGATGAGAGTGAAGAAACAGCAATGATGGAAGGCCTTGTAATTAGCAACGATATAAATGCTTTATCAAAACAATTTTTATCAGCTATTGCTCAGCATCGTTTTTGGGAACGTGAAAAGCCCAGGAAAGTTCCTGCATAAAGTTTTTTAGAATAATTATTTATATGCGAATACTGAATTGTGTTCGCATATTTTTTTATCTAAAATATTTAAACAGTTAAACCATTTTTAATTTCTTTTGAAAGGGCCAATCATCCTGAAGCTTTGCTTTAATAAAATAAACCACCATTCCTGCAACGATCACTATCAACCCTCCTGCTATCATGTTACTACCTGTGGAGAAAAATATGAACAGCCACATGGCAATGGCAATGGAAACGGGTAAGGGAAATAGCGGCATTTTATAAGGGAAATCTGTTTGGTTATTTGATCTGCGTAATATTAATAATCCAATTCCCTGTCCTATAAACTGTATTAATATCCTCATTGCAAGAATTGCATTTATCACATCTCCCAACCTGAATAAAAGACTAAATATAAATGCAACGCTGCCAAGAAAAAGCAATGATACATATGGAAAGTTTTTTGTTGGATGCAGCTTTCCAAAAACTGTAAAGAAGGAATTATCTATTGCGGCTGCATACGGAATGCGGCTGTAGCCAAGCGTTGCAGAGAACACAGATGCAAATGCCACCCAAAGAATTAAACAGGTGGCAACCTTTGCTGCATTGCTTCCCATCAGTTGCTGAATAAAAACACTTACCACAAATTCACTATCCTTAGCCACCTGCCACGGAACTACACTTACCACACTAATATTCATCATCAAATACAAAATTGAAATACCTGCTATAGAAATAAACATACTTCGCGGAATATTTTTTGAAGGATTTTTTATTTCTCCTCCCAGGTGACAGATATTATAATAACCCAGATAACTATATACGGTTTTTACACTTGCAAAACCAATGGCAGTAACAAATGCATAATCAATGGTGAGCCCGTCATTTATATGTGTAATGGGTTGCAGGAAATTTCCATGTGCAATACCTCCACCTATAATCCAAAGCATTGTAATGATAACGCCACCCCATAGCAATACACTTATTTTCCCAATGGCTTCTATTTTGCGATATAGCAATAGTATTATAAGAATCACTAAACTCCCGCTCACAATTTTTGATGTGAGTGAATTAAGTGGAACTAAATATGAAAAATATTTTGCAAACCCGATAGCGGCAGAAGCAATAACCAATGGCGCCTGTATCATTGTTTGCCAAACAAATAAAAAGCTCATTAATTTTCCTGCCCCGTTTTTGCCATACGACTCTTTTAAAAAATTGTAACTACCCCCTGCTCTCGGGAAGGCAGCACCAAGCTCACCCCAAATCATTGCATCAACAATTGATAATGCTGCACCTGCGAGCCAGGCGTATAAAAAATATGATCCATTCATCATACCAATTACCATTGGCATAGTGATGAAGGGACCAATGCCCACCATATCAGTCATGTTTATTGCAGTAGCGTGCCCTAAACCCAGGGATCTTTTTAAAGTTGCAGACATTATCTAAACAAAGATGGGGAATTAAGATTTTAATAAATAAAAAAAGGCACAAGCAAATTGCCTATGCCTTTCATAAATTTTACGTATTTATTTTTTGTAATAAGTAATTTCTCTTTTTACAATTTTTGTTGATTTACCTTTTTCATCCATCTCGGTACGCTGTGTCCAGTTGCCTTTATCATCAAAAGAGTCATACTTGTATTTTGTAACCTTTGTTGTTGTACTATCTTTTTTTGTTGTTGAATCTTTCATTGTATTGGTAACTGTAAACTCTATTTGATTGCCTTTGTCATCTACCATTGCAGAAGATTTAGAAACTTCTTTTCCACTACTATCTTTGTTAATCTGTCCCTCAAAGATTTGTTTATCATATTTAGTTTCAAATGAACTTTTTAGTGTACTATCAGGTTTATATTGCTTCATTGAAGTAAGTTGATGATACTCATTTTGATGGATGTCTTTATAAAATGAACTTAATTTTCCGGTGGAATCGTATTCCTGTGCTGTTGTATATTTCCCATTATTATCTGTCTGAATAGAAACCCTGTTAGTTACTTTACCTTTTTCAGTTGTAACAATTTCTTTAAATAAACCATTTTCGTATTTTGTAAATGTTTGTTCACGGCTTATATTGCCTTTACTGTCTTTAGATATTACTTTTTTAATATTGCCTGTGCTGTCGTATTCAATTACGTCAATACAACATGAATCCATATCACCCATTTTACCTGTACTATCGACCTTATAAGGAGATTCTACGTTTTTTTGAATTTCGCCTTTAAGATTGTCTGCAGACCAATCCGTAAATGTTTTAGCAGTTTCCTTTTTTTCATTGCAGGAAAAAGCGATGAATGCGGCAATTAGAACAATTGAAATTTTTTTCATTTTAATTTAGTTTTTGTATAAGAAATAATATGGCAGTTTTCGGGTGGGATGACAACTCAAAATAAACTTTTATTATAAAATAAAAAATTTTGAGAATGAGGATATTTATTTTAAAGCAAATTATCTTTTTTTTGTGCAGTTAGTGCTCTTATCATTTGCCCATAATGCTGATGGTTTGATAATGCAGTAAGTGCCTGTGCGATCCTTTTTGTTTTAGTAACCTCAGTTTTTGCGCTATCTATCCAGTTACTGAAATATTTACGATGGCCCGGGGTTAATGCATTAAAAAAAGAAAGGCTTTCGGGTTCATCAGCGAGGCACTCTAATAATTCTGCGTTTAATTTGACAGGATTATTATCAACATCTATTTTTACATTGATAGTGGCACCTTTGTTTTTCCGGATTTTTTTTCTGACATCAGCCTTTAAAGCTAAAATAAAATTTCCCTCACCCATTGGTATCAATGCCATTCCTTCAAATGAATAGTTATCTAAGCTTCCTTTAACTCTGAATGATCTTTTATTATTGGGTTTTAATTTTTTAGCAATCGAAGCAGGAATTTCTATGTAAGTCCAGCCAGTTTTCTCTCCATTATTACTAAATTTTTTTATTGTTGTTGTAAATTGAATCATATCTTTTTTAGGGCTGGCCAATAATGAAGTTTGCCTTCAACATCTATCATAAGGTCTATATTTTTTCGCCATTCTATGTAAACAAAAAAGAAGCCGTCTCATATCAAGTGAGGCGGTTTTTTTATTTCTATAAAATTATTGATAATAATATCATTTTTATTTTAGAGAGTTTGTGATCAAAAAATAGTAGTGATTAAATGAAAGCAAAAAAG
>JBPCQG010000325.1:0-12746 GCA_050998315.1 Chitinophagaceae bacterium
ATATCCATATTTATCATTCCATCTTTCTTTTAAGAACCTTCTAAGTTCATTTTCTCTTGCATTAATACCGGGATCATAAAATTTTGTACCCATAATTTTTTCCGGAAGATATTCCTGTTCAATAAAACTGCCTTCTCCTGTGTGCGAGTATTTATAATCTTTTCCGTAATTCAGATTCTTCATAAGTTTTGTAGGGGCATTCCGCATATGTAAAGGCACAGGCAGATCACCATATTGCCTAACTGCATCCATTGCCTGGCCAATTGCCAGATAACTTGCATTGCTTTTTACCGATGAAGCAAGGTAAGTGGCGCATTGAGATAAAATAATTCTTGCCTCGGGGTAACCAATTTTATTTACTGCTTCAAAAGCAGCATTAGCTAACAGCAAAGCATTTGGGTTGGCATTTCCAACATCTTCACTGGAAAATATCACCATACGCCGTGCAATAAATTTTACATCTTCTCCACCGTCTATCATTCGTGCTAACCAATACACAGCGCCATTAGGGTCACTGCCTCTCATACTTTTTATAAATGCGGAAATGATATCATAGTGCTGCTCGCCTTTTTTATCGTACAGAGCAATTTTTTGCTGAGCGGTTTGCATTACCAGGTCATTGGTAACCTCACCCCCAACCCCGTCTCCCTGAGTAGAGGCGAACTGGGATGCTACCAGCTCTAAAATATTATAAAGCTTTCTTGCATCACCACCACTTATTTTTATTAGCGCTTCTGTCTCTTTTAATTCTATTTTTTTTTCTTTTAGAAAAATATCTTTTTTAATCGCATCATCTAACAACTTAATAAGATCTTTTTCATTTAAAGGTTTTAAAATATATACCTGGCAACGGCTAAGCAAAGCGCTGTTAACTTCAAAAGAAGGGTTTTCTGTTGTGGCGCCAATTAAAGTAATGATGCCTTTTTCCACAGCACCAAGCAATGCATCCTGCTGACCTTTATTAAAGCGATGTATCTCATCAATAAATAGAATTGCTTTTTCTTTTGATCTTGCTTCTTCAATTATCTCCCTTACTTCTTTTACTCCGGCAGAAATTGCACTCAAAGTATAAAATGATGTATTAAGTGTATGTGCAATAATATTTGCGATGGTGGTTTTACCAACTCCCGGTGGCCCCCAAAGGATCATCGATGGAATTTTTCCCTGGTCAATAGCGGTTCGCAAAATGCTTCCCTCGCCGCTAAGATGTTCCTGACCCACAAGGTCGTTCAATGTACTTGGACGAAGCCGTTCTGCCAAAGGTGTTTGTGCCACAATAATATTTTAAACCTTAGTGAAGTTAAAAATTATTTAAGTGATTCTGCCTTAAGAATAAAAGGCAGAATATCATTAAATTTTACAGCCTGGCTTTTATCATCCAATTCTATCACTACCGTATACCCATCCGGCCCTCCTGCAATATTTAATGCATCAACTAATTTTTGCTGATCACTTTGCAGCCGCTTTCCATTTACCGGGCTCCAGCTTTCCTTGGTACATAAACACCCTTGCGAAGGCGTATGCGGATAGTAGGGCTTGTTTTTATAATAATCAGGATTAATCGTTGTTCCATGAGCGATAATTTCTGTGCGGCCTGCTTTGCCTGCATAAAAAGATTCATACAATGGAGAATAGTTTTTTATTTTTTCAGGTAACAGTTTTTTGTACCATTTTAGTGTCCACACTGAATCAGAGATTGTAGTGTCTTTCAAAAAATGCTGAAGACTTGTTTCAACAGGCATGGTTAGTTGTACGTTTGTTGTTGGTCCAATAAAATTACTTGCAGAAACATCAAAGCCATACATCCTAAAAATTCCCTGTGGCGTATTTCCATTGGTTAAATATCCCGGAAGATTTGTAATGCTTCGGGCAAGCTGAGGTACATTAAAAACTTTTCCATTATTTTCTCTTATAAAATTCCCTTGTTTATCTCTTATGATAACAATACCGGGGTAATCCCTTTTTTTTCTTTGAATACTATACATTATTACATTTCCGGCAAGAAATTCCTTAGAAAAAATATCAGGTAAAATCTTATAAGCAGTATTTACATTGTTTTGTTGCAATCTTTTTGTAAGGCTTTGTAAAATGGCATCTTCTGAATTGTTTCCGAATGTTTTTTTTAATAAATTTATTATGAAAGATCTCGTTTGATTGTCACTATTGTTTTGCAATAAATACTCCGAACACATTGCAAAGATTTTTGGCTGAGATATCTGAGTTATCAACCCACTTACTTCTTTGCTGAATTGTTTTGGGTAATTAGTATAAATCAACTCCAGAAAGCCTCTTTGAAAGTCAGAACCTCTGTTTAAAATTGAATCAAAAGCGTAGTGAATGCGGTTGTTTACCCACAAACTTTTATAATTAATAAGCTCCATCGCCCAAAATACATCCGACCATTTTTCCTCTGTAACATCATTTAAAGGAATGGATAAATTTTTCTTTATTAAAGAAGTAAGCGTATTATAAATTTTAGTTTGATGAGCAAGAGTTGTATAGGTTGCAAAAACTGCTGAATCATTTTGTGCCGGTACGTCTTTTTTAATACAAATAGATATAAAAAACAAAATGCATACCTTTTTTGAGAGCATAATGTAAAATTAATTGAATTGAAAAAGAAAGCAGGGAACGGTTAGGTTATTAGTTAACATTAGCTTTTAAAAAAGCTTCTATCTTATTAAATGAGTCGTATAGGTTAGCTCCAAACCAGCCATGGTTTTCAGTTGGATATAACACATACTGGTTAATAACTCCTGCAGCAACCAATTTGGCTTTTAGCCTCGTAGCTTGACTTACACTAATCAAAGCGTCTAAACTACCATGTAATAATATGGTAGGGGAACTTGTAGAGCTTACAAAATTTACCGGGCTTGAGTTGGCATACAGTAAAGAATCCTGTGCGGGTGTTTTGCCTATCACTGAAACCAACCAAGGTACGATAGATGAGTTTGTTGGATGATTGTACATATCTATAAGATCTGTGGGTGCAAAAAATGAGACAATAGCTTTTGGATTTATTTGGGAGGCATATTTATATCCTTGTAATAAAGCCAGGTGTGCACCGGCACTTACTCCCATCAAAACAAATTTTTGTGATATACCATAATCGGCAGAATTATTTATGATGAATTGTACGGCGCTTTTTACATCATTCTCCTGTGTTGGAAACAAATTGGCTCCTAAAGCTAAACGGTAGTTAATATTAAAAACTGCATAATCAGGAAGGCGCTTACGCATGGTATCTGTGTATTGCGAAAGATCAGATTTATCATCCCTGTACCATGCACCACCATGGATCATAATAATAACTTTTGTGGAGTTACTGTTCCTATTGGGAGGTAAATAAATATCCATGTTTTGCTCAGGCGACGTGCCATAAGAAACGTTAAGTATGGTTTTAGCTGAAACATTGGTGGCTGGGATTTGATCAACAGTTTTTTGACAAGATAGAAAAGCCATTGGTATAGCACCAATAATAAGTAGTGTGTAAAATTTCATAGATAGGTTTGAAAAGAATGAAGGTAATATGAATAGTGTTAAGATAAAAGCGAAAGTTCTATTTTATTTCAAATCGAGCTTTATCTGCAACTCATCAAACTGTTTATCATCAATCTTTGAAGGTGCATCAATCATAACATCACGGCCACTATTATTTTTTGGAAACGCAATAAAATCCCTGATTGATTCACTGCCGCCAAGAATTGCGCATAGCCTGTCAAAACCAAACGCAATACCTCCATGCGGTGGTGCGCCATATTCAAATGCGCCGAGAAGAAAGCCAAACTTATGTTGCGCTTCTTCTTTGCTCATACCAAGGGCAGCAAACATTTTTTCCTGCAGATCTCTTTGATAAATTCTTATGGAGCCACCTCCAATTTCATTTCCGTTAAGCACCAGATCGTAAGCATTGGCTTTAATATTTGCATAAGGATGTTCCAAATATTTTTCCGCAAGTTTAATTTCGGGGTCATTATATATCATCACCTCAATATGCCCGGGTTTAGGTGATGTGAATGGATGATGACGTGCCACCCAACGGTTACCTTCTTCAGCATACTCAAACAAAGGGAAATCCGTGACCCACAAAAGTCTAAATTCTTCCGGCTTGCGTAGGCCCAATCTTTCACCCATGTATAAACGAAGATCACTGATTGCTTTTCTTGTGCGATCTTCTTTGCCGGCTAATATTAAAATAAGATCGCCAGGTTGTGCGCCACAATATGTAGCCAATTTTTTTAATTGGTCAGCGTTAAAGAATTTATCGAAGTTGCTTTTTAAAGTTCCCTCATGATTGTATTTAATGAAAGCAAGTCCGCCCATACCAATTTGCGGACGCTTAACCCATTCTATTAATTCATCGGTTTGTTTTCTTGAATACTCGCTGGAACCGGGAACTGAAATTGCAAGCACACTTTCTGCTTCATCAAAAACTTTAAAACCACAAGCCCCCTCTAAACCTCCCCCGGATGGGGCGGCTTTAAATACACTTTTCAAATTGGCAACTTTCATCTCAAACCTTATGTCAGGTTTGTCGTTCCCATAATTCCACATCGCATCTTCCCATTTCATTCTTTGCACAGGCTCTGTGTAATCAATGTCTTTCACTTCTTTAAAAATATTTTTAATCATGCCTTCAAACATCTGCAGAATATCTTCCTGTTCTACAAATGCCATTTCGCAATCTATCTGTGTAAACTCCGGCTGGCGATCTGCTCTCAGATCTTCATCACGAAAGCATTTTACAATTTGATAATATCGGTCGTAGCCACTTACCATTAATAATTGCTTAAAGGTTTGCGGAGATTGCGGCAGCGCATAAAACTCTCCGGGATTCATTCGTGAAGGAACTACAAAATCTCTTGCACCTTCAGGAGTTGATTTAATTAAGAAAGGAGTTTCTATATCAATAAAATTATTCTGGTGCAAATAATTTCTTGCGGCACGGTTTACTGAATAGCGTAGCTCAATATTTTTTTTAACTGCATTTCTCCTGAGGTCAAGAAAACGATATTTCATTCGTATATCTTCGCCGCCGTCGGTATCATCCTGTATGGTAAATGGAGGAACTGCTGCCTTATTTAAGACAATAAATTCTGAAACAACAATTTCAATATCACCCGTGGCTATGTTATTATTTTTATTACTGCGCTCATTCACTTTTCCCTTTACCTGTAAAACAAATTCTCTTCCCAGCGGGTTTGCATCCAGCTCAGCATTTAACGCTTCGGAAAATAATAATTGTGTGATCCCATACCTGTCCCTCAGGTCAACAAATGTAATGCTGCCGAATTTGCGAACGGCTTGCACCCAACCGGCAAGACTTGTTTCTTTATTTAGATCTGTTATCCTTAGTTCCCCGCATGTGTGCGTTCTATACATCTGAGTTGTGTTGTTTTTCTTGCAAAGGGGCAAAGTTTAATAAAGGTGCAAAGATAGATAAGTGGCTTTGCTCGCCTAACGTATTGCGTGAATGAGAAAAAAAATGTGATGACCGATGGTATGCCGATGAAGTGATTGACACAACGATGTTTAATTAATAAACAAATGCCGGTTACCAAAAAAATCAACCCTGATAGTTATCAGAGGCAAATATAAGAAAGAATGTCGCGATGATTTTTAATGAATTTAGATGAGCAAATACAAAATAAATATGTTCAAGTTTTTTGCAAAAATAAAAAAGCCCTGAAAGATAATACTGACAAGGCTTCATTATTGCCCGGTGCCCAGAACAGGAATCGAACCTGCACATCCTTGCGAACGGCAGATTTTGAGTCTGCTGCGTCTACCAATTCCGCCATCTGGGCTACATCGTTCAAAAGTTTTAAAACGTTTAAGAGGTTTAAAGTTGATCATACGAATCTTAACTCTTAAACATCTGAAAACCTTAATCTTTTTAAACTTAATTTTGGGAGGCAATATTACGCATTCCGTCCAATCTCTCCAAAATGCGTTTCAGGTACTTTTTCTTAAAATAATAATCCTTTACTTGCAGCAATTGTTCATTGGTAGTATTGTCTTCATTATAATATTCTACTATATTCTGCACTTTGTCATAAAGATGTTTTTCCAGCTGGCTTATCTTAGTTTCTGTTTCTTCTAAAGATGAATCATCAACTTCCATCAAGTCTTCATTAAGTTCCATCATCTCTGCTAAAAATTCCGGAGGCAATTGATACTTCTCTTCTTCTTCAAGCAATTGTTTTAATTGCAAAACGTATTTAATTGTTTCATCATCATTTTTAAAAGTTTTAAGTGCTTTGTTTATCATAGAAGATATTTCAAGAACATGAGCCTGTTCCTCTTCACTTTCATTTGAAAAAAAATCAGGATGATGTTTTTTCTGTAATTCAAAATATTTATCCTGCAGATATTTTTTATCAACCTGTAGACTTACCGGTATCTCAAACAATTCAAAATAATTCATATCGCAAAGGTAGAGATGATTATTAGATGTAAAATGTAAATTGCCGCCACTTAATTATTAGTATGATAAAAATAGGCTTGATACGGGAACAAAAAATCCCCGCGGATAATAGGGTAACTTTTATCCCATCACAATGCAAATGGATACAAAAAAATTTTACAGACATTAAGATTATTGTACAGCATAGTGAACACCGCTGCTTTAGTGACAGGGAATATGATATAGCAGGAGTGGAAGTGCGGGAAGATATTTCTGATTGTGATATTTTAATGGGGATAAAAGAGATTCCTGCGGAAATGCTGATTCCTGGTAAAACTTATTTAATGTTCTCTCATACAAAAAAATTACAGCCGCAGAACCAAAAGTTATTGAGGACAGTTATTAAAAATAAAATAACGCTCATTGATTATGAATGCCTGGAACATGAAGATGGAACAAGGATATTAGGGTTTGGGTTTTTTGCCGGTATTGTTGGGGCGCACAATGGAATGATGGCATATGGAGAACGCACCGGGGCTTTTCATTTGGATAGGGTTAATTCACAAAAAGATTTCCGACATCTTATCCATACATATTTTGGTATGAAACTTCCAAATATAAAAATCGCTGTAACAGGTAGCGGCAGAGTAGCACATGGAGTTTTAGAAATAATGAACCTTATGGGTATTCATGAAACTGAGCCCGATCTGTTTTTAGATAAAAAGTTTTCTTACCCTGTTTATTTGCATTTAAAAGGAGTTGATTTGTATGCCCACAAGAAAAATGGGAAGTACCTGCGTAAAGATTTTCATGCAAATCCCCAAAAATATAAGTGCCTATTTCATGACTATATTTCAGTAACGGATATTTTAATGAATGGAGTTTATTGGGAAAAAGATATTCCAAGATTATTTGAACTAAAAGATCTGAAAGACAAAAAATTCATTATAAAAACTATTGCAGATATATCAGATGATCGCAATGGCTCTGTGCCGTGTAACAGTGGTGATTCAACCATAGAACATCCTGTTTATGGAGTTGATAAAAAAACTTTTAGAATAACTGAACCTTATTTAACAGGCTCTGTAGATGTAATGGCAGTTGGAAATTTGCCTAATGAATTACCCCGGGATGCATCAAGGTATTTTGGTGAGCAGATAATAAAATATATTATAAAAGATATTATAGGCGGGGGTTCAAAAATATTAGATAAAGCAACTATTGTAAAAATGGGGAAGCTTACTAAGCCTTATGGATATATGAAAGATTATGCAAGAGGATAACGGTATCTTGCCATTTTAGATGGCGTGACACCTCAGCCTTTTATAATTTTAAATAATAATCTTTTAGTAAGGCCATAAACTTTTCCGTATAGCTATTCTTATTTTTGATTGTTAGTTCTTTTGCAACCAGATCGGTTTTGTAATTACTGAAAAATAGAATGCCTCTGAAAAAATTATGAGCTGGTGTTTGCCTTACCAAAAGTTTTTCTTTTAAAAAGAAATTATTCTCTCTTACCAAGCTTTCAAAATATTTTATTCTGTGATATGGAAGTAGAACTGCAAAAGAGCCTGTTGTGGCCAGATGGGTTTTAATTATGCGAATAAGATCTTTTAATGTTAGTGCTTCATCATGTTTTGCAATGTTCTTATTTTTTTCTTTCGATGATAATTCGTTTTCATAAAAAGGCGGGTTGGAAATTATCAGGTCATATTTTTTATGCGAAACAAATTTTTTTGCATCTGTATGAAATATTTTAAGACGATCATTCCAATTTGAGAGAGCAAAATTTTCTTTTGCCTGTTTATAGGCATTCTCCTCAATTTCTACTGCATCAATTGTTGCGTTGGGATTTTTTTGAGCATACATTAACGATAGTAATCCCGTTCCTGTACCTACTTCCAAACAACCGGCATCCGGCAACAGGCTACATGAAACTTTTTCTGCTACAAATGCACCAAATATGCAGGCATCGGTGCAAACCTTCATGCCGCATTTATCCTGGTAAATTTTAAACTTCTTAAATTGGAAATAGTTTTTCGGCATTTATGATTTTAAATAGTATCGCATTTTTTCTAAACTATCTTCGCAAATTAAATTTTTGTATTGGATAAGCAGCAGGTGATATATCGGGATCTTGGAATAATTGATTACAAATCTGCATGGGATTACCAGGAGGAACTGGTACAGCAAAATCGCGAGATAAAAGTAAAAGGAAGAGAAGCTGTGAGCTGTGAGCTGCAAGCTACAGGTAGGGAACATACAACCAGTAACCAACAGCCGGCAACTATTAATTACCTTTTATTTTGTGAGCATCCTGCTGTTTATACATTGGGTAAAAGCGGAAGCATGGAAAACGTTTTATTAAGTGAAAAAGAAATGGAAGATAGAGAAATTGAATTTTTTAAAACAAACAGGGGTGGAGATATTACTTTTCATGGGTTGCAGCAAGTAGTTGGCTATCCCATTTTAGATCTCGAAAATTTTTATACTGACATCGGCAGATATTTAAGAGAGCTGGAAGAGGTGATCATTAGAACGATTGCTGAGTTTGGTTTAAAAGGAGAAAGAAGCAAAGGAGAAACCGGAGTGTGGATTGAGCCTGGATTAATTGGAAAAGAAAGGAAAATTTGTGCTATGGGCATACGCTGCAGCCGCTGGATAACTATGCATGGCTTTGCACTAAATGTAAATACTAATCTTAGTTATTTTGAAAATATAATTCCCTGCGGAATACAGAACAAACAAGTTACGTCAATTGAAAAAGAATTAAATCATACTGTCGATCTGAGAGAAGTAAAAGAAAAATTAAAGAGAAATTTTTCTACAATATTCAATGTGAAAATTATTTAAAAGGATTTTTGGTTTGCTCATTTAAGTCTGTTAGCGGCTTACCATCTTTAGAAACATATACTTTATGTTTTTCTATTAAGATTCCCTTTTCGTATAGTTCAAAATTAAAGATACCGGCATGTATAAAATTTACTTTCTCTAATGTTAAATAGGGTTCGGTTATTTTATCAAGTTCAAAAATTAATATCCCGGTTTCTTCAAAAAATTTTATAGAATATTTTTTCTTAGCTGCATCGGGAAGAGCGATAATAACATTATTATCTCTGCCGGTGTAAACTAATTTAGATGGAACAAACCATGTATTTACAACACTTTGCTGATACTCTTTACTGCCAGGAAACGCCTTTGTAGTATCTTTTACAGGGCGTGAAGATTTTGTAAACAGGTAGGTGCCTCCCTCAAATGAAAGAAATACCCGGTAGAACATATTGGGTATGATAGGCCGGGAATCAATAAACCCATTTCTTTTGTTCTCCACATTAAGCACACTCCCTATTGTTGTAAAATTTTTGGTACTGTCAAATGATCGTTGAATATTGATAGTTGTAAGAGCAACATAGGGATTTGTCCACGAAATAAGAATACGATTGCTGACATTACTTACGGATAATTTTGGTAGAGTATCCTGAGAAAATATTTTCTGAGATAATAAAAGAATAAGAAGAAAAATAAGAAATTTCTGCATGGTATTGGGAAGGTCGTTTCTAAAAACATCAATTCTACAAAGTAAAGTTATATGACTGTTAAGGGAAATCAAAACTTCAGAGCTCCTGTCGGTAACGAAAAATTTCCCTGCAACCCGCCTGTATGAATACAAATGATTTTACTGCCCACAGGAAAATATTTTTTTTTAATCAGTTCAAAAATTCCAAACATTAGCTTGGCTGTATAAACAAAATCAGTTGGTATAGCAAATTCTTCGTAAAATTTATTCATAAATAATAAAAGCTCCATAGACTTTTTTGCGTAACCACCAAAATGGTAATCATTAATTAGGGACAAGTTTTTATTTAAAGTATCGCCGAGTAATGAATTTATTCTGCTATCAACATCAGTAAGATTTTTTAATACATTAATACCAATTACATTTTGAGGATGAGATGACGAGCTTATTAATCCTGATAAGGTAGTTGCCGTACCTACAGCGCAACATATATAATTAAAGCCCTCATTGCGGTAAAAATTTGATATTAATGCAGCTCCATCTGAGCCTTCTCTATTATGGCCACCTTCGGGAATTAAAACATGATCACCAAATTTATCATCAAGCTTTTTTTCGAAATCAATGTCATTTTTCCTTTTATAATTTTCCCGGGTGATAAATTCCAGTTGCATTCCCTGCTCTTTGCAAAATAATAAAGTATGCGAAAGAATTTTAGATTCTTCACCACGAACAATGCCTATACAATCTATTCCAAATATTTTGCAGGCGTGTGCGGCGGCGGCTAAGTGATTAGAATATGCACCTCCGAAAGTGATAATTTTTTTTTGTTCAGAAATAGCCTTCTCCAAAAAATAATAAAGTTTAAAGAATTTATTCCCTGAAACCTGGGGGTGAATTTTATCAAGCCGTAAAATTGAAAGAGAAATATTTTTTTCTGTTATTAGTTCATTTTCAATTTTA
This sequence comes from Chitinophagaceae bacterium, assembly GCA_050998315.1. Classification (GTDB taxonomy): domain Bacteria; phylum Bacteroidota; class Bacteroidia; order Chitinophagales; family Chitinophagaceae; genus Ginsengibacter. The sequence goes on from JBPCQG010000325.1 coordinate 10,884, forward strand.
TCAATGTCAACATGTATTTTTTTTATATCAGGCAGTCTCGTCATTGTAATATTATGGGCATAAAATTTTCTTGATTATTTTCGCACCAAATGTAAATGGATTACATTTTAAAATTTAAGATAAATGCAACCCACTCTTTTAATATTGGCCGCAGGTATGGCAAGTCGTTATGGTAGTATGAAACAAATCCAATCTTTTGGTCCGGGTGGAGAAACCATTATGGACTATTCAATTTATGATGCAATACGTACCGGTTTTGGGAAAGTAGTTTTTGTAATTCGGAAAGATTTTGAAGAAAATTTTAAATCCATTTTCGAACCCAAATTAAATGGCAGAATTAAAACAGAATATGTTCACCAGGATTTAACTGATTTTACAAGTGGGTTTGAAATACCAGAAGAAAGAACAAAGCCATGGGGCACGGCGCATGCTGTTTTATGCGGAATGGATGTGATTAAGGAACCTTTTGCTGTAATCAACGCTGATGATTTTTATGGTAAAGATGCCTTTGAAAAAGCCTTTAAATTTTTGAGTTGTGAAGTTTCTACAGATAGGTATAGCATTATTGGATACGACTTAGCAAAAACACTTTCTGAAAATGGAACTGTAAGCCGGGGAGTGTGTGAACTGAATGCAGAAGGCGAGTTGGTAAGTATAAATGAGAGAACAAAAATTTATAGGGAAAGTAACATCCCTGCAGGACAGGCAAGAAAGATAATATATGAAGATGGTGAGGGTAAACATGAACTTCCGGAAAATACAAGAGTAAGTATGAATTTTTGGGGCTTCGATCCATCCGTTTTTTCATTCATAGAAAACCTATTCCGGCAATTTTTGAAAGAGAAAATAAGTGATCCCAAAGCTGAATTTTTTATTCCTATTATCGGAGATGCATTTATAAAAACCGGGAAAGGTAAAATCGTGGTAATTCCCACTTCGGCCCAATGGTTTGGGGTTACCTATAAAGAAGATGCGCCTGTGGTGAAACTGGATATTCAAAAACTAGTTGATGCAGGAGAATATCCTGCAACCTTATGGAAAACATAGGTTATAAGGTAAAGCGCAAACATCATGGTGTTTACAAAACATAAAATAGACTATAAAGATGGGGTGTAAAAACCAAGACTAAATAGGACTTAGAAATAACTCCTATATATTCCATAAATACTTTATCTGACGCTCTTTTGCGGATATTTTTTTTATTTTTTAACTACTGGCATAGTTTTTTATATTGAATTATAAAATTAAAAATTATGACAACGACAAATGATAAACTAGTAGAGGTATTAAATGACCTCATTGAAATCAACAACGACAGAGTTGTTGGTTATGAAAAAGCTGCAGATGAAACTAAATCAGTTGATATAGACCTGCAGGCAACTTTTCATAAAATGGCCGATGAAAGCCGCAAGTATAAATCTGAACTTATTGAAGAAGTTACGAGACTTGGGGGAGAACCATCCACAGGCACAACCAATAGTGGCAAGCTTTATAGAATATGGATGGATGCTAAAGCTATGTTTACAGGTAAAGACAGGCAGGCTATTTTAGAAAATTGCGAATTTGGTGAAGATGCTGCGCAAAAAGCTTACAAGATGGCACTAGCTTCTGATGCGGAAATATCAGCAGAAACGCGGCAACTAATAACGGATCAGCAATCTTCATTGAAAAATTCTCATGATATTATTAAGAAATATAGAGATGCTCATAAAGTAGATGATAAATAATTCATTAATAAAAGAAGCCGTCTCATATCAAGTGAGGCGGTTTTTTTATTTCTATAAAATTATTGATAATAATATCATTTTTATTTTAGAGAGTTTGTGATCAAAAAATAGTAGTGATTAAATGAAAGCAAAAAAG
>JBPCQG010000088.1:0-4739 GCA_050998315.1 Chitinophagaceae bacterium
GTTTTCATCCTTTGCTTTCTTCAATGCTTTCTCGCCCCAGGGGTACCAATTTACAGGGTTGTGTGCATGTTGTAATAAGTAGGGACTGCTTTCATGTATAAGCTCATTAGTGTAAGAGTGGCTATTGCTCATTTTTGCATTTTTATTATTTTGCGTTTGCCCGCAGGAAGAATTTAATAAAAGGCAAAGGCTTATGGTTATGACAGAATTTATTTTGTTCATTTTTTTTAATTTTATGACATATAATTCAAAACCGGTTATAGATTGTTGCCGGTTGCAACAAACAAAGCATATTGTGCCTTGTTATATTCTGATACAGCGTTGATATAATCTAACTGTGCCTGTATAAAGTATTGCTGCACCTGAAACACTTCAAACGGTTTTGTCGTTCCGAGCTTTTGCCGTTCCGTACTTTGATACAAAGCTTCTGATGCCGACTGCAAGCCTTCTTTTGCAATGGTTATTTGTTCGTTGGCAATTTGTACTTGTGCTGCGGCTGTAGCTGTTTCCTGCTGATACTGGTTTTGAAATTGCGCTACTCTGTTTTGCTGCAACGCAATTTGTGCATTCCATTGCTTTATGTCTCCTTTGTAAGTTAATCGTCCCAATGGTAAATTCCACAGCAATGAAGCATTTAACTGGTAGGTGTTGTAAAGTTGTGCCGAATAAGCGCCAAAACCTCCATTATCGAAACCGATTTTGAGTTTGGGAATAAGCAAACCCTGATTGATTGTTTTTCGTGAGGTTTTATACGATTGTAATTCTGCATTCAACCCTAAATATTCGGGGCGTTTTAGAAAGCCTGTAGTATCGTTCAACTCCGTTGTCAATTTTAAAGGCGCTAAAACCGTGTCGGCGGATAACAACCTGGTGTTGCTTTCTAAATTTAATAAGCTCGCCAGCACTGCTGACAACTTTGACCAGTCGCTTTTTGCCTGCAGCATGGAGATGGTAATATGCCTGAAATTGCTTTGTGCCAGCAGGTAGTCGGATTGATACGATAAACCGACATCCACCTTTATTTTTATTTGCTGCGAAATGGTATCCGATTGTTCTGCCAACTGTTTCAAAAAAATATACTGCAATTGGGCTGCCTGCAAATCGTAATAAGTGTGAATGGCGTTTAATACTATTCTGTTTTTTTCTGCCACAATGAAGTAGCTTGCTGATTGTGCTTTTTGCCGGGCTGCCAATGATTGATAAAATCCTTTGCCAAAATCTATTTCTGCTGCAATCCCCAAACCTGTCCACAAATTGTCTCTGTTGACACCTGTAAAGATTTTGCCATCAGCGTTCATAGCAGCGCCGTTTAAATAATGTGTTGTGTATCCTGCATAGATATTAGGCAACCACCATTCCCTTGCTTTGCTTTGGTCGGCTAATGCCTGCTGATATCTTAACTGATACTCTTTTACCGTTAAGTTGTTCGCTCCCGCTAATTGCAAAACTGTTTCAAGATTTATGGCAAATGGTTGCTGTGCATTGGTCACTTGTGCAGCTATCAATAAGATGAAAGGGGCAACAACCTTTTTTAATTTTATGCTTATGCTCATTGGTTGTTTCCCTTTTATTGATTAATGAATGTTTTTGTCTGAACGGCAGCGCCATCACTTACTAATTCTTTTCCCTGTACAATAATCCTATCCGTTTCTTTCAAAGGGGCGTCTAATAATTCCGTGAACTTTTCATCACGAATACCTGTCTTTACATCTACCTTTTTTGCCTTTCCATTCTGCACGACATAAATAAATGATTGTCCTTTGATATTTCCGATGGCTTCATTAGGAACGGACAATGCGTCTTCATGTCCGCTTCTTTTAATATTCACTTTGGCATACATACCAGGGCGGATTTTAAAATCTTTATTGGGTAAATCAATTTCAACTTTCATTGTTTTCGTTTCATCCACACTATATGCATTTCGGGTAACGGTGGCAGAAAACTTACTGTTAGCAAGCTCAGGAAAAGTGATTACAGCTATTGTATTTTTATCAATCAGAACGGCATCTGTTTCAGGAATATTAATTTGCAATCGAATTGGTTGAAGGTCCTGCAACTCAAATAAAGGCATCGAACTATTGTTATTTAAACCATTTTGTATAAGGCTCCCTTTGTCAGCAAACCGATTGGTAATAACTCCGCTAAATGGGGCTCGTACCATCAGATAACTTATCTGCATATTGATGTTCCTTACTTTAGCATTAGCAGCCTCATATCCAGAGCCTGTTATATCCTGTTCATCCGTTGCCTGCGCTAAAGCTCTTTTATAATCTGCTTCCGCCCGTTCTAAATCATTAATGGAAGTGAGCTGTGGTGTTTTTTCATATATGCTTTTCAGGCGGTCGTACAAAGCTTTTTTTGCTTTTATATCAGCGCCTACCATCGTTTGCTCCCTGTTATTTTTCAGCCTGAAATACAATGAGGATTTTTCTTTTAGCTCTGCTCGTACCTTATCTCTTTCTCTGTATAAATCAGGATTTTCTAAAACGGCAAGCACTTGCCCTTCTTTTACAAAAGACCCAATATCTGCTTTTAATACTTTTAAATAACCACTTGTCATAGCGTATAGCTTTACCATTTGATTAGGTTTCGCTATGCCTGTTATTTGCAGTGGAGCATTGAAAGAATGCTGTTGTGGTGCAGTTACTAATACTGTAGGTGTATTTCTCTGTTGTGTATCGCTTGTATTTTCTTTTTTATTTCCACAAGAACCTAACATTGCGATGGTAAATGGGATAATCAAATAGGTTTTACTAATGTTCATTTTTACATTCTTTTTTTGATTGAACAAATAAAATAACACAGGCACTACATAGAGGGAAAGCACTGTGGCAGCAAGTACACCACCAATAATGGCACGTGCTAATGGCACATTGGCTTCACCGCCTGTTTCATATCCTATTGCCATTGGTAACAGTGCAAGAACTGCTACAACTGCTGTCATAATAATAGGACGGAAACGATTGGCAACTCCTTCCCGTATAGCTTGCATCAAAGGCATTCCTTCTTTGTGAAGATTATTCATTTTATCTACCAGAAGATTGCTGTAAGCCACAGTAATGCCCACCATCATTATAATACCCATCATGGATTGAATGTTGAGGTATGTATTTGTAAGCAGCAACATACCTGTAACACCTATCAATCCAAGTGGAATAACACTAATTATAATTAGTGGTAGTTTGAACGAACGGAGTAAAGGAACAATAACCAGGTATACTAATAAAATCGCCAGAGCCAATCCTAAACCAAGGTTACTGAAACTTTCATTCATGCTTTGGATTTCGCCTCTTATAACGACATTGTATCCTTCGGGTAAATTTTTTCGAAGCGTTTGCAGCCTCTGTTCAATATCGTCTGAAGCAGAACCAATATCTCTTCCTTCCACATTTGCAAATACATCTGTTACCCGTTGTAAATCCAAATGATTTATTTCAATGGGGGCAGACGTAACAGAGGTTTTTGAAACATTTTTCAACAAAGTTGCATTTGCCCTTCCGTCAGAATGGATTCCGGTTATGGTTATATTTTCTACTGCCTGGGGATTGTCCAGTTCTACCTCAGGATAAGTAACACCTACATAATAATGGTTACCGTTTTTTTCATCTATCCAAAAAGAAGGTTTGAAATTGACAGAAGAATTAAGAGCAGAAACTGTATTTTTAACTATAGCTTCTGAATTAATACCTAATTGTGCTGCTTTAGTCCTGTCAATATCAACTTTAATTTCCGGATGGTCATATCGTTGCTGAATACGTACATCTTCAGTTCCATTAACTTGTTGTACAATATCACGTACTCTAAGAGCAATGTCATGTGATTTATGCAAATCATTACCAATAATTTGAACGTCAATTGGTGAAGGAAGGCCAAAGTTTAAAGCTGCGGTTACAATTCCACCAGTGTTAAAGATGAATTGCACTCCAGCAAATTGCTGTTTTAATTTTACCCGGAGCATTTTTACATAATCAGCGGTTTTAGTTTTATATCCTTCTTTTAATTGAATAGCAATAGTTGCGTCCTGTGTTCCTGAATTAGGAGTATATGCTGCGGGCCAATCATTCAACACACCCATATTTGAAATGATGATATTTAAATCCTCTCCCATTTCCCTTCTTATAAATGTTTCAATTTGACTAATGGTTTCTTCAGTATTTTCTATCCGGGTTCCGCTTTCCATCCGCACATCAATGGAAATCTGACCAACATCCATCTGAGGAAATAACTCTCTTCCAACTTTACTAAAACCATACAGTGATACTATAAACAATATAGCAACTACACCTAAAACCAACCATCGAAACCGGATTAGCTTATCCATGGAATGGGAATAGTTGTGCGTTACACGATGAAACCATCTTTGAAATGCCTTTAAAACTTTTAAATATTTTGCCTCTTGATCCCCCGTTTCTATTTCTTCATGCTTAAATAATGCTGCTGCCATAATGGGCACAAGTGTCATAGAAATAAATCTTGAACCTATCATTGCAAGTGAAACTGTGATTGCCAATGGCGTAAAAAGATATTTGGATATTCCTGTAAGAAAAACGATAGGAAAGAATACAATAATGATAGTAAGTGTTGTAACTAAAACAGGCATAGCAACTTCCTTAGTTCCCTCGTATGCAGCATTGGCTGGAGATTTTCCTGTCTTGAGATGCTTTTCAATGTTTTCTATTACTACAATGCTATCATCAACCAGTAAGCCAATGGCTAAGGCAATTCCTCCTAAAGTCATA
>JBPCQG010000161.1:0-7059 GCA_050998315.1 Chitinophagaceae bacterium
AACAATTGCAATACTCCACCATGGAAAATACAGGCAGGCTGCAAAGCTTAATAATGCAATTAAAATTATGGAGATAATAAATTTCATATTTAATTTTCTTCGTCTTTGCGAGCGGAGCGAAGCAATCTAATATTATTCTTAAAATTATATGCCTATTAAATCTTATTATGAGATTGCTTCGTCGTTCCTCCTCGCAAAGACGACGTTTGTTATTTTGAGAATATCATTTTACCTTTTACCCGTTTATCGCTCTCTTCTGTTTGTTTCATTACCCAAATATTATAATAATTTCCTGCCACCCAGGTATCAATAAAATTATCGTAATATTTACTGCCGGGGTTTCCGCTTTGCCCACCGGGATAAACTCCATAAGCTTCAGTTTGCGGTGTTAATGAAACTATCATTCTCCAACTGGGACCGTGGTTAGATTTGGCAGCATTAATACAATGCATTCCTCCGCCGATTGGTAGATGAAGCCTGCTGAACGGTTCCAGTTTTGTAAGGTGTTGCACTTTGGTGTCTTTATATTTTGCCCATTCCAACCTGCCTTTGCTATCAGCTTCTTTTAATTCCACAACTGCTTTTTTAAATGATGCCGTTACATCATCTGTAAGTGTTTCTATTTGCGGAGTATTTATATCATCCAAAAATTTATAGGCTGAATCTTTTAATACCGCTTCCAATAAAGTACTTTCAAAAGGTTTCTTGATAATTTTAGGAGCCCTGGCAAATTCATCATTCCACACAGTATCTTCAAAATGCTCCCATGTTAAATAAAAAGCTGTTGCTCCTTTGGAGTTAACATCGTTTCTAAAATCCCATGTTCGTAAAATATCAAAATACTTTTTTTCATCATCGCTCAATTCGCTCTCCTTCATATTTTTTAGAAAAACCGGTGTTGCCATTTCTGCAAATACATTAAAATTATCGGTTTGCAATTTCTTCATATCCTCCACCCCTATATTGTTCATTACATTCAGCCTTCGGTTAACAATGATTCCCCGATAAGGGGTATACCCACTGCCAAGATAATAAGGGTAAGTAGAATCAGCAGGGCGCTGATTGGCACTGCTTACGAAATTTCTTTCTGGATTATATTGGAACGGAGTTTCATCCATAGGTATCATAGCCTGCCACATATAGGTGCTGTCTGTGCCGGGCATTACAAAATCTCCCTGTCCTTTCCATTTGGCCGGGAATTCGCCTTGTGTGGTCATAGCGATGTCACCATTCTTGGCGGCAAACACACAGTTTTGACCAGGCGTATGTAAATTGACAACCGCTGCAGAATAATCTGCATAATTTTTTGCATGATTAAACTGGTAAAATATTTTTAATTCATTGCTTGGATCATGAGCTTTCCATCTTACCGCATAATTTTTATTATCAATTGTTCTGTTACCGCTAAAATTTCTATCGAACATCACAGTCCCAAAAACAGTGTAAGCAACAGTATCAATATAATCAGGCTTATTTTTTATTTTTATTATTTCAAATCTGAATTCTGTTTTTTTCCATTCATTGTTAAACCAATATTCCTGCCTGCTATTGTCTTTAAATTTTATTTGATAATAATCTCTCACATCCCTGCCTGCATTGGTAAATCCAAAGGCACAACTATCATTAAAGCCAATGATGATGCCCGGTGATCCGGGAAAACTTACACCATATGCGTTTGAAGTTGGCGTAGAAATATGCATCTCATACCAAAGCGATGGTAGGTTTAATCCAAGATGAGGATCGTTGCATAAAATAGGTGATCCGCTTTCTGTTTTCTTTCCACTTACAGCCCAGTTATTGCTTCCATTATCTTTATCAGGTTTACGTTCTGTAACAGGAATTGGTTCCTGATTAAAATATAATGAATCGGTTGTTGTAGGTTTTATAAGTTGAACTTTTGGTTTTTGATAAACGGTACCTGACGGAATAATGGGTTCAAGAGAATCCTGAATCGCAGGAAAAAGTTTTATAAAATCTTCTTTAGAAAAATAATTTTTTGCATTTGTCATTTCAAAATCATCGTCATGTGCTGCAAGATCGTACGACATATATTTTAAAAACAATGCTGATTTTAAATTACTCCACTTCTCCGGCTTATAACCAATGAGCTTGTATTCGAGTGGTAAACTGCTTTCTGTAAGACTTTCAATATAGGCATTTACGCCTGCTGTATAATTATCACATTCTGATTTAGTGATGGGATCATTTTCCATTTCTTTTAAAGAACTTTCAGCAGCATACACCATTCCCAGCCTTCTGAATTCCCGGTCGTGATTTAAAGCGATATCACCCACAACTTCACTTGCTCTGCCTGCAGCTGATAATGTTTGCAGTTCCATTTGCCACAGGCGAAACTTTGCATGCAAATATCCCTGAACAAAATATGCATCGTTTTCATGCTCTGCAAAAATGTGAGGCACAAGGCGATCATCTAAATAAACATTTACGCTACCTGTAAGCTGGGAAAATGAAAGATTAGCAGTAAAATCTTCATGAGCATTTTCTGCATTTTGCCAAACACCATGTTGTGGACTTAATAATTTACCAAGAGGAGCAGGCAGTAACAGGGATGTATTTAGAATAATAATTAATACAGAAGTAAAAAGGGCGGAAATAACAAAAGGGATAATTCTCATAAATAAATCGGTAATGTAAAATAGCTAAAAAAGTAATCAGTGATAAATTATTAGTAATAAGTTGCGAGTATTTTTGATGATGGACAATCTTTCACAAGACACGAAAAACATCCTGGGATTACAATTACCCACCGACCCACGATGGGTTAACCTGGCAAGTATTTCTTTAGAAGATATTTTAACTGATCATGCTTATTGCGAACAGAAGGCTGCCAATAGTTGTATTTCTCTAATAACAAAATATAATGAAAAAGACCAATTAGTAAATGAGCTTTCTTCTATTGTTACCGAGGAATGGGGACATTTTCGTTTAGTGCTCGCTGAATTACGAAAAAGAAATTTACCATTTGGCAAACAAAGGAAAGATGAGTATGTAAATAAATTATTGGAGTTTCAAAAAAAAGGAGGAAACCCTGAAGAGCGGTTTTTAGACCTGCTTTTAACTATGGCATTAATAGAAGCCCGCAGCTGTGAACGCTTTAAAAGATTAAGCGAAGGATTAGATGATGAATACATGAGAAATTTTTACAGGAGATTTATGGAAAGTGAGGCAGGTCATTACACATCTTTTATAACATTGGCAGAAACGTATATTAAAAAAGAAAAAGTAAGAGCAAGATGGAAAGAATGGCTTAGTTATGAAGCAGTTGTAATAAAAAATTTAGAGGTTAGGGGTGATAGGGTGCATTAAAATCCCTCCAAATCTTCCCCAAAATGGAAACTTGCCAATCTACATAACCCACCGACATAAAATATTTTTATTTTTCTTATAGCTTGATGAAAAAATATTAACTAAACTTGCCTTTTAAACCTCTAAATAATTTCTTACACTTTTTATTTTCCACTTATTTACATAACAGTTTTACAATTTAAACGTTCATAGCGGGAACGGGCATTGAAATATTAGCCCAAAGTCCAAAAAGGATTAAACAATAAAATGAGCACAAACAAATTCATGTTTTCTACCGGGATTGAGAACAGCTATCCCACAATTACGTTAGCCGACGGAACAATTAAACGTATTGATGAGATGGAAAAAACAGGCCATTATAAATATTGGAAAGAGGACTTCAGGCTAACAAAAGAAATGGGCATAGATCATTTGCGCTACGGTACTCCTTATTTTTCTTTGCATCAGGGGCCAGGTAAATATGACTGGAGCTTTAGCGATGATGTTTTTAACGAAATGAAAGAGCTTGGCATAACTCCTCTTGTTGATCTTTGTCATTTTGGTGTGCCCGATTGGATAGGAAATTTTCAAAACCCTGATTGGCCACAATACTTTGCAGAGTATGCTGAAGCTTTTGCAACCCGATACCCTTATTTACAGTTTTACACTCCCATAAACGAGATATTTATTGCTGCCATGTTCAGCGGGCAATACGGCTGGTGGAATGAATGTAAAAGTGATGAACGATCATTTATAACTGCGCTAAAGCATTTATGTAAAGCAAATGTACTTGCGTCGCAGGCAATTTTAAAAGTTCAGCCGGATGTGTTTTTTATTCAGAGCGAATCATCAGAGTATTTCCATGCGGAGGACCCAACCTGCCAGCCCCAGTGCGACTTTCTTAATCAAAAAAGATTTCTTTCTCTTGATCTTACATACGGGCATTCAGTTGACGTGAACACTTATAAATATTTAATGGAAAACGGAATGACGGATGCGGAATATACCTGGTTTCACCATAACCAAATGAAAGACAAAAGCCGATGTATAATGGGCAACGATTATTACATAACTAACGAGCACATGGTACATCCGGATGGAAATACAAGTCCTGCAGGAGAAATATTTGGATATTATGTTATCACTCACCAGTACTTTCGCCGCTACAGATTGCCGGTAATGCATACTGAAACCAATATTACAGAGCCATTTTCAGTGCATTGGTTACGAAAGCAATAGGCAAATGTATATAGGCTAAAACAGGATGGTGTACCTATAGTTGGATTTACATGGTATAGCCTTATTGACCAGGTTGATTGGGATAGCGCTTTGCGAAATGATGATGGCATAGTTAATTCTTTAGGGCTTTATGATCTTGACCGGAAAATACGCCAGGTTGGTATAGAATATAAAAACCTTATAACTCAATGGCAGGATGTATTAGATAGAGAAAGTTTTGGTGTACATATTTTTTAAAAAACTTAAGCTCTGCTAAAACGAAAGCACCATCGTTTTTCCAACAGGCAGATCAGTCCACTCCTTTAATAATCGCCTTAATGATTTACGGATATTAATGATTTCACTCTCAGAAAGTATAGGTGGAAATTCTTTATTCCATGCTTCAAATGTTTGTTTGGAAACCTGGTTAAAATCTTCAAACTCTCCCTGGGCAATTTCCATAAAAAATAAGTTAGCCATATTTTCAGCATACAAAGCTTCTTTACTAATCGTTAACTGTTTTCTTTTTGTGCGGTCTTCAAAATCCTTTACAGCCATTCCATTATTGAGCATACCCATAAAAGCGGTTGTATAACCTAAACTTTTTTCAATACAATAATGGCTAAGATCATGCCTGGCGTAAAAATCATCAGCATACATCCATGTTTCAGTACCATTATCACGACGGTATAATATTACATGAGGCTTAGAAATATTTTTTGTTATTAGTAAAAGCATTACATAAAAATTTTATTAGCAAGAAAAAGTGCATGTTGCAATGCCTCTCTATCTATCTGCGGCAGCAATTCTTTTTCTTCAAAATAAGATATCATTAATTCAGAATTTATATTTCCTACTAATTCATCAGTAGCCATTGGGCATCCACCAATTCCTTTTAATGCTCCATCAAATCTTTTGCATCCAGCCTGTAATGCCGCATCTATTTTCGTTTTCCAGTTAGTTACAGTTGAATGTAAATGAACCCCTATTTCAATATCCAAATTTTTTGAAATCAAATTTTTCATAGTAGATAAAATTTCATCAGGAGAAGCCAACCCAACCGTATCAGCTATAGAAATAATTTTTATTCCCAGGTCTTTTATTTTATCAACCCAATGCATTACAATTTCTTCGTTATAAACATCTCCATAGGGATTGCCAAAGCCCATAGAAATATAAACCACCAGTTTTTTACTATTTCCTATACAAAGGTTTTGAATATTTTCTACTCTCTGGAGAGATTCCTGGATTGTGCTATTGGTATTTCTTTGTTGAAAGGTTGAAGAGATGGAAAATGGAAATCCCAGGTAAGAAATCTTATCAAATTTTATCGCTTCTTCTGCTCCACGAACATTAGCAACAATGGCTAATAATTTTGATTTAGTGTTAATCATTGACAATTGACCAATGACCTCTTTAGTATCGGCCATCTGAGGGATTGCTTTTGCTGAAACAAAACTTCCAAAATCTATTGTATCAAAACCAACTTTTAATAAAGCATTGAGATATTCTATCTTTTTATCTGTAGAAATAAATTTCTTCCATCCCTGCATTGCATCTCTGGGGCATTCAACAAGGTGAATTTTATTGTTCATTACAGGATAAAAATAACAATATTATTATGTCTGGATTATAACAGGCTTAGTTTATTATAATGCTTTTTTGCGAAGCTCAAGCTTTTCTCTTATTGGAGTAAAGAAAATGCTTCGTTGCTTTTCACTTACAGAACTTACGAGTGTAGACTTGCGTATTAATCTTTGAAAGTACTGATACATATACTCACTAAATACCGGATCTTTAGTATTACAAATATTAATAAAGGAATGGTTTAAGAATGTTATAGGTTTTTTGTTTAGTACTGCTACTACTGTATTATCACCGATAATAAATTCATTCACGTATATCTTAACTGATGCTCCTTTACTTCCCGGTGCATTGCTGTTAAATTTATAACCCGCTTCAGCCTGGGCCTCAATATGATCAACCATTTTTTCAAGACATTCATATAATATTATAATGTCATTTTTAGAACTAAAAACATTCGTATCCTTATAATATTCAATTTGCTGTATGTAAGTATTTATATTGTCTACATTCCATATTTCGTGTGATGGGATATTATTATATGTCTCCAATATTTTTTCGCCAATTTTCCGAAGCTTTTCATCAAAGTCTGCAAAGTTAAATTTGGTTTTACTGTATTCAGGATACTCCAGGACAGTTTTCATCCAGAAGAAAAATTTAAATGCCGCCAGTTCCGGAAATTGATAATAATAAAAAACGGGGGCATCTTTTATCCAGTAATACATTTCCTTTTCTTCAAAAGAATTTATTATCTGCATCTCCCGAAGAAAATTCTGAAGGTATAAATCAAATGAAAAATTTGTCCTGTCAGCCAGTTTGCCAGTAAATAATACACAATCTGAGTTCAAATGCATGAACTGATCAAGTGAGATTTTAAAATAAAGACAAAGCTTTTTTATCTCTTCCAGATCAATTGGCTTCTCTCCACGTATTCTGCGATAAGCACTATCG
>JBPCQG010000167.1:0-6772 GCA_050998315.1 Chitinophagaceae bacterium
AAGGTGGATTGCCTTCTGCATTTAATTATGTTTTAGGGGGAACTTCTTACTGGGGATTAAACTTAAATTTTTCTATACCTATTTCAAAATGGGCATCTCCATTAATTCCTGATATTGCTATTCAGGATGAACCTCGCCGCATTACAATCCGCAGTGCTGTTAAAGGCCAGGTTACAACTGCAAAAAGTTTTATTGCAAATGATTTAGCACTAAACGGGGGACTTTCAGATGATGAAGCCGATGCTGCGGCAGAGCGTATAGTAAATAAAGATATTAAACCAACTATAGATTACCTGGCAGACAGGGCAAATATTTATAGTATAAAACCTTTACTATTTTTCGATTTAGGAGAAGTTAATAAACGAAGGGTAGGTAATAGAATATGGGGTGCTAGCGGTGTAGGCCTTCAATTGAACATTGTAAATGCAAGACTTGAAATTGGATATGTACAAACATTATTTCCTAAGAGTGATATTTCTAAAGGAAATTTTTTGATGAAATTTTCAGTTCAGAATTTTTATTAAAAACAAAGGTGCTAATTTTTATTACAATAATGAATCAAACTTAAATCTCTGTCATGCCAACTAACTGCCGGAGAAACCAATTATTGTTCATGTAAACTAAACGAAACTCAAATTAAATTCATCTTTATGATGCCTGAATCTTCTTCACCCAAAACAACACGTCCTTCTGCTACACAGCAAAGGGAAAAACCTGCAGAAAAAACGACTGCAAAAAAACTTGATAAAAAATTAGATGCGTTTCCTGATAAGATTGATGTAAGGGATTGGTTTTATCAGCCATCGCTTGTTCCATTGCCGGATCAGTTGATCAATTGCGATAATGTGCCTGCCATTTTAAACCAGGGACGTGAGGGCGCATGCACTGGTTTTGCCCTGGCAGCAAATGTTAATTATCACCTCGCAGTAAATAGCAGGTGTAATGTTGCAGATATTACAAAGATTGGTGCAAGTCCAAGAATGTTGTACGAAATGGCCAGGAGGTATGATGAATGGCCAGGTGAAAATTACGAAGGCTCTTCTGCAAGAGGAACAATGAAAGGCTGGACGGCCCATGGTGTTGTAACCAGAAATGCCTGGAAGGATAACTTATTTGGAGTAAAACATTTTGATGAGGGAAAAGCAAAAGAAGCGCTTAACATTCCGGCGGGAGCCTATTACAGAGTAGTGCATCGAAATATAAGAGATATGCATGCGGCGCTAAATGAAGCAGGAATTTTATTTGCAACTTTGATGGTACATGATGGATGGCACGAGCCTAAAGAATTATTTAAGGTATATGATTATAATTTTAATGGCGAAATTAAAAGAATAAAGCTACCGGTAATACAGCGAAAGGGCAGGGCTACAGACGGGCATGCAATTTCTGTAGTAGGGTACACAAAAGAAGGGTTCATCATTCAAAATTCATGGGGTACCGGATGGGGGCACAAAGGCTTTGCGATATTGCCGTATGAAGACTGGATGCTACATGCTTCTGATTGTTGGGTGGCACAATTGGGGGTGCCGGTTGATCTTGATCTTTGGAGCAAGGGCTATGCAGATACTGAGGCAGGTAAGCAAAGGGCTTCACAAACTATCCCGTTGGAGCAGATCCGTCCTTATGTTATTAATATTGGTAATAACGGGCATCTTTCTGATTCAGGGAACTACTGGACAACTAAAGATGATATTATAAGATTATTCAACACTATTGCAACTACCGCCACCACATGGAAAAAGAAACGCGTTATGTTGTATTTGCATGGCGGCTTAAATTCAGAAATAGAAGTTGCACGCAGAATTATTAGTTTTAAAGATGTTTGTTTGGATAACGAAATCTATCCCATACACATTATGTGGGAAACAGATTTTTGGGCATCATTAAAAAATGACCTTCTCGACCTTTTTACAGGTGATGATAAAGCAGGCGCTAATTGGTTAAATAAATTAAGAGAAGGCACTTTGGAAATTCTTGACCGCACATTTGAATTAACCGCCTCCAGGCCCGGAACGATGTTGTGGAATGAAATGAAAGAGAATGCGGGCCTTGCTTCAAGGGAAGGAAGATCAATGGATATTGTTGCTACAGAAGCTTTAAAAGCATTCAGCGAAGTAGATCCATCAAACAAAAATAATTGGGAATTGCATATAGTTGCACACAGTGCTGGATCAATTTTTACTGCTTATACAATTGATACACTTCTTCGCATTGGAGTGCCTATTAAGTCTGTTCAATTTATGGCACCCGCTATATCCGTTGATTTGTTTAAGCAAAAGCTTCTTCCGCATATACAAAATAAAGATTGCCCTTTACCAACTATGTATATTTTAAGTGATGTGGGTGAAAGGGACGATGATGTTGGTCCTTATGGAAAATCTTTATTATACCTTGTTAGTAATTCCTTTGAGCAAAAAAGAAACACTCCAATATTGGGAATGGAACGCTTTATCAATGGCAGGAATAATAAGTTGGATAAAGCATTGATTGACCCTGTTGTTTCTAAACTTTTTAATTCTAAAATTGGTGAATGGCCAAGCCTGGTAATTGCGGGTGCAGCGCCTGCCGGCAGTAAAGTTGGTGCAGATGTATGCAGAAGCGATTCACATGGCGGTTTTGATAATGATGCATATACTTTAAATTCAGTGCTATTTAGAATTATTGGAAAAAAACCAACAAGATTATTTGATGCCAGGGACCTGCAGTTTTGATTCTTTTACGTAGTGCGTATAGCCCTCCCATCAATTATTGGAAACTGAATTTTAATATGAAAATCATTTTATAATCTATAAAAATTGAAAATAGATTCTTAAATTATTAAATATGGCACAAGAACTTACTGTTGAAGATTTTATTAATAATGATGTTGTAAAAAAATGTCTCAATGATTTAAAAGATGCTTTTCCTCCCGGCGGAAAACCATTTATTGTTTCTGATGTTATAGACAATGACGGTCATCAATATGTAAATCTTGTACAAAAAGGGGGAGGGGTATTAGGCGTTGCATTGGTAGGTTATACCTACATCCTGGAGCAAATGGGTATTCGTTTCATAAGGCTTGCAGGTACAAGTGCAGGCGCTATTAATACAGCTTTAATGGTTGCCATAGGAACAAAGCAGGATGCCAAATCTATACCGGTATTAGATGCTATTTGTAAACTTAAATTTATTGAGCTTGTTGATGGCCATCCTGCTGCCCGTTGGATAATAAGCAAATTTATTACACATGGAGATTTTTCTGCAAGGATAAAAAATTGGGTTAGGGCAATTTTAGGGACGTTTGCCATGTTGCTTGTTGGTAATTTTGTTTTCCTCGGTTTGCAGCATGGGTTGCCCTGGATATCTGTTTTTACAAAAGTGTTTTTTGTTCTCACAGGTGTTTGTTTATTGGTTATAACTGCAATCGTGGCATACATTGCCACGTTATTGAAGCGTCTTAAAAATTCGGGCTTTGGTATTAACCCGGGAGATTTTTTTTACGACTGGATAAAACGACAACTTATTGACAATGGTGTAAAAACCGTCACTGATCTAAACAATAAAGCATCAGCTCCTATACCCGGACTTGCTTTACGGGTTCCCAATGATGAAGGATTAAAAGGGTTAAATGGAGATGTAACTTTTATAACATCTGACTTAGTATCCCAAAATAAGATCCAGTTTCCTGAAATGTGGAACCTCTTCAGAAAAAACATTGATGATTTGCAACCTGCAGGTTTTATAAGAGCTTCAATGTCTATCCCTGTTTTTTTTGAATCGTATTTCATTAATGAAATTCCGTGTACTGACGATAATGTAAAAAAGCTGTGGGAAGAAAAGTTCGGTGAAATGGACCCCCCCTCTATTGCACGTTTTGTTGACGGAGGTATATTATCCAACTTCCCCATAAACTTATTTTATAATCCAAAGGTTCTTACACCGCGGCTTCCGTCTTTTGGTATAGACCTGGACGACAGCACACCGGGTGACGAAGGTAAGCATGCGCAAAGCTGGAGCCCTTTTGGTTACTTTGGAAGAATATTCAATACCATCAGGTTTTACTATGATAAAGATTTTTTAATAAAAAATAAAGTATTTAAAAAAGGGATCGGAACAATTCATTTGCATGGCTATAATTGGCTCAACTTCTTTTTAACTGATGAGGATAAAATAAACATGTTTGCTAAAGGGGCAGAAGCCGCTAAAGATTTTCTTATAACTTTTGATTGGGATGATTATAAAGATGACCGTAATAAGATGCGGAAAGAATTGCTTAAAGAACAAATACCAACTAAAATTCCTTAAAATTAAATCTATATGTCAATATTTATAATTAGCTGGACACTTTTCTGTATAGCATTTGGGTTAATGCTTTTGCTAACTTTAATTATGGGCACGCAAAGTTTGCAATTTTATACCAAAGATGTGGTGGTAAAAAGATTCAGCATAATGGAACTTAAATTACCGGCAACCCCTAAAGAATTAGTGAACCTGATTAAAGGATTATACGGATTACCAGAACCTCAATCAAAAAAAACTGTCAAGGCATTAAGAACACACTTGTATCTTGATTTCCTGTTTATGCCCTGTGCTTATGGAGCAATATTTTTATTATGTATGCTGGTATCGGCTAAAATGCAATTGTCTTTTGGAACAAATATATTTAAGATTTTTGCCTGGCTGCAGGTAGTGTCCTGGCTTTGCGACATTACAGTAAATATTTACCTGCTCCTAAAAATCAATCCGAATCCTATGTCATCAAGCCCTTCTGTTCACAAAGCATATTTATGTATGGAAATTGTAAAATGGGGTATTGCATTTATAGCAGCCATCAGCGCCGTTGCTGCCATTTGTTATTTCTGGCTTGCAGGGTATTATAATGTGCACACATTGAATTACCTGTTTATAATTGCAGGAGAAATAATATTATTTGTATTACTTGGAAAATTTTTCTTAAAAAGTAAAAAAGAAGAGGTTGCCTTTTCATAAGATGGCTAACAACTCCTAACCTGGTAAAATTTCGATTAAAAAACTAAAAAATGCTTTCCAATTCTTTTATAAGAATCTGCAACATAAATTTTTGAGCAAGCTCACATAAAAGCATTAAATCGGTATCTTCGTTTAAATAAATATTATTAAATAACTATGGCCAGATCACAGGAAACCTTTAGTAAAAAGGAGAATGAAAAAAAAAGAATAAAAAAGAAACAGGACAAACAGGAAAAGCGAGAAGAACGGAAAGCCAATTCCAATAAAGGGAAAAGTTTAGATGATATGATGGCATATATTGATGAGGACGGAAATCTTTCATCTACCCCGCCAGACCCCCGCAAAAAGAAAATAGTTAAAAGTGAAGACATGCAGATAAGTACCCCCAGGCAAACTGCTACAGACCCTGCTGATCTTTTCAGGACCGGAACAGTTACACACTTTAATGATTCAAAAGGTTATGGTTTTATAAGAGACTCGCAAACTCAGGAAAGTGTATTTGTTCATATAAATGCATTAGACGGTCCCCTAAAAGAAAATGATAAAGTATCTTTTGAAGTTGAGATGGGACAAAAAGGACCTAACGCGGTAAGAGTTAAAAAAAGTTAGTTACAGAGGACGTCTTTGCGAGGAGGTACGACGAAGCAATCTTATAATTAAATAATAATATGAGATTGCTTCGCTCCGCTCGCAAGGACGTTTTGGTGTTTATATTATTAACAGTATGTTGAGATGAATGTAACAAGTACCAACATGTAATTGGGTTATTTTTGATTCATCAAAATCACCTTTATGATAAAGGCCCTCTCAATTTCCCTAACACTGCTTTTAATATTTTCTACCAGCTTTTTATTTGCACAAAAATTTAAACAAAATGACCATGAGAGTTTTTTTCGCATTGGTGCTAAGGGCGGAATAAATATTAATAAGATTCAGGGACAATCCTATAAATCCGGATTTAATTATAATTACCTGTTGGGCGGCTTTATTCAATTTAATTTTGGCAGGTTTGGTTTGCAGCCGGAAGTAAATTTTGTGCAATCTTCCTCAGAATTTTCAAAAGATGCCAATAACGTTTACAACGATCTGTTTTTTAACGGAAGCCAGAAAAAGGCCAGGCTTAATTATATAAAAGTTCCATTATTGCTTAATATAAATGTAGGAGAAAGCAAGCACGTGAAGGTGCAGGTTGGTCCGCAGTTTAGCGGATTGCTTAAACAAACAGTTGATAGTTTAAAAGCCAATAAAAATATTTTTAAAACTTCAGATTTTAGTATGCTCGGCGGAATATGGTTTCAACTTCCTTTCATAAATCTTGGCGCAAGGTACGAGCTCGGTTTATCAAACGTTAATGATATCGATAATAAAGAAAAATGGAAAAGCCAGGCGTTTACAATTTTTGCCGGATTCACTTTTTAATCTATTCTTCTATGATATTTTTAGCCCGTATAACAACGGGCTTTTTGTTGTAAATTAGTTTGACCTTATCAAGCCTGGTTATGCAAAATATTTCTGTAGAAAATCTATTTTTTATTGATATTGAAACGGTAAGCTGCAGTGAAAATTATGGATTGCTCAACGATGAATGGAAGGAACTTTGGACGGAAAAAATTTATAAGGCTCTACCTGAAAATATAACTCCCGAAGAATATTACCCAAAGCGTGCAGGTATAATGGCAGAGTTTGCCAAAGTGGTTTGTATAAGCTTTGGTTATATTAAAACTGAGAACGGAAAAATGCAGCTGCGGGTCAAATCATTTTATTCAGAAAATGAAAAAGAGATACTTGAAAAGTTTATAGATAC
>JBPCQG010000173.1:0-37598 GCA_050998315.1 Chitinophagaceae bacterium
ATTTACTGTAAATGGCCCTGTATTATTATAATTATGGATAGGGTTTTGTACTGCAGATGTATTTAAAATACCGGAAGGAGAATCGCCAAAATTCCATAAATAAGAAAATGAAGATTGGCTGCCATCAGCAATTGTACTTGAATCAAAAAATTGTGCAAGCCCTGTAGGCAGACAAATACCGGGCAAACTAAAATTAACAACAGGATTAGGATGAACTATTATACGTGAAGTAAAAACTGAACTTTGACATCCTGTATTATTTTCGACTTTTAAACTAACATCATAAACACCGGGAGAATTGTACACATGCGTTGGGTTGCTGTTGGCATTGAGGTTTTGGGTAACTCCATCGCCAAAATTCCAAAACCATTTTACAAGGTTTCCGGGTGAAGGAGCAAATGATGAATCAAAGAAAGTTATTGATTTTCCTTCACACAACTGGGAAGAGATACCAAACTTTGCAGAGGGAGCTGTAGTGATAATAATTTGTTTAGAAGCGGTATCACTTAAGCACCCAACATTACTTATCATAGCAAACCGAATAATATAAACACCTGGCGTTAAATATTTATGCTTTAGATTTTTTACATTATCTGTGGTTCCATCTCCAAAATCCCAATACCATTTATATGGAAAAGTACCTGTAACATAATTTGTATTGTCCTCAAAATAAACTGAATCAGTTGCACATCCACTATGCGTCCAGTTAAAATCAGTAGTTGGAGGATTAAAGACGAACAAAGTATCATCTCGTGTTTGTTGATTTCCACATCCATCAGATCCGGAAGTACCTGCAGTTATGCTTACAGGGTAATTACCGGGGGCATTATACGTATATATTGTTGGTAATTTATATCTCCATATTTGTTTACCGCTAACAAAATAAGTGGTGTCGTGGGTGGGTGCCGAAACAGTAACATTAGGTGCTTGAAAATTATGAAAATCCCAGTACAATGATGAAGGTTGAAAAGGGAAAGTTATTGAAAAGAAAAATGGGGTACCCGAGCAGGCAGTAGTTTGATTTGAAATGTTTAAAGGGTTGATAGGAGTAACAAAGTTGAATAAGTCGCGAATGTTTGTTCCGGCATTATAGCCATACGATTCCGCACCCCCATAACCGTATGCAATTGCATTAAAGCCAGAATCTGCGCTAAGAGAATGTTGGCCCACGCCTACTGGTATTTGTACGTAAGAATAAGTTGGATCAAAAGGATGAAGAGTAAAAGCAATAGGTGAAGTTGTTCCATCTATCCGGAACGAATTAGTTGCATTTGATTTTATAAGAACATTTATCCAATGTTGACGGATAGCACTGTGAGCCGTTGAATTCAAAGTTATTTTATCAATTGTTTGTTCTATAGAACTCAGATAGATCATTTCAGGGTCACCGTTTCCGCTAATAAAATTATTACTACACGTACTTGTTGTTGTAAGATACTGAGCAACTAATACCGGTTTGTCTGCTTCAATTAACGAAGGCGAATTAGTTATTGGAATATCATAATAGTAATTATTGATTATTCCTGTTTGAATAACATTATTGTACTTAACTACAGTGGTTGGATCTTTTACCAAAATTCTAAAAAAATTATAAGGCATGTTTGCAGTGGGAACCGTAAAATATTTTTGCCCCCACGCATTTGCAGGAAAAACCTGTTGTATAAAATTATCCGCAGAAGAGTTACCGGCATTGTTACATCTTATATTTATTTTTCCCGAACCCGAAAAAACAGCAATTTTTTTGCATTGACCAGTTGCTGAAGCAATAGATTTTATTTTTGTTCCGGTTAAATCAACACCAGTATTGCCGGTAATTTGCCCTAATAAATTTATTACATCGCCTTTCATTAACGTGTCTTTAAATGTTATTCCGGCAGTATGAGTTAATGTATTAGCTGTAGGTGTAATTTCTAAAATTGTACTGTCTTCTGTTGCAATTGCAAAGCAATAAGGATACGAATATGCCTGATTAGAAACTTGTGTATAATTAAGTGAATAATATTCTTTACCTAAAGTATTGGTAGGAAAAAGTAAAGTTGCTCCTGAAACGGCGTTGTTGTAAATATGTGCATAGGCAACAATAGCCTTATCACTGGTTATATGAATACTTTTTTTAGAAAACTTACCTTCTGCCCTCAATCTCACATCATCTACTCCTGTCTTAGGAATTGCCTGGCTTTCAACCACTGTATTGGCGGGTACAACATAACTCCTTGTCCATCCCGTTGCAGGAATTGTAATTGTTACATTTGCTGTTACATCTGAAGTGAAATATAGCACCATGTCTTGCGAACCACCAAGGGGATTTGTTGGCTCTCCCCCACCGCCCCCGGTATACATTTGACAATGCGACCCATAGCCTACCCAAAAATCCTTGCCTTTATTAGAAAAATCCTGTGCAGAAGATGAAAGAAATATAGGTACAGATAAAAACAGCAGTAAAATAAATTTCATGAAAGTATATGTGAGCACTGGGATATGCAATATAATAAAAAACCCTTTTAAACCAGATGATATACTAGCCATAATACGCTGCTTTTTAATAAGGGTCATCTACAGGATATATCGAACAAAAAAGCCGCATAGAAATGCGGCGTTTGTTAAGAACCTTAAAATTCTGGTTCTGTAACCCCCAAAGAAAACGAGTTTATCTATACTGAATATATTAATCAGTTGAAATTATTTATCTACTTACGGCTTAGTTAAAATTTTGGCTTCACTTATTTGTTCATTCCCATCCGTATTAATATGCACAAGTCTGTAATAAGAATGTTTTGCTGTTTTAGATACATATTTATCAAAACAACCATAGCAATCACTATCCTTTTGTTTTGGATCAGATCCTAAAACTAATGCTACTGTCTTATAGTTAATTCCATCGGTGCTTTTTTGAATGGCAAAATAATTTGTTGTAACTGTGCCATCAGTATTCCAGTTTAGTAATACTTTTTGCCCCTTTATACTCACAGTAAAGGCAGTAATGTTTACATTGCCCTTTTGTGCTATTAAACCTGTGGAGCTTAACAAAAAAATGGTGGAGATGAAAACAACCTGGAGTACATTTTTATTCATTATTCTTTATTTAATCTTTTAATTAATCAAAAATTATAAGTTAGGGATCAAATGTTTAAGAGCGTTGGCTTTTTACAGGTATTAACAATAAGTTCCTTTTTTTAAAGTAACCTGGAAATATGTGTAAAAGGATTTGAGAAATTATTGAAGTTCCGGCAGTAGTAAAAGTACAAGGCATTAATTGTGGTTTTGGGTTAACAATTTTTTTATGCTTTTCGCTACAGGTAAGTCTAGCGTGGGCAAGTTTTCATAAAATATTCAGACTTTTGAAGAATAAAAAATGATCGAGGTAGTGAATCATTTATTACTTCCACAAACATATAGTAGTTTCCCCAGATTTGCAATACCGTAATTTTACTGAAAATTAAGTATTAGCACATTATAGTTGAAATGATACCTGAGGTTGATATTTATTCATTAGGCCGGATGCTTTCTTAAAAATATTTTAAGAATAATAAATAAAATATAGAAAAGATTGAGAAGAAAAATTTCTCTAACGAGATTAATAAAAAATTGAAGAGTGCGATTGCAAATCTAACCTCAACAAACTAAATGCGTAACAGCTCCAGGAAAAATAAAATCAACTACCACGTGTACCTCCTGTTTTAACCGGCTTCTTGGAGAATCCGGCACCTTTAGCAGGTTTACCTATAAATTTGGAAGTCTGAAAATTAGATTTTTGATTTTTATTGCCCCCTTTACCTTTCGGACTACTATTACTAGTTAATGACATAGCGATAAATTTTAGAATACAAATATAATACTCCTTATTAAAATATCTTAAGCAGATAAAGAGATTTCAACTATTAATTTTAAATCTCATTTCTTTTAAATATGAATATGGAAATGGAAGATTTCTTTTTTGACAGATAGTATAATCGGTAACCATACTATAATTGTTGAATTGCATTATTATAATCGTACTGCAAATCTTCATGCAGTGTTTCTACAACTGACCTTATTTTTTTTATTTGATTGGCGTAGAGATTTTTTAGTGCTACGCTTTTATCTATTTTTATTTCCGACGTTTTTATTTTATTACAGAAGTAAATTAGCAATTCTGCCTCTGTTTCTTTTGATGTTGCGTACCTAATATATTTGTTGGTGGTTTTTAAAACTTTGCGAAGACTCTTTTTTGCAAAATATAAATTAGAGTTGTTAATTTGCAAGAATTGTTCATCTATTTCCTTCTTTATACTTTCAATGTAAGAATGCAGATCATTTGCTTCAAATAGTAAATAGTTTAATAACTCTTTATTTTCTTTTTTGTATTTGATAAGCCTAAGACATAATTCTAATAATTCTTTTGGAGAAGAATTTATTAGCTCATGTTTTATCTCACTAATGGAAGCACTTTTCATGGTAGTTGTTTATAAAGGTTTGTATCTGAAATTAGCATCCTCATCTCTTGCATTGGGAATAATTATTCCAATGCAAACTCAACGGCTGATTTCGCATGATCAATGTTGTATAAGCCGTTATATCACGATATTGCTGTTGTATTGACAAAGGAATTTCAGCGCACCCAAATGTCACTCCTTGCGCCCCGGGTTTATTATTTACACCATGGTTAATGTAGCGGTAATAAGCAGTAGATGGATACCATGATAATCCGCCTATTAGACCATTTGTTTTCATCTTATTTGTTTGAAACGAAAATTACGTTTGTTTTATTGACAGTAGTAATTTTTTAAACCACTGTTAGATATATTCACAAACATTGATTATTTTTTCCAGGTAAATTATAAAAACATTCAATCAGGAAATATCGATTAATTATTTGGCACAATATTTAATAGTTTATTTATAAAAATTTAAAAAATGAACAACTTTTTTAGAGCAATAATTGCAGGGTATGGTGCCAAAAAATTAGGCGGAGGATGTTTAAGTACAATCCTCATATTCTTTGTCATTTATTGGGCACTTGGTAATTGTAATTCTTCCAGAAATACAGCTCCGGCACGTCCAGCTTCTTTAATACAGGAGCGAAAAGTTGCAGCTAATTTTGAGGGTAATACAACCCAATTTACATCCGCATCTCACCTAACCAAACTTTATATACCTCTCCACAAGTATTCTAATATTAAATAAGCCCTAGTATTAATAAGCCCAAAAAAGTATTAGTAAAATTTGTGATAAAGAAAATACATTCGAACATCACAATATTCTGGCAGCCAGTATGCACCCATCAAACTGCAGCAGTCAAACATCTCTTGCCTTATTAGTAGATATTGCCTATGCAGTTTGCATTTTCTTATTTAGGTATTAAATGGTTTCGTTGGAATACACGGTAATAGATACAATATCCTGACCTTTGTAAGAGTTTTTAATTTGGTATTTTTATTACGGATATTACCAAAATATTTTATGGGCAAAGGAAGATTAGAAGCATTTAGTGATGGCGTGTTTGCTATAATTATTACAATTATGGTTTTGGAAATGAAAGTGCCTCATGGAGATTCGTATACTTCTTTACAGCCATTGCTTCCAATATTTATCAGTTATGTTTTAAGCTTTATTAATATCGGCATTTATTGGAACAACCATCATCACATGTTTCATGCGGTGCATCATATTAACGGCAGCATACTCTGGGCAAATGTGCATTTGCTTTTCTGGCTTTCCCTATTTCCTTTTGTTACCGGATGGATGGGAGAAAATCATTTTAGTACTTTGCCTGTTGCATTATATGGAATGGTATCTTTTTTTGCAGGATTGGCTTACTTTATTCTTGCACGCTCACTTGTTATGCTTCACGGAAAAGATTCGGTACTTGGCATAGCACTTGGAAAAGATTGGAAAGGAAAAATATCTTTGGGTATTTAGGCTGCGGGTATTGGGCTGAGCTTTATTAACTCCTTACTGGGTGCAGCCATGTATGTTATGGTAGCAGCTATGTGGTTTATCCCTAATAAAAGAATAGAGGGTAAATTATGATTTCAAACTCAAATGATTTGTTTGCAGAAAAAATAAGTTTTAGCCTTCAGTTATTATTTCTCTTTTTACACCAGGTACTTCCAGTACCAGATCTTCTCCATAAACTTTTGCCGGAGTTTGATAACCCGGTGCAGCAATTCCCTTTAAAGCTTTTTGTGCAATAAGCAAAGTGCTGTGTAACGTTAAAGTATATCCTTCAGGGCCAATCAACCTTGCTGATACTGTTTTACCTGCGGAATTGGTAACCTCTCCCCATACAAGTCCTGTGGCTTTGCCTCGCATTTCATCTGAAGGGCCTGTTGCTCTGCTGTTTATTTTCTTTTTAATAAAGTTGCGTATAAAAGATGTTCGCAATAGCCAGTTGAATAAAGGTTGCAATTTTAAAAGACGATACGTTTTATGTGATACTCCGGCGTACGTTTCAATATCCGGAATTCCTGTTGTGAACCAGGCTGTTGAAATATCTCCCCATGGAATGCTCATTACAAATAATTTTTTAATTCCAAAGTCAACCCACATTCCTTTTTTACCCAGAGGTATATGAACAATTTTTCCATTCTTTCTTATCGCACCTCCTTCACCTAATCGGTTTGCCATAGTGGTTGCAGTGCCATGAGATAATCCACCACCAGTCATCGCAAATGCCAATTGCAATTTAACTGCATCCGGTAAAAGTTTTTTCAGCAATAAAGCGATGCAATCAGTTGGCACAACATCAAAACCAACACCCGGCATTATCATAATACCCGCCTGCTTTGCCGCGGCATTATGGTGTTTCAGCATTTCAAACACGGCAATGTCTCCATTAATATCAAGATAGTGTGTGCCGGTTTTCAAACAGGCTTCCACCATTTGCCTTGCAGTGAATTGAAAAGGTCCTGCGGCATGTACAACAACTTTCACCTCTTTTAAAGCAGCAACTAAAGTTGATGTATCATTTAGATCAACAACCTTATATGGCAGGTTGAGTTTTGCAGCAAGCGGCAATAATGCTTCTTCCCTTCTGCCGGCAAGTATAGGCTGTAAATTATATTCATGTGCATAGCGTGCAATCAACTCGCCGGTATATCCATTTGCTCCGTAAAGCAAAAAAGTATTTTGCATAATGAAAATTACGAAAGAACAATGGTTTGCTGTGTTGCCGTATGTGTTATATTATTGCAACCAACAAGTTTTGGTTGATGCAGGGCTTGAATAAACTTCAAAATTTTAAATCACTTTTTCAGTAAAGAATCATTTGCAGAAGATGTTGATGGCAAAACATAATTACCAAACATCATTTGAGATATTTTTTTATCATTGCCATACACATCATCTCTGAAATTTAGTTGCCCTCTTTCATCAATCCATGCAGTAAAGTAAGTGATTGAAACTGCCATGGCAGGATTCAATTTTACATATTGCTCTTTACCGCCATTCATTGCAGCGTGAATTTTTTCAGGTGTCCATGCATTATCGTTTCGCAATAGATAGTTTGCCATTTTTTCAGCATCTGCCAGTCTTATGCATCCATGGCTTGTGGCTCTTATATCTTTTTTAAAGATGTCCCTGGCATTGGTATCATGAAAATAAATATCATATCTGTTAGGAAAAAGAAATTTCGCTTTTCCCAACGCATTATCCCCACCGGGTAATTGGCGAATGGTTGGGAGCGTATCATTTTCTACAACAATTTCCATGTGCTTCGATTTAAGGTAACCCGGATCAACTTTTATCCGGGGCATGATCTCTCTTTTAACAATGCTGGCAGGTATATTCCAATATGGACTAAAAACAATCTGATCAAGATTACCATTGAACATCGTTGTATTGGTTCCTTCCTTGCCAACAACTACCGGCATTTCAAAAACCTTTGCCTTATTCTCAAAAGCATATAACATAAAATCCGGGATATTTACTGTAATATAATTTGCTCCCTGCAGAGCCGGCATCCATTGCATTCTGTTAAGGTTAATTATTATTTGCTGTATCCGTTTATCTACGGGAACATTAAGCAATCTTATCAAGGTATCAGTGATAATGCCGGTAGGCTTCATTCCGTTACGCCGCTGGTAGTTTTTTACAACAGTTACAAGTGAATCATTAAAAATATTACTACTGTCATCGCCAATCATATCGCCTGTTAGCTGTAGTCTTCTTTTAATTAACACAACACCGGGTGAAGAACTACCTTTTTTTATCTGCTTCCCTGTAAATATGATTGTTCGCCATCCTCCTTGTTTTGCGATAGAGTTATACAATTGCAGTTTTTGTTTTAAGAGAAAATATGGGGATACATTACCAGCAGAAGAATCGCTGCGCTGAACTAACATAGTATCTGCCAGTGCAACCGTATTCTCTTTTTTTACCGGGATTGCTTTTTCAGGCGAGAGATCAGCAAAGTAGGTTTTATCTCTGTTAGTTTTAAAAAACTGTAAATACGCATTAGTCAATGAAAGTTCAGTAGAAAATGTTGAAGTATCAAACCGGCTGAGGATAAGCGTATCCATGTTTAGCAATGTGTCCATTTTATTACGTAATGCCCTATCGGTTTTACTGCCGTATATATCCTGCAAATTCCAAAAGCCCTTTGCCTGCTCGGTAAAACCTTGTGAAGTAAACCAGGCAAACTGCAGATTGCGGTAATTGTAAAAACTCCGAAATTCTTTTGCTTCATTCTCTAAAAGTTTTTTTGATTGGATGAATTGCTCAACAACTGTGCTATCCAGAAAGAGGTCGCTATAAGAATTGGCAGGAGTAATATCAGCATTTCTTGTAAGATAAATTGTGTCCGTTCGTACAATTACTTTTCCGCTATCTCTTACAGGTGTTGTTGTATGATCTTTTTGATCAACGGTATTACACGCACTAAATAAAACAATGACCGCAAAATATATATATCGCATATAGGGAACATAACAAAAGATGTGCCCTAGATAATGTTATTCAACTTTTATTTGCTTGAGTTCTGCATAGACTAAAACGTTTTTTCAGCTTGTGTATATAACTTTTATGTAAAGAAACTTAACCCTAAGTGGAAATGGCAAATTGAAGTATATTTAAGAAATAATTAAACACAAATTCTTTTACATCTTACAACTACACCTACATGAAAAAATTATGGGTATTATTACTATTGATCGCTCCATTTGTTTTACAATATTGCTCATCATCCAGAAAGTCCATAAAATCACAGGAAACAAAAATTACTTACGCTGCCAACATACAACCTATGATGGTAGCTAATTGTACGCCTTGTCATTTTCCTCCAAAAGGAAATAAAAAAGCATATGATACTTACACATCCGTGAAAGGCGATATTGATGAAATATTGAATCGTATAAACAAGAACCCGGATGAAAAAGGATTTATGCCCTTTAAGCATCCTAAATTATCAGATTCTACAATTAATGTATTTGTAAAGTGGAAAAGTGATGGGTTAGTGGAAAATTAATATTGGATGGGGATATTTTTGATGGTTTATCTGCCTCGGTAACCGCCGCCCCTATTGGTTGGCTTTGGGGCACTTCGTTCTTCCGCCTGGGTAACAACCAGAGGTTTTTTACCCAGAGAAATATCTTTTAAATTCTCAATGGCTTCTTTGCCATCTGAATCGTTTTGCATTTCAACAAATCCAAAGCCTTTACTTTTGCCCGTTTCCTTATCTATAGCAACCCTTGCAGAAGTTACAGTTCCGAATTTTTCAAATATCTCTTCCAGTTCTGCATCATCAAGGTCGTATGGCAAGCCGGCTACAAAAAGTTTCATGTAAATATGTTTTTGTAAAAATACAGAAGTTTATTGGGGAGATAAAAATATTAAACAATGTGGGTATTCTTTATAAAAACCTATAATTAAAACTTTACAACCATTGGCCCCAGAGCAAAATAATTTATTGTAGTATTTTGATCTGACAAAAGTAAATCACTTTTTTTTTCAAATTGATACCTGCCTTTAATATGTTGATTTAAAAAGATTCCTTTAGCTCCTGATGTTTTCATCGCCAGATAAACATCTTCAGATACATTTTTATAATCGTAGATTATTCATGATACAAAAGTTATTTTTAATGTAGCAGTTTCATGATTATAACTTATTGATTAAACAACAAATGATGGCATAATTCTTTTCTTATTAAATTTTATTTTCCAAAGTAATACTATCTGTGGGCTTGTTTCCGCCTGAGTTTTTCAAATTTTGAATTAAAGATTTAAATAAATATATAGCTACTATAAGAGGATTTACTTAGTTATCTTAGGGTATTAAAAAGCTTAACCCAATGAAAATTTACTTACTAATGTTTGTATTGTTTTTTACAACTTGTGCTTCCTCTCAAATTAATGACAATCCTGATAATTTACGTGCTAAAATATTTGAATTAAAAGTAAAAACAATTCCGGGTGATAGTTTAAAATTGCCATTTGAATCTATTAAAATCATTGATAGCAGGCCTGATACTTCTAAAGTAGGTTTCATGATCACCCGGAAGTTTTTGGTTACAGTAAACAGAGTATTTGAAAAGATAATGCTTAAGCCCGGAATTGAAAAAGGAATTGAAAATTTTTATAACGAGTATTACAAATATAATTTTACACCTAATGGAAAAGTATTATTGATCTCAATTAGGAAATTATGGATTAATAGTATGCCGAACAGGCAGGGAGAGCGGCAAAGAAATGATCTGGACCGATTATCATTACAAGATATCTATGCAAAATTTGAATATTTTCTTGGCTCAGAAAATACTTATGTGCCTTTGAAAAGAATTGATACAACCTTCCAACTATCTCCTATTACAAAAACAGAAGGTTATGATGCTGCAGATGAAAAGAAATTACCTTTCTTTTGTTTTGCACTGGAAAGAATGGTTGAAAATATTAACTATGAGTATTATATAAAAAATGTTGGCAATAAAAAGAAAATGTCCCGGGAAGAGATAGAAGAATATAATGATAAAACGATTAATATACCTATACTAAATAGCTTAACAAAAAAAGGAGTATTTCTAACTTTTGAGGAATTTAAAAATAATCAGCCATCGATACTATCATTCAGTAAAAGAAAAATTCTTAAGAAAAAAATATATGAAATCTTAGATGAAAAAGATAATGTGATTTTACATTACTTCGGTTATTATGATGGAGAAAAATTAGCGATCGCTAAACGTTTAAGCACTTTATTTACCGGCAAAATTTCACAGGATAATTATGGCATTTACAGAGTAGGCAACAGCTTTCAGTTTTTTGAAAATCATGTTTTAAATGGAAGAGCGGAAGTAGGCGTGTGGGGAAATAACCAACCTAAAAATAGCAACATTATTAATCCTGGAAGTAACATTGTGTGGGTTCCACGACAGATAGACATGGAGAGTGGGGAGATTTACTGATGTTAGCCAGCCGAAAAATTATTTATTCATTTGTGTTACTGAATAAAAAAATCTTTCAACAGAATACATTGATAACTGTCCTGAAGGTCCATTTAAATTATACTCACACCCATGGGTTGCCCAGGGTAATGAAAGCAGCATATTCTTCACTTTATATTCATCCAGCTTTTTTGCCAACCTTACACTCTGTTCATAATATACATGCGCATCCAACTTACCATGAACCAAAAGTGTGGGAACAGTTTGTGAGGTAACATGCAATAAGGGAGACTCTGCAATATATCTTTCCGGAACTTCAGATGGTGACCCTCCTAAAAAATCACGCTGTACCATTCTTGAATCCATTATAAGCATTTTGGTTGGATGATCATAAGACCATAGCATATCATTAGGTCCATAAAAAGCTGCAACACCTTTTACTCCATGCTCATTACCGGTGTAAGCCATAGTTAAAACAATTTGTGCGCCAGCAGACCTTCCAGTTAAAACAAAATTATTTGTATCAATTTTTAATTCCCCAGCATTACTCCGCAGCCATGCAAATGCAGCATGAACATCCTCTTGCGGCGCGGGGCTATGGAATTTTGGAGCAAGCCTGTAGTTGATGGTTGCCACCTGGTAACCTGCATTTGCAAAATAGTTATTTACCGCTGCTATCTCGCTGTTATCTCCTCTCCTCCATGATCCGCCATGCACTACAACCAGGCATGGACGAACCCCAGGTATTGCTGATGGCGAAAAATTTAAAGTAAGATCAACTCCTTCATGGTTAGCATAATGGTACGTTTTAAAGGGAATTATTTTTGCTCCATTGCCAGTAAACATTTGTAAAAAATTAAAAGGCTTTGCCTGGTGAAACCCTTTAATATCCTCACTTTTAACCCCAAATGAATTTTTAATATTTTTTTCAAGATCCTTCCCAATCATATACGTTCTTATAACAGGTGAGCACAATAATAAAAATGTAAGGGTACCAATGATGATACATAGTAGTCGTAAACTTTTTACAAAAAAGCTCCATACCAGTAACAGACTAGCAGCGAACATAAATATCCAGGGAAATTCAGCAACGGCAATACCGGCATACCATGTTTCTTTGCTTGGCACAGGAAAAAAGTTTACCAATGAAAGCATGAATAGTATCAATATGAGAACGAGACGGATCATTTCTGGTTTTATTTATTTTGATATACGTGCAATTAATAATGACAGACTTCTTTGCCTTAATTCCTTCGCATAGATGGTAGATAAAAGAGATTATGTCCTTTGACGAATAAAATGTATAGCTTAATAATAATTTCTTCTTTACTAAGATGAAAGTTGATTAAAGTACAAAAACATGAAGTGAGTGACACAACGATGATGACCAAAGCATAAATGCCGGTAACAAAAGTTTTATTTTGAGTTCTCTATTCTTTCCAAATATTATTTGCATAATCCATATCAGGGAAAACCCTTTCAGGATCTATAGTGGCTGATCTTATTTTTTCTGTTGTTTTTAATTTTACTACCCAACTGGTATTGCTTTGCCAAACCTCTACAGGAATTTTTATGGTTTGCTTTTTACCATTCATAGTTTCATATTCAAGATAGATAGGCATAGCCATTTGCTCAAGATTATCGATCACAATTAATGCTCCCTTTGCCGGATCACCGCTAATATATACGGGCTCATTAATGCGCTGATCTAATTTATAGTTCTCCAGGAACATTGCTTTCCAAAACCATCCCAGATCTTCTCCTGTAACATTTTCTATTGTTCTAAAAAAATCAAAAGGGGATGGATGCTTATAAGCCCATCTTCTTATGTAACTTTTAAAAGCGTAGTCAAATCTCTCAGGTCCAATAATTTCATTTCGTAATAATTCCAATGCATAACCTGGCTTTGCATAAAGTGAGTTACCGATATTTCTTTCTCTGAGGGCATCAGGTATATTCATCACGCCTTCCGAATTATCGCCAAACAAAGACTTATAGTCATTTGAGTTGTCGGTTTTTTTATATTCACCATTATTAAAGTCATCATCAGAAAGTGAATTAATAAAAGTATTAAAGCCTTCATCCATCCATCCGAATTTTCTTTTATTGTTACCCACAATCATCGGGAACCATGTATGTCCAAACTCATGGTCGGTAACACTAAACAAACCTGATTTTTTTGATGTTGCACTACAAAATATAATACCGGGATACTCCATGCCGTTTATGTTAGAAGCTACATTTGTTGCTGTATTATAAGGATATCCAAACCACCTTCTAGAATAATTTTCCAGAGTTCCTTTTACATATTCAGTTGCCCTGCCCCATGCGCTGTCACCATTAGATTCTTCAGGATAAACACTCATTGCCAAACCCTTTTTTCCTCCGGGAAAATTAATTCGTGCTGCGTCCCAAATAAATGCTTTTGATGATGCCCATGCAACATCTCTTGCATTATTAATTTTGTAATGCCATGTCAGCCTTGCTTTTTGTGGTCTTGATGATAGATCGTAAATTTCATTTACAGCCCTTATAATAATAGTTTTATCACTTTGCCTTGCCTGCACAAAACGTTTCATTTGTTCGGTAGTTAAAACCGCACTCGGATTTTGCAAATCGCCTGATGCAACTACAATGTGATTAGCCGGAGCATTGATCGTAAAATCAAAATCACCATACTCAAGATAAAACTCTCCTCCTCCCAAATACGGTAAAGTATTCCAGCCTTGTAAATCATCAAACACACACATACGCGGATACCATTGCGCTATTGCATAAATGTTTCCATTTTTAGTTGGAAGAATTCCTGTTCTGTCAGAGCCCTCTGTTGGAATTAAGAAAGTATAATCAATTTTAAATTTTATTGCTCCTCCATTTGAAGCCAAAGCTTTTGGCAAAATGATCTGCATTCTTGTATCGGCAATTACAGGTGTAATATTCGATTCATTTATTTTTCCCTGGCTTGTCGCAATTATCTTTACAGAGTTTATTTTATATCCTCCATTGAACCTAGTATTTATATCTCCATAGCGACTCCTTACAAGCGCCGGAATTTTTAAATGTCCACGGGAAGTAATATCGTATAAATTCTGATCTAACTGAAGCCACAAAAAAGACAATGCATGAGGGCTGTTGTTTGTATATGTTACAGTAACACTGCCGGTAACTTCATTCTTTACATCATCTAAAGACACCGATATCAAATAACTGGCTTTATTCTGCCAATATTTTGGACCCGGTTCACCATTAGCTGTTCTATATTCATTTACAGGTGATGGATAAAAAAGCGGCGAGAATAAAATATGAGGATCGTATTTTGATTTATCCGTTTGGGCAGATGAAATAAAAGAAATAAAAATAAAAAATAAGAAAGAAAAAATATTTTTCATAAGTTGAAGTAATAAGGATTGTAAATTTAGGATATTGCTTATGAGCTGTACTACAGCCTATCCTAAATATTATCTAAACCTCTTTATGCCAGCTCACACCTACGGAGCCAACAATTCCTTCAATTGGAGGATGAATTTTTTTGAGGGAGATATTGATACTCCGGACGTAATTATATTTTTCATGTATTGTATTACCAATATCCATTACAACTGTTTCTAGTAATGCACTTGGAATATGCATCCTTTTTTTTATTATTTCAAAAATCTCTGCATAATTTATTGTTTGAGAAAGCGAATGAATTACGCTCTGTTCTTCATGAAATTGAACCTCGGCATTTACTTCGTATTCATTACCCAATAACTTTTCCTCTTCATGTACTCCATGAAAGGAATGAAATTTAAGATTGTATAAATGAATAGTTATCACATTACAGGTTTAAAAAATTTAAAAGGTTAAGGCGTTTAAAGCTCTTTGGCGCTTAAATATCTTTCAGCATCCAGGGCTGCCATACATCCGCTACCGGCTGCGGTTACAGCCTGCCTGTAAATTTTATCCTGAAGGTCGCCTGCGGCAAAAACTCCTTCAATATTTGTTTTAGATGTTCCGGGGATTGTTTTGATATAACCGCTCTCATCCATATCAAGCCATCCCTTAAAAATTTGGGAATTTGGTGTATGACCGATAGCAACAAAAAATGCACTCACCGGAATCACAATTTTTTCCGCAGTAACATTATTTTTTATTCTTATTGAATCAACTTTTACTTCCCCCAAAACCTCATCAACTTCGCTATTCCAGTAAATTTTTATGTTAGAAGTTTTTAATACCCTTTCCTGCATTACTTTACTTGCTCTCATCTCCCCTTTCCGAACCAGCATGTGTACAAAGCTGCAGATCTTGCTAAGGTATAGAGCTTCTTCGGCTGCTGTATCTCCGGCACCTACTATTGCAACTTCTTTTCCTTTAAAAAAAAATCCATCACAAACCGCACATGCACTAACGCCATATCCATTCAATCTTTGTTCACTTTCAAGCCCCAACCATTTTGCACTGGCGCCTGTACTTAAGATAACGGTATCTGCCTCAATCCATTTCTCTTCATCAATCTGCACTTTAAAAGGCGGCGCTGAAAAATCTACATCAGTTGCTAATCCATAGCGAATATCTGTGCCCATTCTTGCTGCTTGCTTCTCAAAATGCACCATCATATCAGGCCCTTGTATCCCATCCGGATAGCCCGGATAATTTTCAACATCAGTTGTAATAGTAAGCTGCCCTCCGGGTTGTATTCCCTGGTATAAAATAGGTTTCAAATTGGCTCTTGCTGCATAAATTGCCGCACTATATCCCGCCGGGCCCGATCCTATAATTAAACAATGAGCGTGTTCTTTTGTATCGTTATCCATAATTAATTTTGATATTCAAATTTAATGGTTTATCAGGTTTAAAATGTTTAAGGGTTTAATGGTTCAAGAAGATTTCGAAGTTTAAAAAATGAATGCCAATCGAAAAGCATAATTACCGGGACGTGTAGAACAATTGAAACCTTTTATACCTTCAATTTTTGAACTTTTACTTTCGTATAATAAGCGTTTTATAAAAAGCAGCATACCCACAAAATGCACCCAGCGCCCCATTTGAAATATTCCCTATCACTTTTGTTGGTGAAGAAAATGGATTACCAATACTCTGATATCCAAATTCCATTGTGCTCCAAAATTTGAAAGTTGTTTTATCAATATTGCAAAGTTTTAATGTAACAGTATCACCCAGTTTAAAATAATTTTTGTCAAAAGAAATTTTATTGTTCCTGTCTACACCTGGATCTACCGGTATTTCATAAGTAGTGCCATCAACAAACTGGTCATCGTATACAGAATTTTCACCCGGCAAAAAAGGTCCTTTGTTTTTCTTTGTATAATAGCGAATATAATTTCCAAGTCCTGGCGGATCACTAGCTCTTGTAATAACTACTACCTTATTGGTGTCATCATTAAAAGGCGCAGGTTTCCACCATAACGTATCAGGTTTTTTAGCAAGAATAGGAATAGTAGTGATAGCTGAATATTCTTTACCATCGCTGTTTATTTTTAATGAATAGGTTGTATTAAATAGACCAGTAAATGCAGTTGCCAGATTCATCGTATCAATAGAATAAAAATATACTCTGTATCCACCGGTAGAATCAATAAAGTACTCTTTCAATTTATGATTAAGAACACCATTTGAAATATGAACATCAGCATTATGTACGAATGAATTGGCAAGAATTTGAGGATCTATCCTACTAAAGTAATCTAAGCTCTTTGTAAGAATAACAATTGGAGGCTGGTTATTTTCAATGGAGGCATCAACTACCAAAACAGCTGTTGATTCGTGAAGAACAAAATTGATATTCTTTTCACATGAAGAAAGAAATAAAACTATGAACAGAACTCCCAAAAATCGCATAATGCAAATTTACACAAATAAAAAACCCTCCAGAAATTGAAGGGTTTGATATTAAGATTGTTTGAAGAATTTATCCCAAATAAGCTTTTAAAGCACTGCTATATCTTGCTTTTTGTAAACGCTTGATAGCTCTTTCTTTAATTTGGCGGATGCGCTCTTTGGTAAGATCATATTTCTGACCAATTTGTTCAATGGTTGTTCCATTTTCTCCATCCAAGCCAAAATATGCATTTACAATTTCTGCTTCCCGGGGGCTAAGAGATTTTAATACACGGCGTATTTCATTTTTCAACGAATCGTGCATTACATCTTCATCCGTTTCCCCTGCTCCTTTTAATAAATCTCCCATTGCTACATCTTCTGCTTCATGCACCGGTGCATCTAAAGAAGTGTGACGTGTGTTACTTTGGAAAATGTTATTGATCTCAGTTTCACTCATTTCAAGAATTTCAGAGAGTTCTTCAGTAGAAGGCTCTCTTTCATGCTCCTGTTCAAAAGCCATATAGGCTTTGTTTGCTTTGTTATAGGTGCCAATTTTGTTTTGAGGCAAGCGGACTAATCTGCCCTGCTCTGCCAACGCTTGTAAAATGGATTGGCGAATCCACCAAACAGCGTATGAAATAAATTTGAAACCTTTTGTTTCATCAAAGCGTTGTGCCGCTTTAATTAATCCGAGGTTACCCTCGTTGATCAAATCACTTAATGATAAACCCTGATGCTGGTACTGTTTTGCAACTGAAACTACGAAACGTAGGTTGGCTGTAGTGAGACGCTCTAAAGCTCTCTGATCACCCATTTTAATTTTCTGTGCTAAAATAGTTTCCTCCTCGGGGGTTATCATTCCAATTTTAGAAATTTCCTGCAGATACTTTTCTACGGCCTGGGAATCCCGGTTAGTAATCTGCGTAGCAATTTTAAGTTGCCTCATGTGTAAAAAGATTAATAATTAACAAACACTTATAAGACAGGTAGCTGGGGAAAATGTTGCAAAAGATTAGTTAAGGTAGTACCAATCTTTAGAATCATTTTACAAATTTACGATGCATAATCCGCATTTCATAGCTTGGTGGCTAAATAACTGCTTAAAACAAGGATTTATTTGATGAATGGGAAGAAAGGCGCATTAGTCTGTTCGTTCTATCTTTGGTGCAATATATGCCTACGTCCCATTAATCATTAATCCTATTGATTGTGTTCAATAAAACGATAGATTATAGATCAGATACATTCACTAAACCCACCCCTGAAATGCTCGAAGCAATGTTTAATGCAGCGGTTGGTGATGATGTTTTTGGAGAAGATCCGAGTGTAAATAAACTGGAATCAATATCCGCCGATATGTTCGGGATGGAGGCCGGTCTTTTTTGCCCCAGTGGCACTATGACTAATCAAATTGCTATAAAATGTAATACTCAGCCTGGTGATGAAGTTATTTGCGACAGGTTAAGTCACGTTTACATTTATGAGGGCGGCGGAATTGCATTTAACTCAGGAGCACAAGTAAAAAGTATAGACGGCGACAGGGGCAGAATAAACGCTGACCAGATTCTAATCTCTATTAATTCAGAAGATGTTCATAAACCAAGAACCAGTCTTGTAAGTTTAGAAAATACAGCCAATAGAGGTGGAGGGAGTTGCTATGAATTTTATGATATTCAGATGATTAACGAGGTTTGCCTTGCAAATAACTTAAAGCTTCATTTAGACGGTGCCCGATTATTTAATGCTTTAATTGCTAAGAATGATTCTCCCAAACAATATGGGGAAGTATTTAACAGCATTTCAATTTGTTTAAGTAAAGGATTGGGAGCTCCTGTCGGAAGTGTATTACTCGGAAATAAAGATTTTATAAAACAGGCTAGAAGAGTAAGAAAAGTTTTTGGCGGGGGCATGAGGCAAGCCGGGTTTATGGCATCAGCCGGTATCTATGCACTGGAACATAATATTGAAAGATTAAAGATAGATCACGGAAATGCAAAGCAGGTTGCAGAAGCATTGTTGAAAAAGGAATTTACAGGCAAAATGCTTCCGGTAGAAACCAATATTATCATTTTTGAAGTAGTTGATGAAACTTACACAGCAAAATCTTTGGCTGACGCTTTTAAAAAGTTTGATATATTGGTAATGCCCATCTCTCCTACTCAGATCAGGATGGTATTTCATTTAGATATTACTGAACAAATGGTTAAGAAAACATTGAATGCAATAACTGATCTATAAATTTCAAAATATCCAAACCATGCTTCCAAAAATAAATCCCTCAACAACTTCTGCCTGGCTACAGTTGCAGGAACATTATCAGGAAATGAAATTAATTCATCTTAAAGAATTATTTAAAGAAGATGGAGACCGGTTTAAAAAATATTCGCTTGCTGTGCCGGATGTTATTTGGGATTTTTCAAAAAATATAATTACGGATAAAACTTTACAGCTTTTATTACAATTAGCAGAGGATTGTAAATTACAATCTGCGATTGAGGAAATGCTTAACGGAGAAAAAATAAATGAAACAGAAAACAGGGCTGTATTACACACTGCATTAAGAAATTTTTCAGGCAAACCTGTTTTGCTTGATGGGAAAGATGTAATGCCGGAGGTACAAAAAGTGCTTAACCAAATGAAAACTTTTTGTAAAACAGTTCATGATGGAGAATGGAAAGGGTACACAGAAAAAAAAATAAAATACATTGTAAATATCGGGATAGGTGGAAGTGATCTTGGCCCTGTAATGGTAACTGAAGCGTTGAAACCTTATTGGATAGAAGATATTCAGGCATATTTTGTAAGTAATATTGACGGCAGTCATATTGCGGAAGTTTTAAAAAAAGTAACTCCGGAAGAAACATTGTTTCTAATTGCTTCTAAAACTTTTACCACACAGGAAACAATGACCAATGCCTATACAGCAAGGGAATGGTTTTTAAAAGAAGCGAAAGATGAATCTTTTATTGCTAAGCATTTTGTGGCATTAAGTACTAACTCTGAAGAGGTAAAAAAATTTGGAATTGCTGAAGAAAATATGTTTGCGTTTTGGGACTGGGTCGGCGGCAGGTACAGCTTGTGGAGTGCAATTGGTTTATCCATTGCATTAACAATCGGGTATAACAATTTTGAAGATCTTTTGAAAGGCGCACATGAAATAGATAAGCATTTCCGCGAAAATTCATTTAATAAAAACGTACATGTGTTAATGGGAGTTATCAGTATTTGGTACATCAATTTCTTTGGGTCTAAAACAGAAGCTATTCTTCCTTATGATCAATATATGCATCGCTTTGCTGCCTACTTTCAGCAGGGAAATATGGAAAGCAATGGCAAATTTATTGACAGAAATAACGAAAAAGTAAATTACAACACCGGGCCTGTAATATGGGGAGAGCCCGGCACAAACGGGCAACACGCCTTTTACCAATTAATACACCAGGGTACACAGTTAATTCCATGTGATTTTATTGCACCGGTTATTACACACAATCCTCTTGGGCTTCATCATAAAATATTATTGTCAAACTTTTTTGCACAAACAGAAGCTTTGATGAATGGAAAAACTAAAGCAGAATTAGAGGGAGAGAATGTCCCTGAAGAATTGATACCCTATAAAACTTTTCAAGGAAATCGCCCAACCAATTCTTTTCTTGTAAAAAAAATAACCCCATTTACTTTGGGTGAATTAATCGCTTTGTATGAGCATAAAATTTTTGTGCAGGGAGTTATCTGGAATATTTACAGTTACGATCAATGGGGGGTAGAGCTTGGTAAACAACTTGCAAAAAAAATATTACCCGAATTAGATAATGATGCAGAAGTTACATCGCATGATGCATCTACAAATGGATTAATAAATGCATTTAAAAATTTGAGGCAGTAAAATGAACGGTAAATTGTATGACCAAATAATCGTATTAAACACTCTGGTAAAATTATAATAAAAAAATCCTCTCACGTGAGAGGATCTAAGCATTTAGTTCTGATTTGATCACCACTTATCCACTTCCTCGTCATTGGGCTTTACATCAATCTCAGGTGTGGCTGTAGATGCAATTCCGGTAGCAGAAGTATCAGTTTCTTTATCATTAGATTCTTCTGATAAAGTATTATCTTCTAAAGAAGTATTATTTTCTGAAACAGCATTATTTTCAGCCCCTTCATATGGAGTGTCATGATTAAATGCATCAAAATCAAAATCGGGCATTAGATCGCTTTTTACATAATCAATAGATTCTGATAATCCCTTTAAAAACTTATTAAAATCTTCTTTATATAAAAAAATTTTATGCCTGTCGTATCCATCTTCATTAAATCTTTTACGGCTTTCTGTAATAGTTAAATAGTAATCATTACTACGGGTAGCCCTTACATCGAAGAAATAAGTTCTGCGTTTACCTGCCCTAATTCTTGCGCTATAAACACTTTCTTGTTTTTTATCATTATTCTCGTACGCCACTTTATATGTTTTAAGGTTAAATTTTTATACTCAGCAAAGATAAATTTGTTTTTGTAATAGCAAAATATTTAGAAAAATACTATAATTCTTCCGCTAATTTCTTTTCTCTTTTTTGCTGATGGTGATACATTTCAGTGTAATATCCATTTTTCCTCATTAACTCAATGTGTGTTCCCTGTTCTGCAATAGCACCATCTTTTAATAAAATTATTTTATCAAAATTAAATAAAGAAAAGATGCGGTGTGTTATAATGATAGCTGTTCTATTTTTCAAATATGTATGCAGATTATTTATGATCCGGCTTTCTGTTTTTGCGTCTACAGCACTCAGGCAATCATCAAAGATCACTATTTCATGTTCCTTAATTAATGCCCTTGCAATAGAAATACGTTGTTTTTGCCCTCCACTTAATGTAACGCCTCTCTCTCCTATCAGAGTTTTATAATTAAAGGGAAATTCTTCGATCTCATTTTGAATGACAGCATTTGCAGCGGCTTCTTTTATTTTTACATCTGAAGCATTTTTCATGGCAAAACTTATATTATTATTCACTGTATCACTAAACAGGAATACATCCTGCGGTACATAACTTAACTGAGAACGTAAGGAATGAAAATCTATTTTTTTTATTGATATATCATCATATAAAATATCTCCGTGTTGTGGATCATACATCCTTAAAAGAAGTTGCGCAATGGTTGATTTACCAGAGCCTGTTTTACCAACAATTGCTATTTTTTCTCCCGTATTTATTTTTAGATCAAAGTTTTTTATTGCATGAATACCTGTATGCGGATATGTAAAATCAACATTTTTAAATTCAATTTTTCCTTTTAAAATTATTTGCTGTGTATCATTAATATTTTTAATGTTTGATTCTGTATGTAGAAATTCATTTATTCTGCGTTGCGATGTTGCAGCTCTTTGTACCATACTTGCCGTCCACCCTATTGCACTTACAGGAAATGAAAGCAGCAGAATATACATTACAAATTCGCCAATTACACCAATACTTATTTGCCCATTAATAACATAATAACCTCCAATCAAAATTGTTATTAAAGTACTAAGCCCTATCAATAATGAAATTGAAGGAAAATAAATAGCTTCAGTTTTTGCAAGGGATATAGCGCTTTTTCTATAATCTTCACTATTTTTTTCAAAAAAACCAAGCATAGCTTTTTCCTGCACAAAAGATTTTATCACCCGTATTCCGGAATACGACTCCTGTGCATTAGTTGTAAGATCAGAAAGTAAAGATTGTATCCTATCACTCTTTCTATTAATAATAGTGTTTACATAATAAATGGTAAGCGCCAATACCGGCAATGGAGAAAGAACATACAAAGTAAGTTCCCTGTTTTCTTTCAGCATATAAAATACAGAAAACCCAATCGTAGCTGCGAGGTTAATTATATACATTATCGCAGGTCCTGAATACATCCTAACCCTGCTTACATCTTCTGAAATCCTACTCATCAGATCGCCTGTACTATGTGTTTTAAAAAAGTTAGTGTCTAATTTTTGATAGTGAGAAAATGTCTCATTCTTCTGTTCATATTCAATATGCCTGCTCATTACAATAATAGTTTGACGCATTAAAAACATAAAAAATCCGCTTATCAAAGCAAGCACAAGAAGCATGGTGCCACAAACAAAAATTTTACTTTTTAAAGATGAGCTTTGCAAGTTTTGGATAAATAATCTTTTTACCAGCGGATCATAACTTACTGCAGTGTTTGATACTTCTGTATTTTCTTTTTTTAGAGAATTCTCTACAGTGTTTAGTACGTATTTAGTAACCTGAGGCGCCAGGATGCGGAAGTAGTTAGAAAGGATAATAAAAATTATTCCAAGCAAAAACA
This sequence comes from Chitinophagaceae bacterium, assembly GCA_050998315.1. Lineage (GTDB taxonomy): Bacteria > Bacteroidota > Bacteroidia > Chitinophagales > Chitinophagaceae > Ginsengibacter. The sequence continues at coordinate 23,505 of JBPCQG010000173.1, forward strand.
ACCATTTGTATTTCCAAAAAAATTTATTAAGAGTAGCCAGGTGCTTCATTAATGCGAATTTACAGAATATGCTGCCTCACCCATCCCAAATGAAGAAAGATGATTAAATTTAATGTTGATTTAAATTAAATTTTTACAGATGCTGAGGAAACATTTTTTTATAATCGTACTTGTCTTTATTTTTTCATGCAATTCGGACCAGCCTGCTGCTGTAACTCAATCTGCGCCATCATCGTCTCCAAAGTTATTGCCCGAATTAAGTACAGGTACCAAAACTGATTTTAAAAAGATAGAACGTCTGCCAGCAGGAATTGAAAATATTTTTGGTAAAATGCCATCACAAGAAAATGGATTTTATAAATTTACTTTCCCAAGGCAGGATGTTAATGTTACCCTTGAAGGGATGAAAATAGACTCCAGGTTCGCATTTACCACATGGTTAGCCTTTATGCCGCAGGATTCTACTGGTACTTCCGGAATGTTACTGGGTGATGTTGTTTTGTTGGAATCTGAATTGAAAATCGTTTTAAAAAAGCTTGACGAAAAAGGAATTGACATAACAGCTATACACAACCGTTTGCTTGGGGAAAAGCCTAAAATTGTGTACCTGCATGTATTTTCTATGGGCAATCCTATGGATCTTTTTGGAAGATTCAAAGAAGTTCTTTCGCTTACTGCTACTCCATTAAAATCAAATTATGCTGACACATCTCAGAATTTGGAATGGGGAAAAACAGAAGAAATTTTGGGATATACAGGAAAAAAAGAGGGTAGTATTTTAAAATTCAGTGTACCGAGGAATGAAAGAATAAAAGATGCGGGAGTTGAGATCGCTGAAAATTTTGGAGTGAATAGTGTTATTAACTTTCAAAAAAATGGAGAAAAGGCAGCAGTTACGGGAGATTTTGTATTGATACCAAGTGAAGTGAACACTGTACAAAAAATGCTCACAAAAGGAAATATTTTAGTAACTGCTTTACACAGCCATATGTTATTTGAACAACCGAGATTATTTTTTATCCATTTTTGGGCTATCGATGATGTTGAGAAATTAGCTACGGTTTTACATGATGTATTGAGAAGTACTAACCACAAACAATCAAAATAGAAGAATAAAAAACAGGGCTAAGTTTGCTAAACAATATCGTTTATAGCATGTCAAAGTTGTTGTAAACTTTATTATCAAGATATCTGTTTAACATAGAAATAGTTTCCTTTTTACTTAATGCAACCAAATGCCGCTCATGGTGCATATCGGTTCCCACAAAATCTGCAAGATCATTATCAAAAATAAATTTTGCAGCCTTCGCTACTTGCGGTCCGTAATATCCTGTAAGTGATAAAAGATTTACCTGCAACGAAAAGCCTGATTCTTTCAACCTGAAATATTCATCAAAATTTCTATGATAATAAAAATATCTCTCCGGGTGTGCAAGTATTGGCTTATAGCCTGCAGAGATTATTTCAAAAACAATTTCATTCACATTCATTAACATTCCTGTGTAAGGCAGTTCAGTTAAAATAATGTTTTTATAAACCGGTAAAATTTGACCCTTCTGTTTTATTAAATCTAAAAAATAATCATCCAACATATATTCTGCAGCTGCAGATAATTCAATATCTATCTCATTTTTTTTACAAGCAATTTTTAATTTTGCCAGTTCTGTGTTTATTATTTCAGGGGTGTTTCTATAAAAGTCTCCGATAACATGAGGAGTTGCAACAAGCTTTCTGTAGCCCAGATCATATAATCCTTTAACCAATTTAAGTGAAGTATTAATATCCGGTGATCCATCATCTATTCCTGCCAAAATATGTGAATGAATATCTGTTGTAATTGGAAATGATTCGCTAATCTCTGAAATATTCTTTTTTTTTCTGAAAAAGTTGAACATGAAAATTTTATTCCCAGTTATTATTTTTTACCTCATCGTAAACCAATCTTATCCCTTGTTCTAATGTCACAGATGCTTTCCAGCCCAAAGCTTTCAGCTTCGCAACATCTAGTAATTTACGTGGCGTACCATCAGGTTTTGTTGCATCCTTTTCAATTATGCCCTTATAGGCTACAATTTGTTTTATTAAATTAGCAAGCTCAGCAATAGTAATGTCAACACCAGTTCCCACATTTACAAATCCTGGCTCGTTATAATTTTGCATCAGGTAAATACAGGCATCTGCTAAATCATCTACATATAAAAATTCACGATGGGGGGTACCGCTTCCCCATATGGTAACTGCAGGAAGATTATTTTGTTTTGCAACAATTATTTTTCTGAGCAATGCTGGTAAAACATGGCTGTTCTCCAGATCATAATTATCATTTGGTCCATATAAATTTGTAGGCATAGCTGAAATAAAATTACAACCATACTGTGCTCTGTAAGCATCGCACAATTTTATACCGGTAATTTTAGCAATTGCGTAAGGCTCATTTGTATGCTCAAGCAAGCCTGTTAAAAGAGATTCTTCTTTTAAAGGCTGCGGCGCCATTTTAGGATAAATACATGATGAGCCAAGAAATAATAATTTTTCTACAGAATTTTTATAAGCTGCATGAATAATATTTGCCTCAATCATCAGGTTGTCATAAATAAACTCACCACGATAAATATTATTAGCGTTAATACCACCCACTTTTGCAGCGGCAAGAAATACATATAAAGGAATTTCAGTTTTAAAAAACTCATTTACTGAAGCCTGATCCCTGAGATCAAGTTCTGCAGAAGTGAGAGTAATAATATTTGTAAATCCTTTTGACTGAAGACTTCTTAATAAAGCACTGCCAACCATTCCGCGGTGCCCAGCAATATATATTTTGTCTGTTAATTCCAATTATTCGTATTGATGCTTTATAGTAAAGCCGCTTTCTTTTAAAAGTAAATTACTCTTAAATAATTCAAGATCGCTTTGCACCATTTCTTTTACAAGTTCAGGTAATGTATATTTTGCCCTCCATCCCAATTTTTCAGCTGCTTTCCCAGCATCTCCAATTAAAAGATCAACTTCAGTTGGTCTGAAATAACGCGGATCTACTTTTATTACTTTTGTTCCGGGTTTTATATTTCCGCTATCGCTTGAAAGCACTTCCGCCGTTTCATTTTCTTTCTCACCTTTAAATGCTAATTCAATTCCTGCTTCTCTAAATGCCATGATTGCAAAGTCCCGGATAGTGGTAGTAATACCTGTTGCAATCACAAAATCTTCAGGTTTGTCTTGCTGAAGAATTAAATACATTGCCTCTACATAATCTTTTGCATGACCCCAATCTCTTCTGCTATTTAAATTACCGAGGTATAAACAATCCTGCATACCTAAAGCAATTTTAGCTACTGCCCGTGTAATTTTCCTGGTAACAAAAGTCTCACCCCGCAACGGAGATTCGTGATTAAACAAAATTCCATTGCATGCGAACATATTATAAGCCTCACGATAGTTAACAGTTATCCAGTATGCATATAATTTTGCAACAGCATAGGGCGAACGGGGATAAAATGGTGTTGTTTCACTTTGCGGAACTGCCTGCACAAGACCATACAATTCAGAAGTAGATGCCTGATAAATTTTTGTCTTTTTTACTAAACCTAACAATCGAACAGCCTCCAATATCCTGAGAGTGCCAATACCATCTGCATTCGCAGTGTATTCAGGTGTTTCAAAACTTACCTGCACATGACTCATGGCTGCCAGATTATAAATTTCATCTGGCCTTATTTCCTGTATAATTCTTATTAAATTGGTAGAGTCAGTAAGATCCCCATAATGCAATACAAGATGAGGATTTTTTTCATGCGGATCTTCATACAAATGATCAATTCTTTCAGTATTGAATAATGAGCTTCTTCTTTTAATGCCATGAACTTCGTAACCTTTATTTAATAATAGCTCGGCAAGATAAGCTCCATCCTGACCGGTGATTCCTGTAATTAGTGCAACTTTTTTCATATTAGAATTTGTAAAGGACTTAAATTATCTCCAATAATAATTATTTATTAATCATTGGGGAAACTTGATAATTGAAAAGTTTTGTAAGGTGTAGAATTTTTTTTGAATTTATAAAGTAATGCCCTATAAAATTGAGGCATTTTAATTAGTGGTTTTAAGATAGATACAATTAAAGGATAGGGTATTTTGTTTTTTTTCATTGCCAAATAATCCCTGCGGTTAGCTCTTATCCGACTTAACAAGCTTTCGTTGCTTGCACCACCAGCCCTCATTTTTACAATTAATTTGGGAAGATAATATGAACTAATTCTAAATCTGAAAAGATATCTGGCCATAAATTCAAAATCAGCAGCAGTAAAATAATGTGATACATAGCCGCCATATTTTTCAATTAGTTCTCTCCGTATATAAAAAGTTGGATGTGCAGGCATCCAGCCATACCTGAATCTTCTTCGTTTGTATGTCAAGCCTTTCCAAAAGCGTAACACTTTTTGTAGATCAAAAGGATCTACATATACCAGATCACCATATAAAGAATCAACATTATTTTCCAGAAAACAATTTACAATTTCTAAAATTACATCGGGGGAAGCAAGTACATCATCACTGTTTAAGATACCAATAACATCACCAGTTGCAAGTTGCATTCCTTTGTTTAATGCGTCATACATACCTTTGTCTTCTTCCGATATCCATTTCGTAATATAAGGTGAAAATCTTTTTAAAACATCTACAGTTCCATCAGTTGAACCGCCATCTACTACAATGTATTCTATGTCCTTGTAATTCTGCCTGATAATAGAATTGATACAGTCTTCTACATATTTTGCAGAATTATAAGTAACAGTAATAATAGAAACTTTCATATTCACCCTCCGGTCATTGAATTTTTTCTTCACTTACGCTCAACCACAATATTTTCCAAAACCAACATATCCATATTTGTGCGAAGATAACAATCAAGCGCTTCTGTTGGAGTATTTACGATTGGTTCATTTTCGTTGAAGGATGTATTTAATAGGATTGGTATGCCTGTTTTCTTTCTAAAACTTTCAATTAATGCATAATAGCGTGGAGATATTTCTTTATCTACTGTTTGCAAACGACCTGTGCCATCTACATGTGTAACTGCAGGGATAAGGCTTTGTTTTTCTTTTTTAATAGGAAATACCTTTTCCATAAAGGGCACTTCGTCAGTCAGTTCAAAGTATTCATGAACATATTCTTTTAAAATTGATGGGGCAAATGGCCTAAAGCTTTCCCGTCTTTTAATTTTTAGATTGAGTATCTCTTTTGCATCATTTCTTCTGGGATCAGCAATTATTGAACGGCCTCCTAAAGCCCGGGGACCAAATTCTGCTCTGCCATTAAACCATCCTACTACTCCGCCATTTATTAAACAGTCTGTAATTTTTTCAAATAAAGTTGAATCTTCAAGTTCAGAAAAGCAAATATTTCTTTTGGTAAGCGAAGCTTTGATTTCAGTATTGCTAAACCTGCTGCCAGTATATGCAGATTCTATAGACGGCTGTCTTGGGTGCTTTAGTATTTGATGTTGTACAAACAATGCTGCACCTATTGATATTCCTGCATCATGCCCTGCAGATGGTATATAAACATTTTTGAAAGAAGTGGTACTGATTATTTTTCCGTTTGCAACGCTGTTTTGTGCAACACCTCCAGCAACACATACATTCATCAAGCCTGTTTTCTCCTGTAGATTTTCTAAAATATGAAATATTACATTTTCAGTTATTCTTTGCACAGATGCCCCAAGATCTTTATGGTATTGGGATAGCTCCTCACCTTTTTTTCTTGGCTCTCCAAATTGTTTTATCATCACATCACTGTACATTGATTCTACTTTTGGGATATTATCATCCCCATAAGAAATAACGCCCTGTGCTCCGCTTCTGAAATATTTTAAATTAAGATTAAATAAACCATCCTTTGTAAGATGTAAAACATCATTAAGCTTATCTACATATTTTGCTTCGCCATAAGGCGCCATACCCATAACCTTGTACTCATCACCATAATGCGGAAAGCCTAACAATTGAGTAAAGGCTGTATAAAAAATTCCTATTGAATGTGGAAAGTCAACAGAATCCAATACTTTAATATTATTGCCCCTTCCTATTCCTATCATAGTTGTAGTAAAATCTCCGGAGCCATCAATGGATAATAAAGCAGACTCATCAAAAGGAGAAGCAAAAAAAGCAGAGGCAAGATGACTGCGATGATGTTCAACATGGGAAATTTTTCCTTTAAATATTCCGGATGTTAATCCAGAAATTTTGGCCAGCTCATTATCCAATGAAGAAACTTTACGACTATTACTCAGCCTGTCTTTTATTACAGAAAAACTTCCCTTAGGATTTGCAGCCAGGTATAAAAGCTTTTTAAAAAATTTTGCTTTAGGATCACGCCCAATTGCAAAATGATTTACCTGCTCATAGGTTATACCAGCTTCTTTTAAACAAAAGTCTATAGCCTGTTGAGGAAACCCTGCCCAATGCTTTACCCTTTTAAATCTTTCTTCTTCAATTGCTGCTACAAGCTTGCCATCTACAAAAATTGCTGCAGATGAATCTGCATGGTAAGCGTTAATACCTATAATAATCATTTAAGAATGTTTAGGGAAATTTTTGATCATCTGAGTTAATATTGATCAGGGGAAATATCACTCATAGAACATTTCCTCATACTGCTGTTTTATATCGTTGATGTCAATTGACCTGGCAGCATATTTATTTGCGCCATTACTCCATTCATCAAATTCAAATTGGTTCATTGCTGCAAAATAATTAATTGCATTACTGAGTTCATGAGGATTATTGTGTTCAATATTAATTCCAGCTTTTGATATTTTTAAATTATTCCAGGGTGTATTATTACTTGTGATCACAGGTTTTCCTGCAGTTAATGCTTCATAAATTGCATGGCCAAAATTTTCGCTTTTACTGGGCAATATAAAAACATGATTTTTTGAAAGTGCAATTTCAACCTCTTGTGGTGGAATATCTCCATAATGTTTTACCATAATGTTTTTAGGTAGTTTTTTTATTTGTTCTAAGCAAATATTCCAATAAGCATAATCTTTAACCGGCCCATATATGTTATAATATATATTATTGTTGCAAAACTCCAGAGCTTTTAAAATAGGCAGATGATTTTTCATTGGGCTTATTAATGCAATTGAAATCAATTTCAAAAAATCTGATTTCTTTTCTAGTGGATCTTGTTGTGTAATAATCCGTGGAAAGTTTTGAGCAACAAAAACATTTATCTTTTTACCAAAGATATTTTCAATAAATTTTTTCTCTTCATTTGTGGAAGCATGGAAACTGCATTTCTTATTAAGTCCCGCTAATTTCCAAAAGAAAATATAAATACTTTTTTTAAAAGATTTTTGCGAAAGTGCGCCTGGATGGAACATTCCTCTTGCAGAAACTATCTTTCTTGATGTATTACAAAATAATAATGGCAGTAAATTAAAGCGCCAGGAATAAACACCATTAATAAATAAAATGTCACTTAGAGAATTTACCTCTTTTCTTAATAATGCTTGCATTGCTTTTTTTTTTGAAGCATACCAAACCTGAGTATTTGTATTGTATTGGATCCACCTGTCAGGTGATACTGCCAAAACGTTTCCTCCTAAATCAGTATTTGAGCAAATTATCTTATAGGAAATATCTTGAGAAAACTGTTCAACCATATTGGCAATGGATTGTATAGGGCCTCCCGCTTTATATGCTGGGTAGAACCACGGTATAAAAATAAATATCTTCAAGAGGAAATTACAGGCATATTTTTATTATCTGAAAGTTGTTTTTTCCAAATAGTAAATACAAGAAATATTGCAAAACACCCTTTCACCAGGTGACCCAAATTTGTCTGTAATTCTGAGTCTGGTCGAATGGGGAAAAAAAATACTATTGTTGTAAATAGTAAAAGCAGTGGAAGGTTTTTGCTGAACTTATAAAAGCCTTTTAAAACTTGATTGTATAACAAACCCAATAAAAACATAAATATGCACCCTCCAAAAATTCCAAAATTTATATATGCATCACCCACTGAGCTTAATCCCATTGAAGTACCTCCATGAAGTTTTATCCCGGTATATTTAGTAAAAATCTGTTTATCCCCTGCATTTAATTTATTAGGAGCTAATATTCTTGGCAAAAAAGCTGCCTCTAAAATTTGCAGTAATTCAGTGCCATTTGAAAATGGAATTTCAGCGGGCACTTTCTTCATAATATTAGTAATTATAAATCCCTGGTTTATCCTGAGGCTGCTCTTTGCTAAGGCAGTATTATCAAAGATTCGATTTTGAGATTCAGCTGCATCATAAGTTTCTTTAAAAGTTTTCAAGCCGCTTTCTCTATTATTTAATAGAGCTGACCTATAACTGTTTTTTAATTGTTGTATTGTAATTGTAAGCAATACAAAAAATACAAAAAACACAAATTTCATGAGACTCGAAGGTTTAAATTTTATGGAAATAACTGCACCAAGTAAAATCAACCATGTTATTAAATCGTGAAATAACCCGCCAACTAATGAAGAGCTGATTACAGAACCATATATCAAAATCAAGGGTACAATTTTTAGCCGCTGATCACTTAATACCAATATAAATGCGCCAATAAATTTAAAGTTAGATATTAAATAGAAAACAAACGCCAAACCACCAGATGCTCCAGATAAAAAACTGGATACAAGCCCGATAGCAATAAAATAATATGCAATTAGTGGATATCTTTTAGCAAATAAATTGATTGATGGTATATCTAATGCTTCACCCTTAAGTTTACCTGCTTTATAATGCAGCCCTATAATAAAGAAAACAACTGCCGGAATAACGTAACTAAAATATACGTCTTCAGTAATTTTCATCTGGTACAGACTGGGTTGAAGTTTATCTACCCCATTATAGGCAAGAACAGCTCCTACAAACATTTGTAAACACATGAAAGTTCCAAAGAGATAGCGTATTGGTATTACATAATTTAGAGAATAGAACAACAACAAAAAATGGTGAATAGTAATTACAATAGCTATATATGAAAACCAACTTATAAATGGGAATAATATCCTTACCAGCAAAATGCTAATAAAAAATATAATCCAATTTATTTTTACTTTAAATAGCGATTCCAATTTTTATTTTTAGTAGCAAATAGTGCTGCAGATCCTTCTTGTAATGGCGATTTTATTTCCTTCGACCCCTTATTTTCGAAACAAAATAATTTATAACCATAGTGAAATAATATTTTTTGTGCATCGCCTACCTTGACATTTTTTGAAAGTCCTTCAGCCCAGTCAACAAATTCTAAAAAAATATCAGGTGCACTATTTTTACTTAGCAGTTCTTTGCTTCCTTTGAATACTGCATATTCATATCCTTCCACGTCAATTTTAATAAAGTCAACCTTTTCAATTCTATTCACCATTAATAGAGAATCCAAACTTATCGTTTCTATTTTTTCACTATCCTTCGTGTATACAGAGGATAATGATCCTTTACCAAACAATTCACCAGGACTAAAAAAACTTACGATTTCTCCATCAACATCAGTCAATGCTTTATTAATTAGCATACAATTACTAATGTTATTGCATTGTTTGTTAAATTTTAGATAGTCAAAAACTCTTGGAGATGCTTCGATACAAATAGCATTTATATCTTTTCTGGTTTTTAGAACTGGAAAGGCTATAGTTCCTATGTTTGCGCCAATGTCAATCATGAAACCATTCTCAGGAATTTGACTGATAATAAACTCAATGGCTGTTGGTTCATAAACCCCATTTATAAAAATTTAAAAGCCAATATTTTCTTTTAGATTAGGAATTTTATAGCTGCATTGTATTGTCCCTGGATAAAAATATCGTTGCTGTTTATGATTTTACTTTGGAATAGAAACCTTGCTAATCTTTGTTTCCCCATAAATGAGGGAATTTTCCTTAACACTTTTTCAATCATTTGCCATTAATTTTTCAGCGAATGGTCCAAGTATATTTTCACAAAAAAACGAACCAGGCTTATAAATGTAACTAGTGCGTTCAATTAGTTCACTTAGGTTCAGTTGATTCAATTTCGTAAAATCAATGGCTAATACTTTGGGGTAACTTTTGTTTGTAATGTAGGCAAGACTACCTTTCATTAAACCTGGAAACCATACATCAAGATCACAAGCAAGGTATTCAAATAACTTATTAGGTGCATTGTATATATAATTAGGGATATGCCCCTTATATAAAACAATTCCTACTTCATAATTTTTTAAGATATTTGGTAACTCATCATAGTTTACTCCTGATTTTAATCTAATCCATTCAGATCGCTGTGATTGGAAATATTTTTTTGCGTCATCTGTAATGTTAAATGAATAAATATCCCATAGTACCTTTCCATTTTGCTCAATAACCCATTCGGTAAATTCTTTAACATACATCGTGTCCATGCTCAAAGCTCCAACGTATACCGCCCGAACGGGTATATCAATTTTATATTCATGGAATTTATTCCAACTTTCTGGTGGATAGTTAGGCAGTACCTGAGGAAAGGCCACTTTGAAAGGTTTAACATCTAACAAAAATTGTTGCAAACGATATTCATTAGTATGTGATACCCAGTTGGCATGGGAATACAGCCATTTTTCCCGCCCATAAAAAAACCTTGTTAGCTTCATGCCACTATTATATTCTTGTGGAGATGTGTACTCGTGATAATGAATAAAAACTTTAGCCTTTGAATTGAAAAAACGCTTATACAGATATACAGGGTAGGAAGAAATAGTTTCATAATACATTATGTTTTTTGGACGTTGCAAAAGTAAATAAACAAGTGATCCTATATTAAAAAAAAAATAACTCAAATACCTTTTGAACAAATTTAGTTTTTGGCCGGACTGTCCTAATCGCTTAATACTCACATGATCTGAAGCAGACTCGAATTGTTTTAAGACTGAAACAGTAGTACCTGTAGTTAATACAATTATATTATGCCCTTGAAGTTTTCCAACAAAAAAACGTAAAAAATTTTGAACTGGCGGGTATAATTCCAATGGACTAAAATGTAAAACAATAATTTTACTCATATGAGGCCCTGATATACTTTAATGCCTGGCTTGCCCTGTTTTTATAAGTATATCCTGATCGCAGAGAACGCAGCCTGGCCTGCTCACGTATTTTATCTGCGTCAATAATGCGTAAAGACAGAATATTTTTTATTTGTATAACACAGTTTTTTATATCTGTGTACAAAAAAATTTCTTTACAAGGTTCAAAATAAGTATGATGATCAGGTGTATCTGGAGCCAATTGTATCCCTCCTACGCCAGGGACTTCAAAACTTCGCATATTATGGGTATTTAGATTATGTGGTCGCATAAGATTCAACTGTATCCTATATTTGCGTAAAGTAAGCCAGAAATAATCACCATAAACCGGGGCAAATATTTTGATGTTTCGATGATTTACAAATTTCTGCCAATGATTTCCGTAAACATCCAATTCAATTCCTTCCTCAGCCAATTTTTGTAAAAATTTACCCCTGTATATATCCGGGTTACCCAAAAAACACACTTTATTAAGCTCTTGCTGCATACTGCATTTATTAAATAATGCATCACTTATATCAAAACCAAAAGGGAGTATTTCTGTAGGTATTTTATAGATCGATTCCATCGCTTTCTTTACGTCAGTATTGTAAGTAAGATGCAGATCATATAAGGGCATTGACACTTTCACGTTAGAATTTCCGCTTCCTTTGCCGGAAAAAACAAACGGGTTATCGGGATTATAATTAATCAATTTTATATTCTTATTTTTTGCCCACTTCAATGATTGTGGAAAGATTTCCATCCCCTTAAAAACCCATATAACATCTGGTTGAAATGATTCTACTATATTTTTAAATTGTTTCTGAATATTGTAAATAACAGAGGATAAGCCAATTCGATAAATTATTTTATTAATAATATTTTTTTGATAATAATTAAAAAAGATTCCTTGGGAAGGAAATAATTTGATCTTGACTTTTAATTTTAATAAATATTTAAAATAGAAGTTTTCGATTGAAGAAATATCATCACCACCTACAATTAGTATTTTTATTTTCCTAGTGATTAGAATATTCTAGCTATTTATAATTCAGAAATTCTTATTTTTTTTTAAACACACTCTTTCAATCGTGTTGCATACTTTATCATAGTTCCATCCTTTAACTATTTGTAATGACGTCTTTCCCATTCCGGTGATTTTGGATGTATGCTGTACCAATAAATCAATTTTAAAAAATAAATCTTGCACATTATCTGATTTAAAAATATAACCATTTTTTCCCTCGATAACTAAATCAGAGTAACAGCCGCATTTATCACTTACTAAAAGTGCGCAAGAACAAGCCATGGCTTCATTAACAGCCAATCCCCATGTTTCACTTTGAGATGGTAATACAAAAATATTTGCCAGCCTATAAACAACAGGCATTTTTGATTGATTTTGAAAATCGATAAAATGAATATTTCTATACTTCCCCGCTTCTTTTCTAAGCTTTGGTTCTAACACGCCATTTCCAACAAAAATCAAATGTGCATTGGCTTGCTTAATATTTATAAACGCGTTAAGTAGCAATAGAGGATTTTTTTCTTTCTGATATTTGCCTGCAAATAGAAATACGGTATCAGCCTCCTTTATTCCCAATTTATTTCTCCACTCTTTTGCATTCTTTTTATACATCTCGTCTGCCCCAGAAAAAAAATTATTGTCCACAGCATGAGGGGCAAAAAATAATTTGCGCTCTGGTACTCCACATGCTACAAAGTATTTACGATTTTGAATGCCTACAAACAACGCTGCATCAATATGCTTATATACCCATTTCAAAAAATAATGTCTAACTATTTTTTTTAAAGAAATCCTCTGGGAATCATTTAATAATGTTGAGTCGCCTCTGAATAGTATAGGGAGTTTATTGTGAAAATGTTTAAGTATTTTAAGATGGCTATTAAAACTCCATCCATACACAAACAATGTATCCGGCGCCCAATCATTTATCTTTTTAATTATATCTGGATTATTAATCCCGTTAAAATGATCAGAACCCGGGTTATTCGAAACATTTTTTAAAAATTCACATTCGTAACCTTGTAGTAAAGGTATATCCCATTTAATCTGTTTCCCGAATCCCGGGTCCAATTTTCTTTCAGTGCTTGCTTTGCCCCATGTATAAAATACTTTGATGTCTATATTGCCTCTATCTGTTAATATTTTAAATAATGGCGCATTATATTGAATTGGATGCGAAGTGATAATTGCCAGACGATGTTTATTTTGCACAGAAAAATATCAAATACTTTAAATAACTTTTATCGTTATTTCAATTGAGTTAAACGAAATAAATCTATTAGCTTTCAAATTATAATCAATTTTTTTTATGTGCTTACATTCCTTAAATGCATACCCCTTGCAGCAAAGTTTATTTTTCATAAAAGTAATTTCTCAATTCTTTCCAGCTGCTTTCTATAAGTATTATCATAAGCATATTCTTTACGAAACTTTTGTAAATAGGCTGTATTGTAAATCTCAAGTGATTGTATAACTTTTTTAAAGAGTAATGGTAAGTTATTATTATGTGATCTTTCTTTTACCATCTGTACAAGGCTTGGTTCATTTTTATAAGTTGAAATATTATTCGAAATTATTACCTTACCTGTACTGATATACTCCATCACTTTGTGGTAATTGGTTCCCCTACTTTGATCTTTTTCAACATCATAACAAATTAAAAAAGCATCCATGCGTAAAAATTCTTTTGCAAGTATTGCAGCAGGAACAACCCCATGTAATATTACATTCACCGATTGCTTTAGCTGATGAATAAAGTTAATGGTCTCAGTATCTTCAACGCCGCCTAAATTCCCGTCAAGTAAATTATGACTGCCCCAACATTCTATTACTACGCCAGGGTTCTCTCTTATAATTTGCAGGAATATATTACGATCAATATCGTTTCTTAATAAATTACCCGAAAAGCCCACCCTGATTTTTCCATCAACTTCTGCAGCAATTTCTCTAACAGTAAAAGCATTTGCTACTCCGTGATGTATAAAATGCCCTGGTACTTTATATATATTATAG